>DASZKF010000076.1:0-10789 GCA_035947355.1 Pyrinomonadaceae bacterium | reverse complement strand
GCACGCCCGGCGAGACGGCCACGCCGCAGACCACCTACATCCCGACGCAGGACCCGCGGCGGCCCGGCGGGCGCGGCGGGCGCGGGGGCCGCGCGGGGCGGCCCCTGCACGGGCACGCCAAGGGCGGCGAGGGGCGGGGGCGCGGCTTCGAGCGCGACTTCGTCGTGCCGCCCAAGCCGCTCACGCTCGAGGCGCGCGTCGCGCAGTCGCTGGGCAGCCCCGGCGCGGGCGGCGCGGCCGGCGGCGACCTCAGGCCGGTGCGGCTCGTCGAGGGCGCGACCGTCAAGGAGTTCGCCGAGAAGCTCGGCGTCAAGCCGAAGGACATCGTCGCCCTGCTGCTCCAGCGCGGCGTCTTCGCGACCATCAACCAGGCGCTCAACACCGACGTGGCGAAAGACCTCGGCCGCCGGTTCGGCTTCGACGTGCAGTTCGTAGACTTCGAGGAGGCCATCGCCGAGGACGAGTTCGAGGAGATGCTGGAGAAGGACGTGGACGACGTGGAACTGCCGCGCGCGCCGGTCGTCACCGTCATGGGCCACGTAGACCACGGCAAGACCAGCCTGCTCGACGGCATCCGCGCCGCCAACGTCGCCGCGGGCGAGGCCGGCGGCATCACGCAGCACATCGGCGCTTACAGCGTCAACGTTCCGAACCCGGACGCGCCCGGCGAGGAGCGGCGGGTCGTCTTCCTCGACACGCCGGGCCACGAGGCGTTCACCATGATGCGCGCGCGCGGCGCGAAGGCGACCGACGTGGTCGTCCTCGTCGTCGCGGCCGACGACGGCGTCATGCCGCAGACCGTCGAGGCCATCGAGCACTCGCGCGCGGCCGGCGTCCCCATCGTCGTCGCCATCAACAAGATTGACCGGCCGGACGCGAACCCCGAGCGCGTCAAGCAGGAACTCGCCAACCAGGGTCTCCAGCCGGTGGACTGGGGCGGCGACACCGAGATGGTGCCGGTCTCGGCCAAGCGGCGCGAGAACCTTGACACGCTGCTCGAAACCATCCTGCTCACGGCCGACATCCTGAACCTGAAGGCGAGCCCGACGCGGCTGGCTTCCGGCGTCGTCCTCGAGGCGAAGCTCGACCGGGGGCGCGGCGCGGTCGCCACCGTGCTCGTCCAGCAGGGGACTCTGAGGGTCGGCGACCCCTTCATCGTCGGCCAAATCTTCGGCAAGGTGCGCGCCATGTACAACGACCGCGGCGAGCACATCACGGAGGCCGGGCCGGCGACGCCCGTCGAAGTCCTCGGCATGCAGGGCGTCCCTCAGGCGGGCGAGGCGTTCCAGGTCGTCGCCGACATCACGAAGGCGCAGCAGGTCTCGCACCAGCGCCAGATGATCGCGCGCCAGCAGACGCTCGCGCAGACCACCAAGCGCGGCATCGAGGCGCTCGGCGAGGCGCAGGTCAAGGAGCTGCTCGTCATCCTCAAGGCCGACGTGCAGGGTTCGGTCGAGGTCTTGAAGAGCACGCTCCAGAAGCTCTCGACCGAGCAGGTCAAGGTGCGCGTCATCCGCTCCGGCGTCGGCGCCATCACCGAGTCGGACGTGCTTTTGGCGTCGGCGACGCAGACCGAGGCCTCGGGCCGCGCCGTCGTCATCATCGGCTTCAACGTCCGCCCCGAGACGCGGGCGGCCGAGATCGCCCGGCACGAGCACGTTGACATCCGGCTGCACTCGATCATCTACAAGCTCGAGGAGGAAATCCGGGCGGCGATGATCGGGATGCTCGAAGCCATCGAGCGCGAGCAGATCACGGGGACGGCGCTCATCCAGGAGGTCTTCCGCGTCCCGCGCGTCGGGTCGGTCGCGGGCTGCCGCGTCACCCAGGGGCAGATTCGGCGCAGCGCGCGCGCCCGCCTCATCCGCGACGGCGTCGTCACCTGGGAGGGCAACATCGCCAGCCTGCGCCGTTTCAAGGACGACGTCTCGGAAGTCCGCGAGGGCTTCGAGTGCGGCATCGGACTCGAAAACTTCAACGACATCAAGGTCGGCGACCAGATTGAAGCGTACGTGATCGAGCGGATCGCCGCCACCGAACTCTAAGTTTCAAGTTTCAAGTTCCAAGTTTCGAGTTAATACAAACTCCTAACCTGGAACTTGAAACTCGGAACTTGAAACTTGTTATGCGCCGGCCCGAGAAAGTCGCAGAGCTGATCCGCGAGGAGGTGAGCCAGATCGTGGGCTTCGAGCTGGAAGACCCGCGGCTGGAGCGCGTGACGGTGACGGAGGTGCGGGTGGCCGACAACCTGCGCGACGCGCGCGTCTACGTCGTCGCCGAGGGGTCGGAGGAGGAGCGGGCCGCGGCCCTCAAGGCGCTGCACAAGGCCGCGCCTTACGTCCGCCGCCAGCTCGGGCGCACGCTGAATTTGCGCTACACGCCGGAGCTGCACTTCGTCCGCGACACGGTCGAGGAGTCGGCCACGCGCGTCGAGGCGCTCCTGCAAGAGATCGGGCAGGACAGAGACCGGCCCGCCCCCGCGGGCGAGGCCGGCGAAGAAGGAAGGAGTGAAGTGATGAATGATGAATGATGAATGATGAATAAAGAAGTTGCCTTTATTCATCATTCATCATTCATCATTCATCATTTTTGATTTCAAATGCTCAGCCAAGTCGTCGAGGTGATCGAGTCGAAGCGGCGCTTCGCGATCACCTCGCACATCCGCCCCGACGGCGACAGCCTCGGCTCGTCGCTCGGCCTCTACTGGCTCCTGCGCGCGCTCGACAAGGAGGTCGAGGTCATCATGCGCGACGCCGTCCCGCACGCCTACTCGAAGCTGCCCGGCGCGGCCGGCGTCCGGGTCACGCCCCGCGTCGACCGCCCCTACGACGCCGTCTTCGTCATCGAGTGCTCGGACATCACCCGGCCCGGCCTCGGCGACCTCGACGAGCAGTTCGTCGTCAACATTGACCACCACTCGACGACCGCGCTCTTCGGCAACATCAACTGGATAGACTCGACCGCCTCGGCCGTCGGCGAGATGATCTACAACCTCTGCAAGGCCCTCGGCGTGCGCGTCACCAAGGAGATCGCCGAGTGCGTCTACACGGCGCTGATTACCGATACGGGGTCGTTCCACTACTCGAACACGAGCGAGCGCACCTTCAAGGTCGCGTCCGAACTCGTCCGCGCCGGCGTCAAGCCCGCGAAGGTCTCGCAGAACGTCTTCGCCAACTACCCTTGGAGCAAGATCGAACTCACCCACGAGGTGCTCTCGACCGTCAAGCGCGACCCCTCGGGGCGGGTGGCCTGGCTCGTGCAGACGCAGGAGGCGCAGGCGCGCACCGGCGCCTCGGACGAGGACGGCGACGGGCTGGTCAACTACCCGATGGCCTGCGGCGAGGTCGAGGCGTGCGCCTTCTTCAAGGAGACCGCGCCCGGCTCCTACCGCGTCTCCCTGCGCTCGAAGGGCGACGTCAACGTGGCGCGCATCGCCGAGCGGTTCGGCGGCGGCGGCCACCGCAACGCGGCCGGCTGCACCTTCCGCGGGACGTGGGAGGAGGCCGAGCGCGCGGTCGTCGGGCAGCTGGTCGAGGCCATCGAGTTCCGCGCGGCCGGCGGCACCACGGGGAGCCTCGCCGGGCACGAGGAGCTGGTCGCCACGGCCGAGCGCCGCCGCGCCGAGCGCGACGCGCGCACCTGAAACGGCGCGCCGCGCGCTTCTGCGCCGCGGCCCGTTCGTGATACCCTGCGCAGTCAAGTTTCAAGTTCAAAGTTCAAAGTTTCAAGTTGAAGACAATGCCTTAACTTGAAACTTGGAACTTTGAACTTGAAACTGTTGAATCCTATGTCCTGGTTCCGGCGGAAGAGTCAGCGCATCGAGTCCGTCCCGGCGGACGAGCGGCGCGTCAAGACCGAGGGCGTCTTCGAGAAGTGCCCGGAGTGCGGCGCAGCCCTCTACAAGCGCGAGCTCGAAGAGTCCTTCCAGGTTTGCACCCACTGCGGCCACCACTTCCGCCTCGACGCCCGCACCCGCCTCGCGATGATGTTCGACGAGGGCAGCTACGAGGAGCTGGACGCCGAGGTCGTCTCGTCCGACCCGCTCGGGTTCGTCGACACCAAGCCCTACAAGCAGCGGCTCGAACAGGCGCGGCGCACGTCGGGGCTGCCCGAGGCGGTCATCAACGCGCGCGGCCGTCTGGGCGGCCGCCTCGCCTTCGTCGGGGCGATGGACTTCCGCTTCCTCGGCGGCTCGATGGGCTCGGCCGTCGGCGAGAAGCTGACGCGCCTCATCGAGCGGGCGGTGCGCGAGCGCGGCGTGGTCGTCATCTTCAGCCAGTCGGGCGGCGCGCGGATGCAGGAAGGGACGCTCAGCCTGATGCAGATGGCGAAGGTCTCGGCGGCGCTGGCGCTCCTCTCGGAGGCGCGGCTGCCTTACGTCTCGGTGATGACCGACCCGACGACGGGCGGCGTCACGGCCAGCTTCGCCATGCTCGGCGACCTCAACATCGCCGAGCCGAAGGCGCTCATCGGCTTCGCCGGCCCCCGCGTCATCGAGCAGACCATCCGCCAGAAGCTGCCCGAGAACTTCCAGACCGCCGAGTTCCTCCTCGAACACGGCATGCTCGACGCGGTCGTTGACCGCCGCGAGATGCGCGACTTCATCATCAAGGCGCTCGACTTCATGTACAACCCCGAAATCCAGTTCAAGCCCGTCCGGGCCGAGTTGCCGCAGGGCGCGAACGGCGACGGCGCGCTCCCCGAGTCGCCGTCCGAGCCGCGCGCCGCCGAAGCTCGACCCTCCCCGCACAAGACCCAAAGCTAAGCCCGAGCCGTGGACTTCGACGAGACGGTCAAGTACCTCCTCGGCCTCGGCCACGAGACCGTCGCCGTCAAGCTCGGGCTCGACAACGTCTCGCGGCTGCTGGCGCGCCTCGGCCGCCCCGAGCGCGCCTTCCCGTCGGTGCAGCTCGCGGGCACGAACGGCAAAGGCTCGACGGCGGCGATGCTGGCGGCCGTCTGCCGCGCCGCCGGGGTGCGCGCCGGCCTCTACACCTCGCCGCACCTCGTCTCGATCACGGAGCGCGTGCGGATAGACGGCCGGGAGATTTCGCCGGAGGCGTTCGCGCGCGCCGCTACGGCCGTGCGCGCGGCCGCCGAAGATGTCGAGAGGCGGGACGGCGCGCTCCCGACCTTCTTCGAGCAGGTGACGGCCGCGGCGCTCGTCGCCTTCCGCGAGGCGCGCGTCCGCCTGGCGATTCTGGAGACGGGCATGGGCGGGCGGCTCGACGCGACGACGGCCGCCGGGGCCTCGCTCGTCGCCCTCACGCCCGTCGCGCTCGACCACCAGGAATATCTCGGCGCGACGCTCGCCGAGATCGCGGCCGAGAAGGCGGCCGTCGTCCGGCCGGGCGTCCGCGCGGTCGTCGCGCCGCAGGAGCCGGAGGCCGAGCGCGTCATCCTCGCGCGCTGCCGCGAGTGCGGCGTCGAGCCGGGGCGCGCGACGCCCGCGTGGTTCGGGGTCGAAGGCGCGGCCCCCGGCGGCCGCCTGCGCGCGCGCCTGCGCACCGACCGCGGAGACTACGGGGCCGTCCGCCTCGCGCTGCGCGGCCGCCACCAGTTGACGAACGCGGCGGCGGCCGTCGCGCTCGCGGAGGCTTTAATCGAGGAAGGATTTCCCGTCACGCGCGCGGCCGTCGTCGAGGGGCTGGAACGTGCGGAGCACCCCGGCCGGCTCGAACTCGACGAGCGCGCCGCGCCGCCCGTCCTCCTCGACGGCGCGCACAACCCCGCCGGCGCTCGCGCCCTGCGCGACTACCTCGATGAGTTCGTCCGCGCGCCCGTCACGATGGTCTTCGGCGCGATGCGCGACAAGGCGCTCGCCGAGATCGGGGCCGTCCTATTCCCCGCGGCGGCGAATTTAATCCTGACCGAGCCGCGCAGCCCGCGCGCGGCCGCCGTCGGCGAACTGCTCCGCGCTGTCCCCTCGCCTCCGAGTTCGAGTACAATCACGCTCGCCCCTTCCGTCCCCGACGCGCTCGCCCTCGCGCGCGCCCAAGCCGCGGGCGGCGGCCTCGTCTGCGTGACCGGCTCGCTCTACCTCGTCGGCGAAATCAAAGCGTTGCTAGAGACTAGAGGCTAGGGGCTGGGGGCTTGTTAAAAGACAGTCGCCGTGGCCGCTTGAATATGAAAGCTTCAAGATGTCTTCCCACTCAAGCCCCTAGCCCCCAGCCCCTAGCCCCTCCCTTATGAGTTACAGCCAGGAAACGAAACGTCTGTGGCGGCGGCTGGCCGTCTTCGCGCTCGTGGGGCTGGTCGCGGCCGCCGCGCTGTGGATGCTCTTCGTTCGTGTGCGCGACGACGCGCGCCGCCGCCGGTTCGCCGCGGCCAACGAGCGGGAGGCCGTGTTGGTCATAGACAGCGTCGCCGCCGCCGAGCAGCTCTACCTCGAAGCCCGCGGCGAGTACGGCACGTTCCGGCAACTCGTCGAGGCCGGCGTCTTCCGCGCCCCGCTCGAAGGCGACACGCTCGTCGTCGAGGGCTACGCGTTCCGCCTGCAAGTGACGCCGCCGGCCGAGGGCCGCCCCCCGGCCTTCGCCGTCAGCGCCGACCCCGTCCGCACCACAGGCCCGGACGCGACGGGCCGCCGCCACTTCTACGCCGGCTCCGAAGTGACCGGCATCCGCTTCAACGACGAGCGGCCCGCGACGGCCGCCGACCCGCTCCTGCCGCGGGCCAACACGTACTGAATAAGTTTCGGGTTGCGAGTTTCGAGTTTCGAGTTCAGACAAATTGCTTTCTCACTCGAAACCCGAAACTGGCGAAACTCCTTTAGAGATGGGAATGTCTAACGAAGGCCGGCCGGAGGTTTTGGCGAGCGAGGAGATTTACGCGGGGCGCATCATCGAGGTCGTGGTGGACACGGTGCGCGAGGGCGGGCGGACTTACGTGCGCGAGGTGGTGCGCCACAACGGCGGGGCGGGCGTGGTGGCGTGCTTCGATGACGGGACGGTCGCGCTCGTGAGCCAGTACCGGCACCCGACGGGGCGCTACGTGCTCGAACTCCCGGCCGGGCGGCTCGAAGCGGGCGAGGGGCCGGGCGCGTGCGCGGCGCGCGAGCTGGAGGAGGAGTTGGGTGTCGTCGCTGCGCGCATGGAGCTGATCTCGGAGTTCTACACGACGCCGGGCTTCTGCTCCGAGAGGCTTTGGGTCTTCCTCGCCACGGGCCTTACGGAGACGGCGCGCCGCCACGAGGAGGACGAGATCATCGAGGTCACGCGCCTACCCTTCGCGCGGGCGCTGGAGATGGTCGCCTCCGGCGAGGTCGAGGACGCCAAGACGATCATCGGCCTGCTCTCGGCCGCGCGGCGGCTCGGCGTCGGGGTTTGAGGACGATGAAAGAGGTTGTGACCGAAGGCGAGCCCCGGCCGGCGGCGGTCGGTGCGGACGCGCCGCGCACCGCGCCGCCGCGCGCGCCGACCTTCTGGAATTACGTCCACACGGGCGTCGCGTGGCCGCTCGTCGCGCTCTACACGGTCTTGATGGCGACGCTGTCTTTAACGCTGTCGCTCTTCGACCGCGGGGGGCGGCTCCAGCACTGGTGCGCGAGCGCGTGGAGCCGGATGATCGCGCGCACCGCGCTCCTCGACGTGCGCGTCCGCGGCGCCGAGCACCTGCGCGCGGCAGAGAGTTACGTCTTCCTTTCGACGCACCAGAGCTGGATGGACATCCCCGTGATGCTCGGCTACCTGCCGGCACAGCTGCGCATCGCCGCCAAGCGCGAGGTCTTCCAGATTCCCTTCCTCGGCTGGCACATGCGGCGCGGCGGGCACATCTCGATCAACCGCGGCTCGACGGCCGAGGCGGTCGCGAGCCTGCGGCGCGCGGCCGCCGAGCTGAGGCGCGGCGGAGTCTCGGCCTTCCTCTTCCCCGAGGGGACGCGGACGCGCGACGGCTCGCTCCAGCCGCTCAAGAAGGGCGGCTTCCGCCTCGCCATCGAGTCGGGCCTGGCGGTCGTCCCCGTCGCCATCGTCGGAACGCGGCGCGCGATGCCGCGCGGCTCGATGGTGCTCCGGCCCGGCCCCGTCGAGATGCACCTCGGCCCGCCCATCCCCACCCGCCACCTCACCGACCGGGACCTCCCCGCCCTCATGCAACAGGTGCGCGACGAGATGGAGAAGCATTTCAACAGTAGCCAGTAGTCAGTAGTCGGTAGACAGTAGGAAGACCTTCGGTGTCGAATCGTCCGGGCGTAAGCGTCAGCAGTCTTGGCGCGGAGCGCCTACTGTCTACTGTCTACTGACTACTGTCTACTGTCTACTCCCTCCCGTTTGACCCCCCGCCGCGCTCTCTCTTACACTGAGTTCCGTGAGCACCCCCATCGAGCCCGTCGGGCCTACCGGTTACGCTGACTTCGCGCAGAGTGATACGGCGCTGCGGGTCGTCAACCCGGACGACCCCCCGTGGGGCGTGCTCGCCGGGATCGGCGTCTGGCTGACGAGCTTCCTGCTGATGGTCGTCTTCCAGGTCGCCTTCCTGCTCGTCTACATGGTGGGGAAGGGCGTCGGCCTACGGGAGTCCGGCAAGGCTATCCAGAGCGACCCGACGGCGGTCTTACTTCAGGTCGTCTCGCTCATCCCCGTCCACCTGCTGACGCTCGGGGTGGCCTGGCTCCTCGTCACGGGGCTGGGCAAGCGCCCGTTCCTCGCTTCGCTCGGCTGGGAGTGGGACGCGCGGTTTACTCTGTGGCGCAGCGCCGGGCTGGCCGTCGTGCTGCTCGCGGTCGGGTTCTTGATCATCTACCTCGAAGGCAACCCGCAGACGCCGCTCGACAAGGTGCTCGACAGCTCGCGCGGGGCGGCCCTCGTCGCGGCCTTCCTCGCCACCGCCACCGCCCCTTTCGTCGAGGAGGTCGTCTACCGCGGGGTCATCTACTCGCCCCTGCAAAGGGTCGTCGGGGCGGGCTGGGCCATCTTCCTGGTGGCCGCCAGCTTCGCCGCGGTGCACATACCGCAGTACTACACGAGCCTCGGCGTCATCTTCACCATCTTCATGCTGAGCGCCGTCCTCACCTGGGTTCGCGCGTACACGGGCAAGCTCCTGCCCTGCTTCGTCATCCACCTCGTCTTCAACGGCATCCAGTCCTTCTTCATCGTCGCCGGCCCGTACCTCGAACGCTCCGCGCCGCACGCGCCGCAGCCCCCGCCGCCCGACCCGGCGCTCCTCGCGCTCTCGAGGCTCTTCGGCCTGCCGCTCTGATCCGATGGCTTACGAGGTCGTGGTCGTCGGCGGCGGGATCGGCGGTCTGACGGCCGCGGCGCTGCTCGCGGCGCGCGGCCTGCGCGTGTGTCTCCTGGAGAGGGAGAGCGAGGCGGGCGGGTGCGCCGCGCCTTACGACTACGCCGGCTACCGCTTCGAGGCGGGCGCGGGCCTCTACGCCTGCTGGCAGCCGGGCGAGGTTCACGAGCGCGTCTTCGGCGAGCTGGGCGCCGCGCCGCCGGAGGCGCGTGAGCTTTCGCCCGCCTACGTCGTCCGCTTGCCCGACGGGACTGACGTGCGCGTCGGCGGGGGCTTTGAAGAGTTCGAGGCGGCTCTGCGCGCGGCCTTCCCCGAGTGCATCGCCGCGGCCTCGCGCTTCTACCGCGAAGCCTTCGAGGTGGCCGAGGCCCTGCACCGCGCCGCGCGGCAGCACCCGGCGCTCGCCACCGCGACGAAGCTCCGGCGGCTCCGCCTGGCCGCCGCCGAGCCGCGCCTCTCGCCGCGCGTCCTCGCGCGACAGGGCGACCCGGCCATCCGGCACCTCGCCGGCACCTCGCCGCGCTTCCGCCGCTTCATAGACGCGCAGCTCCAGAACTTCGCGCAGGTCACGAGCGAGGCGTGCGCCTACCTCTACGCGGCGGTCGCGCTCGCGCAGCCGTTGCGCGGGATGTACGCGCTGAAGGGCGGTGCGGGCGCGCTCGCGTGCGCGCTCGCCGAATCAATCAGGTCGGGCGGCGGGACGGTGCGGCTCAACACGCCGGCACTTCGGCTCGCCTTCGATTCGCGGGGCCGCGCCGCGGGCGTAGACCTTTTGAGCGGCGAGACGGTCGAGGCGGCGCGCGCCGTCGTCAGCAACCTGACCGTCTGGGACACCTACGGCAGGCTCGTCGGCCTGAGCCGGACGCCGCCGGACGTGCGCGCGCGCCTGAAGGGCCTGCGCGGGCGGGGCGCTTACCAGGTCTTCGTCGGGGTGGAAGAGGAGGCGGCGCGGAGGCTCCCGGCCGAACAGGTGCTCGCCGCCACGGACTGGCAGGAGGGCGGGGCTTACGACCCGGAGCGCGCGCAGTTGATGTTCAGCGTTGCCCCCGCCTGGGACGCGCGCGCGCCAGAGGGCCGGAGGGCCGCGACCCTTTCGACCTTCACCGACGCCGAGCAGTGGTTCTCCTTCCACGAGGACGAGGCGGGGCACGAGGAGCAGGATCGTCGTTTCCTCGAAGAGCGCTGGGCGCGCCTGCACGCGGCGCTGCCGGAGTTGGGCGCGGGCTGCGAGGTCGTCGAGACGGCGACGCCGCGCACGACCTACGAACGGACGCGGCGGCGGCTGGGGATGGTCGGGGGCGTCGGCCAGTCTCTTGAAGTCTTCGGGGCGGCGGGGCCAACGCACCGGACGGCGGTGCCGAACCTCTTCATCGTCGGCGACACGGTCTTCCCCGGCAACGGCCTCGCCGCCGTCACCCACTCGGCCCTCATCGTCGCCGACGAACTCGCCCCGCGGAAATAAAAAAAGTTTCGAGTTACGGGTTTCGGGTTTCGAGTTCGGGCGGCGTGAGTTGATCCCTTCAACTCGCACCGAACAAACTCGAAACCCGAA
>DASZKF010000075.1:0-5448 GCA_035947355.1 Pyrinomonadaceae bacterium | reverse complement strand
GCGACGCGCGTGCCGAGCGCGAGGGCTTCGCGCACGTCGTGCGTGACGAGGACGACCGTCTTGGCGAGGCGGCGCTGGAGCGCGGCGAACTCGCGCTGGAGCGCGGCGCGCGTCAGCGGGTCGAGCGCGCCGAAGGGCTCGTCCATCAGGAGCAGCGGCGGGTCCGCGGCCAGAGCGCGCGCGACGCCGACGCGCTGCCGCTGCCCGCCCGAAAGCTCCGACGGGTAGCGCGCGGCGAAGCGCGCCGGGTCGAGCCCGACCAGTTCGAGCAGCTCGGCGACGCGCGCGCGCACGCGCGCCTCGTCCCAGCCCTGGAGCGACGGCACCAGCCCGACGTTGCGCTCGACGGTGAAGTGCGGGAACAGCCCGGCCTCCTGTATGACGTAGCCCGTGCGCCGGCGCAGCTCGATCGCGTCCCACTCGCGCGTGTCGCGCCCCTCGACGACGACGGCCCCCGCGGTCGGCACAAGCAGGCGGTTGATGAGCCGCAGCGTCGTCGTCTTCCCGCAGCCCGACTCGCCGAGCAGCACCAGCGTCTCGCCCCGCACCACGTCCAGGCTCAGGCCGTCAATGATAGCCGCGCCCGCCGCGGCGAACGTGACGTTGCGGAAACTGACTTCGACCTCTCCGTGATCTCTCATCGGAAAAAGAAGTGATGAATGCGGAATGATGAATGATGAATATAATGAGACCGGCCTGGTCTAATTCATCATTCCGCATTCATCATTATGCCGCGCGGAGGTAGTCCATCGCCTGCTGCATCGAGCCGTGCCAGGAGCCTTGCCAGTTGCGGAGGAGGATGTCGGCCGGCGAGACGCCCTCGGTGATGACACGCTGGCGGAGCACGTCGAGGTAGCGCACTTCTTCGGGCGCGAGCCGGGCGAGGCCGTCGGCGGCGAGGCGGACGAGTTCGCGCGCGAGCGGGAGGACGCGGACGCCGGCGTGGTCGGCGGCGAGGCCGTCGCGGGCCGCGGCCTCACGCAGGGAGAGCGCGTCGGCGGCGTCGAGTCGCGGCGCGAGGCGGAGCGCCTCGTCGAGCGAGGCCGGGTCGTAGAGCAGCCCCTTCCAGAGGGCCTGGAGGGCGAGCGCGGTTTCGAGGTCGTTGCAGTCGGCGCTGCGCAGCTCGACGTGCTGCTTGAGCCGGGCGTCGGTGAAGATGGTCGTCAGGTGGTCGGCCCAGTCGCCGAAGACGGGGCGCAGGCCGTCGCCCCCGCGCTCGAGGAAGTCGCGGAAGCGCAGCCCTGAGACCGCGCCGAGGTAGCGGCCCCCACGGTGCGCGAAGATCATCGGCACGTCGAGCGCGTAGGAGACGTAAGACTGCGGCGCGAAGTCGTCTGAGAGCGCGCACGGCGGCAGGTTGGTGCGGTCGGGGTCGGTTCCGAGCCAGGCGGCGGCGCGCGTAGACTTCCAGCCCGTGGGCCGCCCGTCGGCGAAGGGCGAGTTGGCGAAGACGGCGGTGATGACCGGCGCGAGGCGGCTGCCGGCGAGGAACTTCTTGCGGAGGTCTTCGGGCGGGCCGTAGTCGAGGTTGGCCTGCACGGTGCAGGTGCGCGTCATCATGTCCCAGGCCCGAGGCCCGCGCCCGGCGAGGTAGGGGCGCATCACCTCGTAGCGCCTCTTCGGGAACCACTGCTGCTCGCAGATGCCGCGCAGCGGGTCGAAGCCGACGGCGAGGAACGACAGCCGGGTGCTCTCGGCGATCTCGGAGAGGCGCGCGAGGAAGCGGCGCAGCTCGCGCTCGACGTCGGCGAGGCGCCGCTGCGGCGCGCCGGAGAACTCGACCTGCCCGCCCGGCTCGACGGTCAGGCGGTTCTTGTGCCCGTCGCCCGTCTCGATGAGCGTCCCGGCCTCGTAGACCATGTCGTTCGACGAGGGCGCAAACCCCGCGAGCACCTTCTGCACCTGCGCCGCGTCTATCCGCTCGAAGCCGCGCGCGCGGTCGTAGCCGAACAGCTCCAGCTCGACGCCGCACATCCACTCCTCCGGCCTCTTCTCGCCGCGCAAAAGGTTCTCGACGAACAGCGCCTCCGAATCCCGCGAGACCGGGTCGGTCAGGAGCGGGAAGCCGTCGGCCTTCCTGTGCGTCGGGTGCTGGGACATAAAATAGTTTCGGGTTGCGGGTTTCGAGTTTCGAGTTAAGACAAGTGGTTTTTAACTCGAAACTTCATCGCCCTCGGCGATGAGGAGGTTGCTGCTGAAACGCTTCTGGCCGTCGAGCCAGGTGCGGGCGAGGCGGAAGCCGGCGGCCGAGGCGAGCGCGGCGAGGTCTCCGAGGTCGTACTTGTAGGAGTTCTCGGTGTGTATGCGCTCGCCCTCGGAGAAAGTTACGGACAGGCCGAGGGCGCGGATTTCGACCCGTTGGGGGCGCAGGCTTTCGAGGTGCATCTCGACGCGCCCCTCGGCCTCGTCGTAACGGGCGGCGTGGCGGAAGTCGCGTAAGGAGAAGTTTGCATCCAGCTCGCGGTTGATGCGCGCGAGGAGGTTGAGGTTGAAGGCGGCCGTGACGCCGAGCGGGTCGTCGTAGGCGGCTTCGAGCGTCGCCGCGTCCTTCTTCAAGTCCGCGCCGAGCAGAAGGGCGTCGCCCGCGCGGAGGGCGCGCCGCAGGCCCGCGAGAAAGTCGCGCGCCTCGCCGCGGTCGAAGTTGCCGACGTTCGAGCCGAGGAAGAGGACGAGGGCGCGCGCGCCTGCGTCGAAGTTCTCCGGGAGGCGCGGGAGCGCCGCGTCGTAGTCGCCCGCGTAGGCCGCGACGCGCAACGCCGGGTAGGCTTCGAGCAGGGCACCGGCGCTGGCTTCGAGCGCCGCGGGCGAGATGTCCGCCGGCACGTAGAGCAGTTCGCTCTGGCGCGCGAGGAGCGCCGAGATGAGGCGGCGCGTTTTCGCGGCGCTGCCCGAACCCAGCTCGCAGAGCGTGACCCGCCGGCCGCGCGCGGCCGCCTCGACGATCTCGTCCGAATGCGCGGCGAAGATTTCGGCCTCGGCCCGCGTCAGGTAGTATTCGGGCAGCAGGCAGATGGCCTCGAAGAGTTGCGAGCCGAGTTCGTCGTAGAAGTATTTCGGGAAGAGGCGCTTGGGCGCGGCGGTGAGGCCGCGCCGCACGTCCTCGGCGAAGCCGCCCGCCGCCGCGCGGGCCGCGAGGCGCTCGACCCTCAGCCGCCCGCCCGTCTCCGTCTCCGTCTCCGCCATCCGCCCTCCCCGTCCGCTTAAGTACGTTACCGGACGCTTGCTATAATAGCCGAAAGCGAACCATTATCCAGTCGCGCCGCCCTCTTTTTTGAAAAGCCCCGGAGCCACAGACGATGACGCAGGAACGGAAGGACGAGATCGCGGCCGCGATGGCCGAGACGCGCGCCCGCACGCTTGAGCTTTTCGACCTCGTGCGCGAGGCCGACCTGCGCGAAAGCCCCGGCTTCGGCTACCGCCCCGTCGTCTGGCACCTCGCGCACATCGGCGTCTTCGAGGCGTACTGGCTGCTGCAAAAGGTCGCGGGGCGGCCCGCGCCCGACGAGCGCTACGAGCGAGTCTTCGACCCCATCCGGACGCCGCGCGAGGAGTCGAAAGACCTGCCTTCGCGCCGCGAGATGGAGGCGTACCTGCGGCGCGTGCGCGAGGGCGCGCTCGGCTGCTTGGCGGAGGCGGACTTCGACTCGCGCGACCCGCTCCTGCGCGGCGGCTACGTCTTCGACCTCGTCCTGGAACACGAGCGCCAGCACCAGGAGACGCTCGCATACCTGCTCCAACTGCTCGACCCCTCGAAGAAGACGCGGCCGGCTACTTACGAACCCGACGGCGGCGACGGCGCGCGCGCCGGGGCGGTCGCGGACGCGCGGCCCGGCATGATTCCCGTACCCGAAGGCTCTTTCCGAATGGGCGCGGCCTGGGACTCGTTCGCCTACGACAACGAATATCCGGCGCGCGAAGTTTTTATTCCCGCCTACAAGATCGCGCGCCTTCCCGTCACCAACGGCGAGTACGCGCGCTTCGTGGCCGAGGGCGGCTACGAGCGGCGCGAGTTCTGGGGCGAAGAGGGCTGGCGCGAGCGCGAGCGCGAGGGCTGGTCGTGCCCGCTCTACTGGCGGCGCGACGGCCCGCGTGGCTGGGCCGTGCGGAGCATGTTCGAGGAGGGCGAGCTGGCGGCCGACCACCCCGTCACGGGCGTGAGCTGGTACGAGGCCGAGGCTTACGCGCGCTTCGCGGGCAAGCGGCTGCCGACCGAGGCCGAGTGGGAGAAGGCCGCCTCCTGGGACGGCGCGCGCAAGCGCCGGTACGCCTGGGGCGACGGGGAGCCTTCCGACCGCCTCTGCAACTTCGGCGCGCGCCGCTGGGGCACCACCCCCGTCGGACGCTTCCCCGCGGGCGCGAGCTTCTACGGCTGCCTCGACATGACCGGCAACGTCTGGGAGTGGACGGCAGACCCCTTCGAGGGCTTCCCCGGCTTCGAGCCCTTCCCCTACCCGGAATATTCCGAGACGTGGTTCGACGGCGACCACCGCGTCCTCAAGGGCGGCTCCTGGGCGACGAGCGCCCCGGTGCTGCGCACCTCCTTCCGCAACTTCTTCCGCCGCCCCTTCCGCATCGCCTTCGCCGGCCTCCGGCTGGCCGAGGACGCCTGACCCGGAGTCGTGTTGTTCGCATGAGACCAAACACCATCGGCATCCTCGCGGGCATGGGGCCGCGCTCGACCGCGCCCTTCGTCGAGATGGTCATAGACGAGTGCCAGTCGCAGTACGGCGCGCGGGCCGAGCTGGACTACCCGCACATGCTGATCTACTCGCTGCCCGCGCCCTTCTACCTGGATCGGCCGCTCGACCGCGCGGGGGTCGGGGCGGCGATCCAGGGCGCGCTCGCCCGCCTCGAAGCGTCGGGCGTGGACTTCATCGCGATGCCTTGCAACACCGCGCACATCCTCTACGAGGAGCTGGCGGCGTCGGTCGGCGTCCCGCTGCTGAACATGATCGAGGAGGCGGTCGCGGCGCTTCCACTCGATTCACGCGCGCTCGCGCTTTTCGCCACGCGGATGACGGCCGAGGCCGGCCTCTACGAGCGCGGCGTGGCGGCGGCCGGGCTGCGCCTCGTCGCGCGCGAGGAGTGGCAGCGGCGCGTGGACGAGCTGATCGCCGCCGTCAAGTCCTCGCCCGACCGCGCGCCCGCGCAGGCCATGTGGGACAGCCTGGCGGCGGACGTGGCCGCGGCCGGCGCCGACACCGTCATCCTCGGCTGCACCGACCTCAACGCCGTCGAGCCGCGCCTGCCCGCCGGCCTCCGCCTGCTCGACGCGACCCGCTGCCTCGCCCGCGCCGTCGTCCGCCGCTACCTCGCCCTCACGCGCTAAGAGTCAGAAGCCCGGCCGTGAGGGAGGGCGTCGTCAAGGAAGGCAAAAGGCGAGAGGCAAAAATCAAAAGGCAAAAAGAACCGCCTCCCACTTTCGCCTCTCGCCTTCTGCCCTTTGCC
>DASZKF010000074.1:0-8440 GCA_035947355.1 Pyrinomonadaceae bacterium | reverse complement strand
TGCGCTCGAAGCACGCGGGGCCGGTCGTCACCTACGGCGTCGAGAAAGAGGCCGACGTGAGGGGGACCGAGGTCGAGGCCGTCGGCGTGGGCCTCAGCCGCTTCCGGCTGCGGGCCGGGGGCGAGGAGGCAGAGGTCTTGCTGCCGATGCATGGCCGCCACAACGTCCTGAACGCGCTGGCGGCCTCGGCGGCCGCGACCCGCTTCGGCCTCGGGGCGCGCGAGATCGCCGGGGCGCTGCGGACGGCCGCGCCCTCGCAGATGCGCGGCGAGGTCTTGCGCTTCGCCGAGGGGTTCACGGTCGTGGACGACTCTTACAACTCGAACCCGCGCTCGCTCGTCTCGACGGCCGAGGCCGTCGCGCAGGGCGGCGAGGGCGTCAGGCGGAGGGTCGTCGTCGCCGGCGAGATGCTCGAACTCGGGGCCGACTCCGACGCCATCCACCGCGAGGTGGGGCGCGAGCTTGCGGGGCTGGGGCTCGACGTGCTGTGGGGCGTGCGCGGCCACGCCCGCGCGCTGGTCGAGGGCGCGCGCGAGGCCGGGATGGGCGGCGACGCGGCCCGCTACTTCGACTCCTCGGAGGAGGCGGCCGCCGCCATCGCCGACTTCGTCCGGCCCGGCGACCTCGTCCTCGTCAAAGGCTCACGGGGCGTGCACACGGAGACGGTCGTCGAAGCTCTGCGGGAACGGTTCGGGTCGAAGTGATGAATGGTGAATGCGGAATGATGAATGAAAGCATTCAAGTCTCTTCGCATTCCGCATTCCGCATTCCGCGTTCCGCGTTTCGAGGCTGATGATCTACTACATCTTCTACGAGTGGCTCTTCAAGACCCTCTCGGCGACGGGCGGGGGCGAGTCCTATTTCGTCAAGGCGCTGAACGTCTTCCAGTACGTGACGTTCCGCACGGCCTACGCGGCGGTGACGGCGCTGCTGATCTCGCTGGTCTTCGGCGGGCGGGTGATCGAGGCGCTGCGGCGGCTGAAGTACGGGCAGATGATCCGCGAGGAGGGGCCGCAGTCGCACCAGGCCAAGCGCGGGACGCCGACGATGGGCGGCGTGCTCATCATCGGCTCGGTCGTCATCTCGACGCTGCTGTGGGCGCGGCTGAGCAGCCTCTACGTCTGGATCGTCCTGGTGGCGACTGCGGGCTTCGCCGTCATCGGCTTCATAGACGACTACCAGAAGGTCGCCAAGAAGCAGAGCCTCGGGCTGACGGGCCGGAAGAAGCTCCTGGGGCAGCTGCTCATCGCCTGCGGGGTGTGGGGCGCGCTGCTCTTCTTCACGGCCCAGGGGTGGGCCGACTACTCGTGGAAGCTGAGCCTGCCGTTCTTCAAGCAGACGGTGCTCTCGCGCATCACCGACATCGGCCCCGTCCTGTACCTGCCGTTCATCGCCGTCGTGCTGCTCGGCTTCTCGAACGCGGTGAACCTGACGGACGGGCTCGACGGGCTCGCCATCAGCGTGACCATCGTGACGATGGCGACGCTGACGGCCTTCACCTACGTGAGCGGCGACGCGCGCTGGGCCGAGTACCTCGGCCTCGAACACCAGCGCGAGATCGGCGAGCTGACGGTCTTCTGCGGGGCGATGGTGGGCGCGAGCCTCGGGTTCCTCTGGTTCAACGCGCCGCCGGCCGAGGTCTTCATGGGCGACGTCGGGAGCCTCGCCATCGGCGGGGCCGTCGGCACCATCGGCGTGCTGACGAAGCAGGAGTTCATCCTCGTCCTGGTCGGCGGCGTCTACGTCGTCGAGGCGCTGTCGGTGACGTTGCAGGTCTTGTCGTTCAAGGCGACGGGGCGGCGCATCTTCAAGATGGCCCCGCTCCACCACCACTTCGAGATTCAGTGGGAGCGGCGCTTCGGCCAGCGCACCGTCGAGCCGAAGGTCGTCTTCCGCTTTCTGATCGTCGCGATTCTTTTCGCGCTGCTGAGCCTTTCGACTCTGAAGCTGCGGTGAACGAACAGACGATGCGGACTCCGGACTACGGGCTGAGCGCGGACGAGCAGGTGGCGTTTCTCAATTTGCTGGCGGGCGTCGAAGGCCCGCGGCCGGGGGCGGGGTTGGAACTCGAGGGCAGGAAAGTGCTGGTGGTCGGGGCGGCCCGCAGCGGGGTGGCGGCCGCACGCTTCCTCGCCGCGCGCGGCGCGCTCGTCGTCTTAAACGACCGCAAGGAGTTCATAGACTGGCCGAACGACGCGCTGGCCTTGAAGTCGGACGGAGTCGTCAAGCTCCTGGCCGGCGACGTGCCCTCCTGGCTCTTAGACCAGGTCAGCCTCGTCGTCCTAAGCCCCGGCGTGCCGACCGCGAGCATCCCTGTCCGCTACGCCGAGCGCGCCGGGGCGGAGGTCATCGGCGAGGTCGAGCTGGCGTGGCGTTTCATGCGCGGCCGCGTGGTCGGAATCACCGGCACGAACGGGAAGACGACGACGACGGCGCTCGCCGGCGAGCTTCTGAAGGGCGCAGGCATCCCGACGCAGGTCGGCGGCAACATCGGGACGCCGCTCGTCTCGCTCGTCGAGTCGTCGCGCGAAGACGGCTGGACGGTCGCGGAGCTTTCGAGCTACCAGCTCGAAACCGTCAGGGAGTTCCGGCCCGCGGTGGCCGTCGTCCTCAACCTGATGCCCGACCACATGGATCGCTACCAGACCTTCGCCGACTACGGCGCGGCCAAGCACCGCATCTTCCGCAACCAGACGGCGGAGGACGTGGCGATCCTAAACGCCGACGACGAAGTGGTCTCCTCCTGGGCGCGCGGCCTCGAAGCGCACGTCACCTTCTTCAGCACGGCGCGCGAGCTGGACGAGGGGCTGTTCCTCCGGGGGCGCGAGCTGGTCGCGCGCTCGGCGGGCCGCGAGCGGGTGCTTCTGACGCGCGACGAGATGCAGTTGAAGGGCCTGCACAACGTGCAGAACGTCCTGGCGGCGCTGGCCGCGGGGCTCGCGTGCGGGGCCGACCCGGAGTCCATGCGCGAGACGGTGCGCCGCTTCGCGCCCGTCGAGCACCGCCTGGAGCTGGTCGCCGAGGTCGGCGGCGTCACCTTCTACAACGACTCGAAGGCGACGAACGTGGACGCGGCCGTCAAGGCGGTCGAGGCCCTGGCGGACGAGCCCGGCCGGCTCGTCGTCATCCTCGGCGGCCGCGGCAAGAACGCGCCCTACGCGCCGCTCGCGCCGCTGCTCGAAAGGAAGGCGCGCGCCCTCGTCCTCATCGGCGAGGAGGCCAACCGCATCGAGGCCGAACTGAAGGGCGCGGCCGAGATGATCCGCGCCGGCGACATGAACGAGGCCGTCCGCCGCGCGCACGAGGCCGCCCGCCCCGGCGACATCGTCCTGCTCGCCCCGGCCTGCGCCAGCTTCGACATGTTCACCAGCTACGAGCACCGGGGGCGGAGCTTCAAAGAAGCAGTCAGGGAAATGATGAATACTGAACGCGGAATGATGAATGAGGAGAAGGCTCAGGCCACCTGACATTCATCATTCATCATTCCGCATTCATCATTGGATTTTATGGCGAGGAAGCTACAGGCAGACGAGTGGCTGTTCGCGTCCGTGGTGGCGCTGGCGCTGTTCGGCGTCATCATGGTCTACAGCGCGTCGGCGGTCGTCGCGTCGGCCGAGAACCAGAGCCAGTACCACTACGTCGCGCGGCAGGGGGCGTGGACGCTGGTCGGGCTCGCGGCGCTGCTCGCCGGGATGCGGCTCGACTACCGCGTACTGAAGGGCGCTGGCGTAGCCTACGGGCTGCTGGCGCTGACCGTCGTGCTGCTCGTCGCCGTCTTCGCGTTCCCGCCGATCAACGGGGCGCGGCGCTGGATCCGCCTCGCGGGCTTCTTCTCGATGCAGCCGTCGGAGCTGGCGAAGCCGGCGCTGGCCGTCTTCCTCGCGCGCTTCCTCGAACGCCGCGCGGGCGACGAGGCGAACTTCTGGAGGACGTTCCTGCCGTCGGTTTTGGTGACGGGGCTCCTGGCGGGGCTGGTCGTCGCCGAGCCCGACCTGGGGACGGCGATGATGCTCGTCGTCGTCTGCGTGACGATGCTGTTCACGGCGGGCGCGCGGCTGCGCCACATGGCGCTGGCGGCCGCGCCGGCTTTCGTCGCGCTGGCGGGGCTGCTCGCCTTCGTGCCGTGGCGGCTGAAGCGGCTCGTGACGTTCCTCGACCCCTGGGCCGACCCGCAGGGCGCGGGCTACCAGGTCGTGCAGTCGCTGCTCGCGGTCGGCTCCGGCGGCGTCCACGGCCTCGGCTTCACCGAGGGGCGGCAGAAGATGTTCTTCCTGCCGTTCGCGCACTCGGACTTCATCTTCGCCGTGGTGGGCGAGGAGCTGGGGCTGCTCGGCGGGCTCGGCGTGGTCGCGCTCTTCGCGCTCTTCCTGTGGCGGGGGATGCGCGCGGCGCTGCGCGCGCCGGACAGGTTCGGGATGCTCCTGGGCGTCGGGGTGGTGACGGGCGTGGTCGCGCAGGCGCTCTTCAACATGAGCGTCGTGCTCTCGCTCGTCCCGACCAAAGGCATCCCGCTGCCGTTCATCTCCTACGGCGGGTCGTCCCTGGTGCCGACGCTCTTCGCCGTCGGGGTGCTGCTGAACATCTCGCAGCAGGGGAGCGCCGGGCGGGATTTTGGGTTTTCGATTTTTGATTTGCGATTGAAGGACGAGGCCCAGCGCCTCTCGAATCAAAAATCGAAAATCAAAAATCAAAAATTCGCATGACGCTGCGCGTGCTCATCGCCGCGGGGGGCACGGGCGGGCACATCTACCCCGGCATCGCGGTGGCGAAGGAGGTCAGGCGCCGCGACCCGGCGGCGGCCGTCAGGTTCGTCGGGACGGCGCGGGGGCTAGAGACGCGGCTCGTGCCGCAGGCGGGCTTCGAGCTTTCGCTCATTGAATCGGCGGGGCTGGTGAACATGGGGCTGGCGGCGCGCGTGCGGGGCCTGGGCGTGCTGCCGCGAAGCTTCGTGCAGGCGCGGCGGCTGATACGCGAGTTCCGCCCCTCGATAGTCGTCGGCGCGGGCGGCTACGTCTCGGGGCCGGTGCTCCTGACGGCGGCGCTGATGAGGGTGCCGACGCTCGTGATGGAGTCGAACGCGGTGCCGGGCTTTACGAACCGCGTGCTGGCGCGCTTCGTGGACGCGGCCGCCGTCTCGTTCGAGGCGGCGCTGCCGTACTTCCGCGGCAAGGCCATCGTCACCGGCAACCCCGTCCGCCGCGAGTTCTTTGAAGTGCCCGCGAAGGAGCGCGACCCCGCGGAGTTCCGCCTGCTCGTCTTCGGCGGCTCGCAGGGCGCGCGGGCGGTCAACGAGGCGGTGGTCGCCGCGCTCCCGCACCTCCCGGACGTGCGCGAGGTGCTGCGCGTCACGCACCAGACGGGCAGGCTCGACTTTGAAAAGGTGCGCGAGGGCTACCGGGCCGCCGGCTGGGAGGAGCGGGCCGACGTGCGCGAGTACATAGACGACATGGTCGCGGCCTTCGCCGCCGCAGACCTCATCGTCTCGCGGGCCGGCGCGACGACCAGCTTCGAGCTGATGGCCGCCGGCCGCGCCGCCCTGATGGTGCCGCTGCCGGGGCAGCTCGAACAGCGGCGCAACGCCGAGGTCATGCAGGAGGCCGGCGCGGCCCTCATGATCCCGCAGGGAGAGCTTTCGGGCGAGCGGCTCGCCCGCGAACTCTCGGCGCTCATCGCCGACCCCGGCCGCGTCACCCGGATGTCCGAGGCGAGCCGCCGCATGGCGCGCGGCGACGCGGCGAAGGCGGCGGTGGATTTGATGGAAAGGCTAGTAGACAGTAGTCAGTAGCCAGTAGCCAGTAGAAAAACACGCTGGCGAAAGGAGAACGACAGCAACAGGCATTCGACTGATGAAAGACGCAAACCTACTGGCTACTGACTACTGACTACTGTCTACTTGAATTTATGTTCCGCCGCATCCAGCACGTCCACTTCGTCGGCATCGGGGGCATCGGCATGTCGGGCATCGCCGAGGTGCTTTTGAACATGGGCTTCCGCGTGTCGGGCTCCGACCTGCGGCGGTCGGACGTGACGGCGCGGCTCGAAGCGATGGGCGCGCGGGTCTTCGAGGGGCACGCGGGCGAGCACGTCGGAAACGCGCACGTCGTCGTCCGCTCGACGGCCGTGCGCGACGACAACCCGGAGATCGCGGAGGCGCGGCGGCGCTCGATTCCGGTCATCGCGCGCGCCGAGATGCTCGCCGAGCTGATGCGGCTGAAGCCGCACACCGTCGCCGTCGCCGGCTCGCACGGGAAGACGACGACGACCTCGATGATCGCCGCCGTCCTGGCGCAGGCCGGACTGGACCCGACCGTGGTGGTCGGCGGCGTCGTCGGCGCGATGGGCTCGAACGCGCGCCTGGGGAAGAGCGACCTGATGGTGACGGAGGCCGACGAGAGCGACCGCTCGTTTTTGATGCTCTCGCCGACCTACGCCGTCGTCACCAACATAGACCGCGAGCACATGGATCACTACGCCGACATGACGGACGTGCGCAAGTGCTTCGCCGACTTCGTCAACAAGGTGCCGTTCTACGGCGCGGCCGTCCTCTGCCTCGACGACCCGCACGTGCAGGCCGTCATCCCCGAGGTCGTCCGCCGCCGCATCACCTACGGCCTGAGCGCGCAGGCCGACATCGCGGCGCGCGAGGTGCGCTACGACCGCCAGTTCGGCTCGACCTTCCAGGTGCGCCGCGCGGGCGAGGCCGTCGGCGAGATCAGCCTCCACGTGCCGGGCCTGCACAACGTCTACAACTCGCTGGCGGCCGTCGGCGTCGGCCTCGAACTGGAGCTGCCGTTCGAGACCATCGCCGGCGCGCTGTCGAACTTCACGGGCGTCAACCGCCGCTTCCAGACGAAGGGCGAGGCGGCGGGCGTCCTCGTCGTGGACGACTACGGACACCACCCGACCGAGATACGCGCCACCCTCGTCGCCGCCAAGCTCGGCTCGGCCGGCCGCCGCATGATCGTCCTCTTCCAGCCGCACCGCTACTCGCGGACGCAGGACTTGATGGAGGAGTTCGCGCGCTCGTTCAACAACGCCGACGTGCTGATGGTCACGGACATCTACGCGGCCAGCGAGGACCCGATACCGGGCGTGAGCGCCGAGGCGCTCGTCGAGGCCGTCCAGCGCTTCGGCCACAAGGACGCGCGCCACGCCGGCTCAATCGAGGAGGCCACCCGCGCCCTGCTCGAAGAGGCGCGGCCCGGCGACATGGTCATCACGCTCGGCGCCGGCAACGTCTACCGCGTCGGCGACAGGTTAGTAGAACTGTTGAAGGAGAGGGAGCAGGGCGGGTGAGGGCGGGTCAAGGCATGGCGGAAGAAGTTCAGAAGAGGCCCGACGGGGCGGGGCGCGACGCGGTGGTCGAGGAGATCGCGCGGCGGTTCGGCGTGCGCGCCGAGCGCGGCCGGCGGTTCGCCGAGTTGACCTCGCTGCGCGTCGGCGGCGCGATTGACTGGGTCTTGCAGCCGGAGACGGAAGAGCAGGCGGCGGGAGTCGCCGGCGCGCTCGACGCGGCCGGCGTCGCGTGGCGCGTGCTCGGCGCGGGCAGCAACGTCCTGGCCGACGACCGCGAGCACCGCTACGTCGTCCTCTCGATGCGCGAGGTGAAGGGCGGCGCGCGCTTCGAAGGCGACCGCGTCTCGGTGAGCGCCGGCTTCTCGCTCCCGCGCCTCTGCGTCGAGGCGGCGCGGCGCGGCCTCTCCGGCATCGAGGGCCTCGGCGGCATCCCCGGCACGGTCGGCGGCGCGCTCTGGATGAACGCGGGCGCTTACGGGCACGAGATCGGTCAGGTCGTCGAGACGGTGCGCGTCGCGCGCGGCGGCGAGGTGATTGAGGTGCCGGGCGGCGAGGTCGAGTGGAACTACCGGCACACCTCGTTCCGCGAGGGCGAGTTGCTTCTGGGCGCGACGCTCCGCCTCAAGCCCGACGACCCCGAGCGGATCAAGGCGCGGATGGAGGAGGCCAAGCAGAAGCGCTTCAGCACGCAGCCGCACGGCGCGCGCTCGGCCGGCTGCTTCTTCAAGAACCCGCCGGGCTCGGGCGTCAGCACCGGCAAGATGATTGACGAGATGGGGATGAAGGGCGAGCGGCGCGGCGGCGCCCTCGTCTCGCCCGTCCACGCCAACTTCATCGTCACCGAGGGCGAGGACGCGCGGGCCGAAGACGCGCTCGCGCTCGCCGAAGAGATACGCGAGCGCTTCCGCCGCGAGCACGGCATCGAGCTCGAATACGAGGTCGAGCTGTGGGGCGCGGACGAGAGTTTCCAGGACGAGGGCAAAGCGGGTGCCGGGTCTCAGGTGCCGGGTGCCGGTAAAGACATCTCTGACCCGGCACCCGCTTTGCCCTCATCCCCGAAACTCTCGTCCGCGCCCCACAGCTCGACCTCGTATTCGAGCTCGATGCCGTGCTCGCGGCGGAAGCGCTCGCGTATCTCTTCGGC
>DASZKF010000073.1:0-2841 GCA_035947355.1 Pyrinomonadaceae bacterium | reverse complement strand
CGACCGTGAGGGAGGGCGTCGAGCTTTACGCGAGCGCCGACGCCCTCCCTCACGGTCGGGCTTCCGCTCCGAACCCGCAACCCGCAACTCGAAACTTAATCTTTTTACATCCCTTTACATTCCGCCGCTGACGCCGGTCGTATGATTAGGGGAACCAATCTTTGAAGCGGGAGGACAAAGGGATGCGACAGAATCGCACGCGGCCCGGCCGGCGCGACTTCCTCCGCCACAGCCTCTTCGGCGCGGCGGGCCTGGCGGCCCTCTACGGCCTCGCGGGCTGCGGCTCGCGCGGAAGCTCCGCCGCCCTGGGGCCGCCGGCCGAGGCCGAGGGCGAGCCGAAGGACATCTCGTCGCGCGCCGTGCTGTCGGCGTGGGGCGAGGCCGGTGCGCCGCTCGTCGTCTCCGGCCGCGTGTTCGCCCCGGACGGAAGGACGCCGGTCGAGGGCGTGACGCTCTACGTCTATCACACGGACGCGCGCGGCCTGTACTCGGAGTCGGACGGCAACGGGCAGGAGCCGCAGCCGCGCATCAAGGGCTGGGTGCGCACCGACCGCGAGGGCCGCTACGAATTCCAGACCACCCGCCCCGGCCCGTACCCCCGCCGCCGCGACCCCGCGCACATCCACGCCAAAGCCTACGGCGCGGGCTACGCCGAGCGCTGGCTCGACGACTACTGGTTCGACGACGACCCGCTCGTCACCGCCGACATGCGCGCCCCTTACAAAGACTCCGGGAGCTTCTCGCCGATCCTCAAGTCCGCGCCCTCGGCCGACGGCGTCATCCGCTGCACACGCGACCTGCGACTATAAGGAAATGATGAATGCGGAATGATGAATGATGAATGCGACGCACGTTGAGCCTCGGCATTCAAGTTGTCTTTAATTCATCATTCCGCATTCATCATTTCCTTTTCGTTCCGCATTCATCATTTCTGCTCCTGTGATACCATCCGTCGGCGATGACGGAACAGAAACCCCTTCTGATCGGGGGCCGTTGGCGGACGACCGGAAGCGCGCAGGAGGTGCGCTCGCCTTTCAGCGGCGAACTCGTGGCGCGCTTCTCCGTCGCCTCGCGCGACGAGGTGGATGAGGCGCTCTCGGCCGCTTCGTCCGCCGCGGCCGAGCTGCGCGACGTGCCGCGCCACCGCCTGGCCGAGGCCCTGCGGCTGATGGCCGACCGCCTCGCCGCGCGCGCCGAGGAGTTCGCGCGCACCATCGCGCTCGAAGCCGGCAAGCCCGTGAAGACCGCGCGGGCCGAAGTCGGCCGGGCCGTCTCGACCTTCACCTACGCGGCCGAGGAGGCGCGGCGCTTCGCGGGCGAGGTCGTGCCGCTCGACGGGCAGTCGGCCGGCGCGGGACGCGTCGGGTGGACGGAGCGCGTCCCGCGCGGCGTCGTCTTCGCCATCACGCCCTTCAACTTCCCTCTCAACCTCGTCGCGCACAAGGTCGCGCCCGCGCTCGCCTCGCGCAACGCCGTCGTCGTCAAGCCGAGCCCGCGCACGCCGCTCACCGCGCTGCTCCTCGGCGAAGTCTTCCTCGAAACCGAACTGCCCCGCTCGGCCGTGCAGGTCGTCCCGATGGAGATCGAAGAGATTGACTGGGCGGTGCGCGACGAGCGCGTCTCGATGGTCTCTTTCACCGGCAGCGCCGAGGTCGGCTGGCGCCTGCGCGGGCGCGCCGCGCGCAAGCCCGTCGCGCTCGAACTCGGCGGCAACGCGCCCGTCATCGTTGACGAGACGGCCGACGCCGAATACGCCGTCGGGCGCACGGCGCTGGCCGCCTTCGCATACGCCGGCCAGGTCTGCATCTCGGCCCAGCGCGTCATCGTCCACGAACAGATCGCCGAGCTGTTCACCGAACAACTAGTCGAGCGCGCGAAGGCGCTGCGGCCGGGCGACCCTCTGGACGAGGCGACGGAACTCTCGAACATGATTGACGAGGCGGCCGCGCGCCGCGCCGAGGGCTGGGTCAACGAGGCCGTCGCGGCCGGCGCGCGCCTGCTCTGCGGCGGCGGCCGCAAGGGGTCGCTGCTTGAGGCGACCGTGTTGACGGGCGTGCACCCGGAGATGCGGGTCTGCTCCGAAGAGGTCTTCGCGCCGGTGGCGACCGTCCAGACCTTCCGGGAGTTCGAAGAGGCTCTGGCCTCGGCCAACGCGACCCGCTACGGCCTCCAGGCCGGCGTCTTCACGCGCGATCTCGCGACCGCGCTCCGCGCCGCGCGCGAGCTCGAGTTCGGCGGCGTAACCGTCAACGAGGCGCCGACGTTCCGGGCGGACCAGATGCCTTACGGCGGGGTCAAGGACTCCGGTAACACGCGCGAGGGCCCTGCGTACGCGGTCCGTGAGCTCACCGAAGAGCGCGTGGTCGTGATCGACCTCTAAGGCGCCGCTTGCGGTGCCGATCTCAGGACGTGCCGGCTTCGCCGGTGCGTCCGTCTGAAATGACCGGTCGACACGGGGGGTAGCGACCTACGCTCCTAGGCGCCGCTTGTCGGCGCCGGGCGGCCGCGGAGGCCGCTGCTAGACTCGCGCCGCGCCCGATGCCGAAAGTCTCGTCCCTGCTCTCTCGCTTCGGCCGAGGGCCGGTGGGACCGATTGACGGCTCCGCACCGTCGCAGGCCTCACCGACTCCTCCGCCCCGTCGGAGACCGCCGGCGCGCGGCGTCCTCCGGCGCGAGCGGCGCGCCCTGATGCGTGCGCGGGAAGCGCGAATCCGCGACCTCGGCGGTCTGCTCCTCGAGATGTACCGGCAGGACCGCTTCCGCGAAGATCTCGTCGCCGAGCAGTGTGCGGAACTGCTCGACCTCGAAGCCCGCATCCACGAGCTCGACTCGTTGCTCGCC
>DASZKF010000072.1:0-2050 GCA_035947355.1 Pyrinomonadaceae bacterium | reverse complement strand
GTGACGATGGCCCCCTCCATGAAGCCCTGCCAGTCGGCGAGGTGCTCGCCGGCGAAGAGGACGTTCTGGTGCGGCTTCTGCAATTCGAGACGGGTCGTGAACCACTGGCCCGGCCGGTAGAGCGCGTAGGCGCCCCGCGTGTGGCGGTCGCGCTGCCACGCGTAGGAGGCGACGCCGCGCGCGAGGCGGGGCGCGCGGTCGTTGAAGGGCACGAGGTCGCGCGTGATGATGTCGAGGCGGCGCGCGTCGCCCTGCGCGGCGAGCACGTCGGCCTTCTCGCCGATGGCGTAGCTGCACAGGATGCCGCGCCGGCCCGGCTGGTCGCGCGTGCTGTGGAAGTAGTAGTGCGAGGTCACGTCGCTGACCAGCGAGAAGTCCTCGGCCCCCCAGAAGCGCTCGTCGAAGAGGACGCAGTTCTTGATGATGCGCGCGTACTGGAGCTGCTCGGCGGCGTCGCGCTGGCGGGCCGGGAGCGGCGGGTCGAAAGTAATCTCGTTCAGAACGCGCGCCGGGACGGTGCAGACGCAGGCGTCGGCCGTGTGCGTCTCGCCGCCGGCCGTCACCCAGACGCGGCCCCCGCGCTGGCGGACGTGCGTGACCGCGCGCCCGCGACGGATGTTGGCGTCGCCGACGCGCGCGACGAGCGCCTCGACGAAGCGCGTGTTGCCGCCGACCATCTTGAAGTCCATCTCGTTCTCGGGGCTCGACTCGAAATACTCGGCGGCCGCCGCGTAGGCCGAGACGTGGCGGATGGACTCGCCGAAGTCCGTGCTGTCCTGGAGGTCGCGCAGCAGGAGGTCGTCCTCGGTGAAGCCGATCTCTTCGAGCCACGTCCACCAGTCGTAGGAGTCGAGCCGGGCGCGGTCGCGCTGCGTGTAGTTCGCGCCCTTGAACTGCGCCCTGAACTTCTCGAAGGCGGCCTCGGCGCGCGGCGAGAAGCTCCACTCGCCGGGCCGCCGGACGACGCCGTCGCGCATCAGCCCGGCCTTGAAGCGGTGGTCTTTCAGCTCGATGTCGAACTCGCGGCAGAGCGCGCGCAGGCGCTCGTGGCTCGCCCCGACCCACTCGGCCCCCAGCTCGCAGACCAGCTCGGGGTTCTCCTTGAAGCGGTAGGAGTGGACGCGGCCGCCGCTGCGCTCGCGGGCTTCGAGGACGGTCACGTCCCAGCCGTCGGCCTTGAGCGCGCGGGCCGCGGCCAGTCCCGCCAGCCCGGCACCGATGACGACGCACGAGTAGCGCCGGCGCTGGACGGCGAAGCCCTGGCGCGTGAGGAGCGGGACGCCGAGGGCGGCAGCGGCGGCGTCGCGCAGGAAGCGGCGGCGGGTGGTTCCGTTCGTCATACTCATTTCTCCTCGGTGGGTCAGAAGATTTCGCCGGCGAGGAGGTCTTCGTAGGTGTCGCGGCGTCGGACGAGGTCTGAGCGTCCGCCCCCGCGCGCCATCAGGACGGCCGGGAGCGGGCGGCCGTTGTAAGGGAACATCTGCGCGACGGTGTAAGCGCCGGTGTTGAGGAGCGCGAGCAGCTCGCCCGGCCGCACGCCGGCCGGGAGACGGCGGTAGTCGGGCAGGCGGCCCCCGCGCTCGATGTCGAAGTAGACGTCGCCCGAGTCGCAGAGCGGGCCGGCGAGCTTGTACGGCGTGTCGTGCGGCTCGCCGGCGCGCGAGGCCGAGACGAGGTGGTAGTACCACTTGTAGGTGCTCATCGAGAGCAGGAGGTTGAAGCCGGCGTCGGTCAGCAACCAGACGTCGCCGGTCTCCGGCCGCCGCTTGATGTTGCGGACGGTGGTGAGCAGGACGCCTGCGTCGGCGACGACGCTGCGGCCGGGTTCGAGCAGGACGGTGACGCGCTCCAAGAGGTGCTCGGCCCCGGCCCCGCGCGCCGACTCGCGCGCGGCGCGCAGGGCCGCCGAGAGCACGTCCGAGGGGTCGAGTTCCGCGCCCAGCATCTCGCGCTCGTGCGCGGGGAGGTCTCCGGCCTGCGAGTCGTCGCGCAGGTAGTTGACGGGGATGCCGCCGCCGAGGTTGATGTGTTCGAGGGCGTGGCCCGACTC
>DASZKF010000071.1:0-17538 GCA_035947355.1 Pyrinomonadaceae bacterium | reverse complement strand
CCGAAGCCAGAGACCGAGCCGCCCCCGCCCGCCCCCGAGCCGGGGCCGCAGCCCGCGGCCGAGCCGACGGACGACCCGCGCGCACTGATCGAGGAGCTGTTCGAGCGCGCGCGCCGGGGCACGCATTACGAAGTTTTGGGCGTGGCGCGCTCGGCGAAGCCCGACGAGCTCAAGCGCGTCTACTACGCGCTCGCCAGGCGGCTCCACCCCGACCGCTTCCGCCGCGACACGGACGAGCCGATTCGGCAGCAGATAGACGCCGCCTTCGCCAAGGTCACGCAGGCCTACGAGGTCTTGAAGGATTCGCGCCTGCGCGCCTCCTACGACATGAAGCTGCCGCCCCCGGGCGGCGAGGCGCGCCGCGTCGCGCCCGGCGAGGGCGTGAAGGCGGAGCGCGGCGGCGGCGGGTCGGAAGCGCCGGCGTCGCCCGCGCTCTCGAAAGAGTCTGCGCAACTCGCGCGCGCCGAGGAGGCTTTCCAGCAGGGGCTCGCCGCCCTGCAGAAGAACCACCTCTCTCTGGCGCGGCGCAGCCTCGGCGAGGCGGCGCTGCTCGGCCCGCGCCAGGCGCGCTACCGCGCCTACTACGGGCGCGCGCTAGCGCGCGACAAGAACTCGCGACGGCAGGCCGAGGCCGAGCTGCAGGCCGCCATCTCGCTCGACGAGAAGAACCCTTCGTACCGCGTCATGCTGGCCGAGCTTTACCAGGAGCACGGCCTGCGCACCAGGGCCGAGGGCGAGCTGGAGCGTGCCCTCCAGCTCGACCCCAAACACGCCGCCGCCCGCCGCCTCCTCGAACAACTCCGCGCCGGGAGGTGACTCCCCCGCCGGCCGCTGGCGTATAATCCCCTCACCCACCGACATCCTTAACGGGGGCCGGACGCGATGACCGACGACGAACGACAGCGGCAGATGGATTTTATCGTCGAGCAGCAGGCGCACATCACCGCCAAGCTCGGCACACTGACTGAAAAGGTTGACGCTCTTGCCGACTCGCAGCGGCGGGCCGAGAGGCGTTGGGAGCAAACGGAAGGCGGCATCCGGGCGCTGCTCGCCATCGCCGAGTCGCACGAACAGGAGATCAGGGCACATGACCTGTTAATCTCGGCGAACAGCAGACAGATCGCGGCACTAACCAAAGCGGGACGCGAGACCGACGAGCGGCTGAACGCCCTCATCAACACGGTCGAGCGCATCCTCAGCGAGAGGCGCGACGGCGGGCCTCGGCAGGGTTGAGGTGGTTCGGTGCGGGGAGGGCGGGGTTGCGGGTCGACTCCGCCCTCTTCGTCTGTGCGGGGCGAAGTCGGCGCTGGCGGCTTTGAAGTTTGGGCTTTGAACTTTAAACTCTGGTCTTTATGAAAATCGAATTTGCCGAGACCGAGCGCGCGGCGGGCGAAGCCTTCCTGCGCCTGGCCGCCGCCGTGGACGAGTTCGAGGGCTACCCGCACCCGCACGCCTCGCGCGTGGCGCGGCTGGCCGACGCGCTGGCGGCCCGCTTCCGGCTCGGGCGCGTCGACCGCGCCTCGCTCGTCTTCGCCGCGCTGCTGCACGACCTCGGCGAGCTGGCGATGAAGCGCGACTACGTCAAGCGCGCCGGGCCGCTCACGGATGCCGAGCGGCTTGACCTCCAGCGCCACCCCGTCATCGGCGAGCAGGAGGCGGCGCGCGCCGGGGCCGACCGCGCCGTCCAGCTCCTCGTCCGCTGGCACCACGAGTGGTGGGGCGGGGCCGGCTACCCTGACGCTTTGCGCGGCGAGCAGATTCCGCTGCCGGCGCGCATCCTGCGGGTGGCCGACGCCTACGCCGCGCTCACCGACGAGCGCCCGTACCGCCCGGCCGTCGCCGAGGCGGAGGCGCGCCAGCACCTCGCGCTCTGGGCCGGCCTGGAGTTCGACCCGCGGGTCGTCGCCGCCTTCCTCTCGCTCGAAGGTCTGCCCGAGCTGCGCTCGCACGCGCGCGAGGCCCCCGCCGAGGACGAGCCGGCGGCGACGCCGGACGAGCCGGCCGACGAAGCCGACGCCCGCGAGGTCGTCCACGCCGGCGAGACGGCCCGGGAGAGTTTTTGATTTTCGATTTAGTAATCAGTCGTCAGTCGTCAGTTATCAGTAAAGACAAAGAACTGACGACTGACGACTGATTACTGATGACTAAATCGAAAATCAAAAATCTAAAATCGCAAATACATAAATGACGCCACGAAATTTCTCCGACCCGCTGCCCGACGGGTGGCTCGCCTTCGAGCTGAGCGTGCTGCGCCGGATGCAGTTCCGCTCGGTGGCCGTCCCGTTCGCGGGCGAGGCCGACCTCGACCTCAACCTCAAGCGCTGGGGCGCGCGCGTGGCCTCGAACGACGCGCGGCAGTGGGCCTGGACGCGCGCCCGCGCCCGCGTCGAGAACGCGGCCGAGCGGCTGTCGGACGAGGACGTGGAGACGGTGCTCGAAGACGCCTACGTGCCGCGCCACCGCCCCTATAACCCGGCGCTCGCGGGCCGCTTCGGCGAGACGGACGCCTGGTGGTTCGACAACGTCCGGGAGAACGCCGAGAGGCTCGGCTCGGAGTTCAAGCGCGCCCTCACGCTCGACCTCGGCATGATGGTCGGCGACTACGCCCTCTCCTTCGACGCCTCGACGCGCGAGCTGCGCCAGCCCCTCTCGCGCGTCTTCCGCCGCCTGCGCGACTCGCAGCCGAAGCCCGTCGAGAGCCGCCACCGCAACACCGCCGCCAACAAGGACGCGCGCGACTTCCTCGCCCGCGAGCAGGCAGACCTCCTCTTCCTCCGCCTGCCGCGCCCCTCGCGCGGCGGCGCGCGCCAAGCCCCCTGGGCCTGGCGGGAGGAGTGGGTGCGCGGCGGCGACGCCTTCTGGGACCAGTTCGAGGCGGGCGCGGCGAACCGCCTCGGCGCGCGCACCGAGACGCGCCGCCAGTACCTACGCCACCTCGAAGACTTACTCGACGCCGCCGGCCACATCCCCAACTGGGCCGTCGCACACACCGACGACCGCCTCGCCTCGGCCGAAGAACTCGTCGAAGCCCTCCGCCACCGCCGCCGCGTCGGCACCATCTACACGAAAGATTTTTCCGAACTGACGGGCGCGCGCGCGACGATCATCACGGCGTAAAAACAGTCCGGAGTCTGGAGTCAAAAACAAAAGCCCGGCCGTCGTGGTCGGGCTTTCGACTTTCTGTCCGGACTCCAGACTCCAGACTTCAGACTCCGGACTTATTGACGGCTTTTAAAATGACGAGCGTCTGGTCGTCGTAGCGCTCGGCGTCGCCCGTCCAGCGGTCAACTTCGTCGAAGATGGCCTGGCGGATGTTGGCGACGGTGTCGCGGCGGCGGGCGGCGGCGAAGTCGGCGAGCCGCTGCTCGCCGTACTCCTCGCCGAGCGGGTTCTGCGCCTCGGAGAGGCCGTCGGAGAAGATGATGAGGAGGTCGCCGTCTTCGAGCGCGACCTGGCCCTCCTCGAACCGGACGAAGTCGAACGTGCCGACGATGGTGCCGCCGACGGTGAGGCGCTCGACGCGGCCGTCGGCGCGGACGAGGACGGGCGGGTTGTGCGCGGCGTTCGTGTAGCGCAGGGTGCGCGCGCGGTCGTCGTAGAGGGCGAGGAAGAGCGTCGCGTAGCGGTTCGAGTCGGTGCTGCGGCAGAGCTGTCCGTTGATGCTCGCCACCATCGGCGCGACCGTCTGCGTCCCGGCTTGCAGCTCGACCGGCTGGCCGTCGCCCGCGGGCAGAGAGCCGGCGACGCCGCCCGTCGCCGCCTGCGCCTGCCGGCCGGCGAGGCGGACGCGCTCGGCGACGATGGCCGCCTGCGCCCGCAGAGACGCCTGGAGGTTCGACATCACGAGCGAGGCCGAGATGCCTTTGCCCGAGACGTCGCCGAGCGCGAAGGCGACGAGGCCGGGCGCGACCTCGATGTAATCGTAATAGTCGCCGGCCACGCCGCGCGCCGCGCGGCACTCGCCCGTCATCTCGGCCGTCCGGAGCTGGGGGACGCTGCGCGGGAAGAGCTGCGCCTGCACCTCGGCCGCGATCTCGACCTCGCGCTCAAGGCGCTCGCGCTCGACGCGCTCGGCCAGGAGGTTCTCGACGTTGGCCGACATCTCGTTGAAGGCCAGGGCGAGCTCGCCCAGCTGGTCGCGCGAGCGCGTGCTGATGCGGTGCGAGAAGTCGCCGCGCTTGATGAACTCGGTCGCGCGGTAGAGCTTGTGGACGGTGCCCGTCACGGCCCGCGTCATCCACGCGGCCGAGAACAGCGCGAGGATTTCGAGGACGAGGAAGGTCGCGGCCGTGTAGACCAGGAGCAGCCACCAGAACTCGCCGATCTCCTCGCCGCCCCAGAACTGCCGCCACACGGCCGCCCAGGACCAGTCCACGATGAAGGCCCAGTTCGACGACTGCTCGCCGTTCGTCCAGTCGGTCGCGGGCAGGAAGACCGGGAACCAGAAGTCCGTGAAGAGCGTGCCCGGCATCGGCTCGCCGAACTGGTCGCGCCCGAAGTCCACGACCTTCGGCGGCAAGCCTTTGGCCGCCGCCTCCTCGGCCCGCAGCCGCCCGCGGGGGCTGTCGCCATCCACGCTGATCCGCACGCCGCGCCCCGCCCCCGTCACCTCGTTGGCGCCGATGAAGAAGGGGCGGACGTTGACGCCCGCGCTCTCGCGGAAGCTCTGGAGGAGCGCGCGGCTGACCGGCACGGTGACGAGCACGGCGACGGCGCGCCCGCCGCCCGCGCGCCGCGCCAGCGCCCGCAGGTAGGGCGTGCCGAAGGCGGTCTCTGAGTCTTGGGGCGGCGGCAGGTAGCTCAGTCCGCTCCACTCCGCCCGCCCGCGGAGCCACTCCGGCAGCGGCCCGCCCGCGCCGCCCTCGTCGGCCCCGACGCCGCGCCACTGCTCGCCCTCGGGCGCGCTGGCGAGCTGCGGCGGCCCGCCCTCGCCGAGGCCCGCGGCCCCTTCGCCCTCGGCCCCGCGCCACGCCGCGAGGCGCGCCCCGGGCAGGACCGACTGGAGCACCCTCGCCTGCTCCGAGAGAGAGCGCTGCGCCGCGGCCTCATTGGCCGGCGCGCCGAGCAGGGCTTCGGCGACGGCCCGCGCGCCGTCGCGCGCCTGCCGCTCGTTCACGCTGTACTCGACGGTGACGAGCCGCACCATCGCCTGCCCCGAGCCGAGCATCGCGGCCAGGTAGCCGAGGACGAGCAGCAGGACGATGGGCGTCAGCCCGACGAAGAGGTACGTGATGACGAGGCGACGGCGCACGCGCCACAGCAGCAGCCGCTTGAGCCGGACGAGGACCTTCAGGCCGTAGTAGAGGAGGACGCAGGCGACGGCCAGGAACGTCAGGGGGCCGAGGACGCCGACGGAGGTGTCTCGGTACAGGGCCGTGTTCTGCACGAACAGTCGCAGCACGAAGAGCCCGGCCGCGGCCGCCGCCACGCGCGGCATCACCCGCCGCAGCCACGGCCGCACGCCCGCGAGCGCCCCCCCCGCGCGCTCCCGCCAGCCCATCAGCCTCCCACCTCTCTTCCCTTCATCCGACATCACGACCTCAACCCCGCCGCGTCGGCTGATTCTATACCATCGGAAGGTTCTGGGTGCCAGGTGCCGGGTGCTGGTTAAGAAGCAACTTGTCTTTCCCAGCACCCGGCACCCAGCGCCCTTCCCTCATCCCGCCGAGGCCAGCGCGGTCTCCTCGACCTCGCGCTCCTCTCCTTCGTCCTGGCGCTTCGCCGGCAGTGTCAGCCGCTTGGTGGCGAAGAGCAGCAGCCAGAGGAGGCCGGGCGCGGCCGAGAGCAGCCCCGACCAGACGGTCAGCGAGCGCGGCGTCAGCGGCCCCGTCAGCAGCCACCCCGCGGCGATGCCGCTCAGGCTGACGACGCCGATCTCTGCGGCGCGGTCGGTCGTCACCACGCGGCCGCGCAGGTTGTCCGGCAGCAGCCGCAGCAGCAGCGTGTCCTGCACCGCGAACTCGACGCCGATGACGACGCGCGAGACGAAGATCATCAGCGTCGCCAGCCAGAGCGTCGGCATCAGCCCCGCGAGCGCGAACAGCACGCCGTGCGCGACGATCCCCCAGCCGATGAGTAACGGCACGCGGCCCCGCACCTCGACGTGCGCCCCGATGCGGCGCGCCAGAAGCATCCCGAGGAAGAGGCCCGCGCCCACGGCCGTGTGGACGAAGGCCACGCCCCTGTCGCCCTCCAGCCCGCCCTGCCCGGCGAAGGTCACGCTCCCCAGCCGCTCGTAGAGCAGACTGAGCGCGCCGCCGCCGACGGCCCAGAGGATGTTGACGCCCACCAGCGCCGACACCAGCCTGTGGCCGGCCACGTACCTGAACCCGTCGCGCACGTCCTCCCACACGCCGCCGAGCAGGCCCCCGCGCCCGCCGGCGAGCGCCGCCGCGCCCCCCGGCGAGCGCGTCTCCCCCTCCGGGATGAGCCACACTGAGTAGGCCGAGACGACGAACGAGAGCGCGTTGACGAAGAAGGCGACGTGGTAGCCGAACAGGTCGCTCGTCGCGCCGCCGAGGGCCGAGCCGACGGCCATCAGGAGGAAGCGCGAGGAGAACATCAGGGCGTTGCCCGCCAGCAGCCCGCGCTCGCCCGCGACGTTCGGCATCGCGCCGTTCTTCGCCCCCTCGAAGAGCGCCGACAGCGTCGTCAGCGCCGCCATGCACGCGTACGCGACCCAGAGGTCTCCTTCCGAAGAGACCAGCAGGAAGCCGAGCGCCAGCACCGCGCGCGCCAGGTCTGTCCAGATCATTACGGCGCGGCGCGACCAGCGGTCGGCGAGCGCCCCGGCCACCGGCGCGAGCAGGGCGAAGGGGGCGAAGCGCAGCACGATGAGGACGGCCGCCGCCTCCGGCGCGGCCCCCGTCACCGCCCGCACCAGCCCCAGCACGGCGATGAAGTTGAACCAGTTGCCCAGCTCCGAGACGACCTGCCCCGCCAGCAGCCACCTGAACGAGCGGTTGCCCCGCAGCAGCTCCATGTAAGTCAGCGGCGCCATAACTCAAAGCCAGCGAGGGTCAGGTGAGAACACGTAAACGGAAAAACTACGAGCCGCCTTCATCACTTTGGGCGGCTCGCCACAAACTTGCGCGAAGAAGTCCCGGCCTTTGTCCCTGATGATAACGCGCCGGCGGCCCTTGAAGTTCCTTCGTAAGAACATTCACCGCAGAGACGCGGAGACACAGTTTTACGAAGAGATTAAACTGTACCCCCGTGGTCTGCTGTTTGGTACGTCTCTCCTATTCTTCGGCGAGGGCGGCGACGTGGGCGCGTACCGTCTCGCCGAGCGTCGAGAGGTTGTAGCCGCCTTCGAGGCAGGAGACGAGGCGGCCGCCGCAGGCTTCGTCGGCCCAGGACTTAACCACGCGCGTGAGGTGGACGAAGTCTTCGTCCTCGAGCCGGAGCTGGCCGAGCGGGTCGGCGGCGTGCGAGTCGAAGCCGGCCGAGATGATGACGAGGTCGGGCTTGAACCTGGCGGCGACCTCCCCGACGGCCGTCTCGACGGCGCGGCGGTGCTCGGCGGCCGGCGTGCGCGCGCGCAGGGGCACGTTCAGGGTGTAGCCGCGCCCGCGGCCGACGCCCGTCTCGCCGCGCGCGCCCGTGCCCGGATACCAGGGGTACTGGTGCGCGGAGAAGAAGAAGACCGAGGGGTCGTCGTAGAAGATGCCCTGCGTGCCGTTGCCGTGGTGCACGTCCCAGTCCACGACGGCGACGCGCTCGACCTCGGCGTAGCGGCGCTGCGCGTAGCGGGCGGCGACGGCGACGGTGTTGAAGAGGCAGAAGCCCATCGCGCGGTCGGTCGTGGCGTGGTGGCCGGGCGGGCGCACGGGGAGGAAGGCGTTGCGCGCCTCGCCGCGCATCACGGCTTCGACGGCGCGGCAGGCCCCGCCCGACGTGCGCAGCGCCGCGTCGAGCGAGCGCATCGAGACGGCCGTGTCGGCGTCGAGGTAGCCGCGCCCCTCGCTGACGGCGCGCTCGACGTGCTTGAAGAGCTGCGGCGTGTGGCAGGCCTGCACGTCGCCGCGCGGCGCGGCCGGGGCCTCGAGCTCGACGAGTCCCTGCCACAACCCTGCGTCCGCGCGCAGCGCCTCCATCACGACCGCGTAACGCTCCGGGCACTCCGGGTGGCCGAAGCCCGTGTCGTGCTGCTCGTAGACGGGGTGGTGGATGACTGCCGTCGTCATGTCAACGATTATGAGAGCGCGCCCTGGCCCGGTCAAACCCGCCCCGGCCGAGCACGGAATCAGTACGCGCGCCGTCTCCATTCGCCCGCGCGTCCCGGCGCTGAGTCAGGCGGAAGTTATGAGGATGGCATCGTTTGCGCCCCTTGCGCCGTCAAACGGAAGGCGCGGAATGGGGTTTGCACGAAGGGGCGGGCGATGGCTCTCTCCAGTTTTAGACCGGTCTTTTTTCAGTGACGGAGGGCGACCGTGATGAAGAGATTTTTTGCTTTCCTGGTTTGCGCCGTGCTGCTGTTGACGACGCTCGTGCCGGACGTCTTCGGCCAGGAGCGGCGGCGGCGTTCCCGCTTCGGCCGGAAGGCCCGGACGGCGGCCATCATCGCCGGCGGCGCCGGGCTAGGCGCTTTGATCGGCGGCAAGAAGGGCGCGGCCATCGGCGCGGGCGGCGCGGGGCTTTACGCCTTCAACCGTCGCGCGGCCCGTCGTCACTTCCGCGGGCGCACGCGCACGGCCGGCTCGGCGCTGAGCGGCGCGGCCCGCGGGGCCGGTCTGGGCGCGGCGGTCGGCGGCAAGCGCGCGGCCGCGGCCGGCGCGGCGCTCGGCGCGGGCGGCGGCTACCTCTACAGGCGCTCGCGTCCGCGCACCCGCCGACGCTTCTGAGCGCGCCGGCGGCAGGATAAAAGCCGGGGAGGCGTCGCGCGCCGGGGCGGCGCTTTCCCGGCGCGGCCCCTGCCGGAGAGCTTTCGCATCGGACTCGCCTCGCCGGACTTCAGACGCAGACGTTTCAGGAGTCAGAGCTTCTATGTCTTACGACGAAGAGCAGCAGAGACGGAGCCGCGTCGTGGTGGAGACGCCCAACGCGCGGCGCGAGGTCGTGCAGTCGCAGACGGTGCGCTACCCGGAGGAGCGGCGCGGCTACTCGGTGGGCGTCATCGCGGCCGTCGCGCTGACGGCCATCGCCGCGACGGTCATCATCATGCTGTTTTTGACCAACCCGAGCGACGACTCGGACTCGACCAACATCAACCTGCGCGCGTCGGCCCCGGCGCAGCCGACGCCCTACTCGCAAGTGCCCGTCATCGTCCAGACGCCGATGACGCAGCCGACGCCGATCATCATCCAGCAGCCCGCGCCCGTCATCGTCGCGCCGCCGCCGGCAACGACGGAGCCTTCGACGGCCGCGCCTCCCTCCTCGACGGCGGCCCCCCCGGCCTCGGCCGGCACGAGCGCCGGCGACGACCTCGCGCTCCAACAGAAGGTTGACCGTCTCTTCGCCGACGACCGCGAGGTCGCGGCCGCCAACATCTTCGCCACGGTCGTTGACGGCCGCGTCCGCCTCACCGGCACCGTCGCCTCCGAGGCCGTCAAGCAGCGCGCCGAGCGCCTCGCCTACTCCGTCAAAGGCGTCCTCGGCGTAGACAACAAGATCACCGTCACGCCTACGCCTTAAGGCGAGAGGCTAGAGACTTGAGGCTGGAGGCTTGTTAAAAACCGTCGCTGGCGAAACGTGAGGGGCGTATTCCGAGTTTCGAGCCGCGAATGCTTTAACAAGCCTCCAGCCTCAAGTCTCTAGCCTCTCGCCTTAGTAGCCTTCCGTGTGCTTACGCAGCCAGTCGCTGATCTCTTCGTCGGTGGGGTCGCGTCGGAGTTCGTCGCGGAGGCGCTCGCGGACGTAGTCGCGCTCGTCGCGGGCGGCGTCCTCGAGCGTGTCGCCCGTGTTGTCGCCGGCCGCCTCGTTCGACTCTGCGAGGAGCGGGGCGGCTGCGGGTTGATGAAGGCCGTGCTGTGGGAACATGAACTTTGCCTCCGGTGCGCGTCGCGGGCCGCACGCGCGGTGCCTCTCCTGTCGTGTCGGATACGTCTGCCGGCATGGTAGGCCGCGGGCCGAGGGGGGCGCAAGGTCGGGCGCGCGGGTCGGGCACGTGGGCCGCGCGGGCGCGCCGGGCCAACACTTTGCGCCGGGGCGGCGGCGTGGCTTAAACTCGGCTGACCTTCTCCAGCGAGACATGACCGCGAACCCTTCACCGTCGGGAGAGCCTTCGGCCGCCGTGCGCGGCAAGACGCTGGAGCTGTCAGGCTGGGGCCGTTACCCGCGCGTGCGGGCCGAGGTGGTGCGACCCGAGTACGTCTCGGCCGTGGACGTGACGCGGTGGGGCCATGTGCTGGCGCGCGGCCTGGGGCGCTCCTACGGCGACGCCGCCCTCTCGAAGGAGGGCGTCGTCCTGCTGACCGAGCGGCTCAACCGCTTCCTCGAATTCGACGAGCGCACGGGCCTGCTGCGGGCCGAGGCCGGCGCGACCATCGCCGAGGTGCTCGAAGTCTTCGCGCCGCGCGGCTGGTTCCCGCCCGTCACGCCGGGCACGAAGTTCGTCACGCTCGGCGGGTGCGTCGCGGCCGACGTCCACGGCAAGAACCACCACCGCGACGGGGCCTTCGGCGCGCACGTCGAGGCGCTCGAACTCCTGCTCGCCGACGGCGCGCGCGCCGGCTGCACGCCCGCGGAGAACTCAGACCTCTTCGGCGCCACCGTCGGCGGGATGGGGCTGACCGGCGTCATCACCGAAGTCACCGTCCGCCTCAAGCCCGTCGAGACCTCCTTCGTCATCGTCCGCCACCACGCGTCGCGCGACCTCGCGGAGTCGCTGGCGATGCTCGACGACCCCGTCTACGACGACGAGTACACGGTCTGCTGGGTAGACCTTTTGGCGCGGGGCCGGCGGGCCGGGCGCGGCGTGCTCATCCGCGGCCAGCACGCGCGCGCCCTGGAGCTGCCGCGCGAGTTCCGCGCGCTCGACCGCCCCGAAACCCGCGCGCGCTTCGACCTGCCGTTCGACCTCCCCTCGTGGGCGCTCAACCGCCTCTCGGCCTCGGCCTTCAACCGGCTCTACTTCAGCGTGCAGGGCGGCAGGGGCGTGCCCTTCGTCGCGGACTTCAACCGCTTCTTCTACCCGCTCGACGCGGTCGGGCGTTGGAACCGCGCCTACGGTAAGCGCGGCTTCGTGCAGTACCAGTGCGTGATGCCGCTGGCCGAGTCCGCGCGGGGGCTGGCGCGTTTGCAGGAGGCGCTGGCGGCGAGCCGGCAGCCGTGCTTCCTCGCCGTGCTGAAGCGCTTCGGCCCCGAGGGGACGGGCCTGCTCTCGTTCCCCGCGCCCGGCTACACGCTGGCGCTCGACTTCCCCGTCCGCGGCGAGGAGCTGTTCGCGCTGCTCCGGAAGTTCGACGACATCGTGCTCGAACACGGCGGCCGCGTCTACCTGGCGAAGGACGCCTGCCTCGACCCGGAGAAGTTCCGGCTGATGTACCCGCGCTTCCCCGAGTGGCTAGAGATCAAGCGCCGCGTAGACCCCGGCGACCGCTTCCGCTCCGAGCTTTCGCGCCGCCTCGGCATCACGCCGTGAAGGGGAAGCAAGTAGACAGTAGACAGTAGTCAGTAGCCAGTAGGCTCCGCATTAAGGTTGTTGACGCTGACGCCCGGACGACTCGATACCGAAGGCTTTCTACTGTCTACTGACTACTGGCTACTGTCTACTTCTTTATGCCCGAACCTGTCCTCATCCTCGGGGCCACCTCGGCCATCGCGCGCCACGTGGCGGCGTCGTTCGCCGCGCGGGGCCGCCCCGTCTTCCTCGCCGGCCGGAACCTTGCGGAGGCCGAGCGCCTGGCCGCAGACCTGCGCATCCGCCACAAGGTCGAGGCGGCCGCGGGCCGCTTCGAGGCCGAGGACTACGAGGGCCACCGGGAGTTCTTGCGCGGCGTGGTGCGGCGCATGGGCGACCTGGAGGGCGTCGTCGTCGCCTTCGGCTACCTCGGCGAGCAGGCCGAGGCCGAGAAGGATTTGGAGGAGGCCTTCCGCATCATAGACCGCAACTTCACGGGCGCGGTCTCGGTGCTGAACCACTGCGCCGACCTCTTCGAGACGCGGCGCGGCGGCTTCGTCGTCGCCATCTCGTCGGTCGCGGGCGACGTGGGCCGCCGGAGCAACTACCTGTACGGCGCGGCGAAGGGCGGGCTGAACGTCTACCTGCAGGGCCTGCGCGCGCGTCTCTTCCGCGCCGGCGTCAGGGTGCTGACCGTCAAGCCGGGGTTCGTGGACACGCCGATGACCTTCGGGCGGCCCAAACTCTTCCTCGTCGCCTCGCCCGCGGAGGTCGGCGAGAAGATCGTGAGCGCGGCCGAGCGCGGCCGCGACGTGGTCTACGTCCCCTGGTTCTGGCGCTTCATCATGCTCGCGCTCAAGCTGACGCCGGAAGGCGTGAGGAAGCGTCTGGAGTTGTGATTCGATGTTGAGTGTTGACGACGGCATGTTTCGACACAGAGGCCACGGAGGACACAGAGGGCACGGAGAAGACAATCGGCTTTCTCCGTGCCCTCTGTGTTGAAACGAACGCACGCGAAGGTCAAGACGCATACCACCCTTGAGTCCCACGCCGCCACTCCCTTTGAAGCTCGCCGGCCTTCGACGCAGGCTCGGAGTCGGCGACTTCGTCATCCTCCTCTACGCGGCCGCGTTCGCGCGCCAGTATTTCTGGCCGGTCGGCAACGACGCCGCGGCGTGGGCGCTCACGTGTCTCCTCACGGCCTTCGCCTGGCTCTGGCACTTGCGGACGAAGGACGAGGAGGGGCCGACGCCGGCCCCGTTCTGGTTGATCGTCGCGCTGCCGCTCGCCTTTTTCTACGCGCTGAGGGCGGCGCTGCCGGACATGTCCTGGGACGTGCTCGACTACCGACTCGTCAACGCCGAGCGCGCCCTTCGCGGCTGGCCGATGATCGAGGGCGACTTCTTCCCTTCCCGCTTCCCCTTCAACCCCGCGCCCGACATGGCGCTCGGCCTCGGCCGGCGGCTGCTCGGCTACCGCCTCGGCACCGTCGTCAACCTCCTCGCGCTCGTCTGGGCCGGGACGATCCTGGAGAAGCTTCTGCGCCCGTTCGTCGCGCGCCCGCGGCTGCGCGCGGCCGGCGTGCTGCTGCTGATCCTTTCGGAGCAGACGCTCTTCGAGGTCAACAACTACATGGTTGACCTGCTGGCGCTCCCGCTCCTGCTCGAAGCGACGCGCCTCGCGTTCAAGACTGGTGAAGACGCGCGCGCGCGACGCCGGGCGCTCGTCCGCGTCGGCCTCTACCTCGGCGCGGCCCTCGCCTTCAAGCTGACCAACCTCGCCTTCGCCGCGCCGCTCTTCCTGCTCTGCGCGTACCGCCTGGCGCGGAGCGGCCGGCGCTTCGAATGGGCTTCGCTGTCGTGGGCCGCGGGGGCGGCGGCGCTCCCGCTCCTGCCTTACACGCTCTACATGTACTGGCAGACGGGCAGCCCCGTCTTCCCCCTCTACAACCACGTCTTCCAGTCGCCTTACTGGCCCGCGCCCGACCCGCGCACCGAGCGCTGGGGGCCGGTCGTGGACGACCCGCGGTTTAAGAACATGCGGGCGTGGGAGGTTCTGCTCTGGCCGCTCCTTTTGCCCTTCCGCGTCGAGCACACGGGCGGCGACCTCGGCCCGCACTGGGGCCGCCTCTCTCTGGCGTTCCTCGCTGCGGTCGTCGGCGCGCTCTGGCGCAAGGCCGACGCGCGCGTGCGGCAACTCTCCGCCGCCACGCTGGCCGGCGCGCTGCTCTGGAGCGCGGCTTCGGGGATGCACCGCTACGCGATGTACGTCGAGGCGGCCGGCGGCCTCGTCCTCATCTACTTGATAACGAAGCTCTGGCAAGCGTCGGCGGAACCGCGCCGGTCTTTCGACTACAGGAAGACCTTTGCCTCCGTGCTCGTGCTCGTCCTCGTCGTACAGTCGGCCTCGGCCTGCGTCTACGGTTACGAGTTCGAGTGGGGCGGCCGCCCCGCCTTCTTCAAAAACCCGCGCGGGCACCTGCGCGAGGCGAGACACTTTCTGCGCGACCATTCGGCGCGAGCGTTCCTCTCAGAGGAGGAGCGGGCGCTTTTGGACGGCGTCGAGGTCTGGGCGCAGAGCGGGCCTCTGACGGGCGGCTACCAACTCCTTCTGCGGCCCGACGCGCCGCAGTGGTGCCTCTTCATGCCGGAGTTCTTCTCGACCGAAGTGGCCCGCACGCGCTTCGCACGCGCCGTCGAGGCGGCCCGCGGCAAGCGGGTTTACACGCTGGCCCTGACCGAGCACCTCCGGTCTTCGATCGAGAACGTGCAGGCCGCGGGCCTCGGCGTCGGGCGCGTCACGCCGCTACAGCTCCCGTACTTCTCCGACCGCGGGCGCTTCCACGCGGCGAGCCTCGTCGAGGTGTTGCCCGCCGGCCGAGCGCCGCAGAGGCGCATCGCCGTGACGGCCGCGTCCGCGCCGCTCCCCGACACCGCCTTCCGGGCGGCGCTCCGCTGGGCGCACCCGCCGCCCGCACGCGCGCGCGCGGGAGAGAGCCTGACGCTGCGCGTCGTCTTGAGGAACGAGGGCGGGTCGGTCTGGCCCGCGCTCGGGGCCGCGGACAACAGCTTCCGCCTCTTCCTCGGCAACCACTGGCTCGACCCCGCGGGCGGCGTCCTCGTCAACGACGACGGGCGCGCGCCGCTCCCCTTCGACCTCGCGCCCGGCGAAGAGGCGGAAGTCCCGCTCCTCGTCCGCGCGCCCGCGGCCGGCGAGTACGTGCTCGAAGTTGACCTCTTGCAGGAGTCGGTCACCTGGTTCGGACTCAAAGGCTCGGCGACCTTGAAACAGAAAGTGAGTGTCGAGCCGTGACCGCGCCCGCAGAGCACGGCCGGCGCGGCGCGAGTCTGTGGCTCGCGTTGCTCGTCTTCGCCGTCGCGTTCGCGGCGCTCTGCCTGCACACGCGCCGCTTCCTGCCTTTCATCTCCGACGACGCGCTGATCTCCCTGACCTACGCCAAGCGGCTCGCCCGGGGGCACGGCCTGACGTGGAACGGCGGCCTCTACGTCGAGGGCTACTCGAATCTGCTGTGGGTGCTGGCGAACGCGTTGCTCGGCTTCGCCGGCGTGGACGTGATTGACGCCGCGCGGCTGCTCGGCTACGCCGGGATGGGCGCGGCGCTGGCGGCCTTCGTCTACGCCGACCCCCCTTCGGATTTGAAGACGGGCGCGGCGACGCTCGTCGCGCTCCTCTTCCTCCCGCTCTCGGGCGCGTTCGCAGCCTGGACGGTCGGCGGGCTTGAGCAGCCGCTGCTGGCGGGCCTTCTGGCGTGGGCCGTCGTGCTCACGGCCCCGCGCCTTGAGCGGCGCGGCGCGGGCTTCCGCGAGATGCTCCTGCCCGGCCTCCTCTTCGCGCTCATCTGCCTGACGAGACTCGACGGCCCCGTCTTCACGGCCGCCGCGGTCGCGGCCGTCTTCCTGTGCCGCGGATTCGGCCGCGACTCTTTGCGCAAGGCCGCGGGGCTGGCGCTCCTGCCCGTCCTCTTTGTCCTCGGCCACGAAGCCTTCCGCCTCGCGTACTACGGCGAGTGGGTGCCCAACACGGCGCTCGTCAAGTTCCACCCGTCGGGCACGCACGCGCTCGGCGGGCTGGCTTACCTCGGCGCGGGCGCGCGGCCGGCCGCGCCGCTCTTCGCGCTGGCCGCGGCCGCCGCCTTCGTCTGCCTCCGCCAAAACTTCCGCCGCGCGCGCGTCTGTCTGGCGCTCAAGCTCGCCGCGGCGTGGGCCGCTTACGTGGCGGCCATCGGCGGCGACATCTTCCCGGCGTGGCGCCATTTCGTGCCGCTGCTGCTGCTGCTCGCGCTCGTCGCGGCCGAGGGCGGCGCATGGCTCGCGCGTCGCGCGGGGCGGCGAGCCTTCGCCGTCGCGATGCTCGCGGCCGCGCTCGGGCTCGGCCTCTTCGGCTACCTGCAATACAGGGACGAGGAGAACTCCCGCGCCGTCTCGGAGCGTTGGGAGTGGGACGCGGAGGTCGTCGGCACGCTCCTGAAGAAAGCCTTCGGCGCCGAGCAGCCGCTCCTGGCCGTAGACCCCGCGGGCGGCTTGCCCTTCTGGTCGGAGCTGCCCGCGATAGACATGCTCGGCCTCAACGACCTCTACCTGCCGCGCCACCCGCCGCCCGACCTCGGCCAGGGGCCGATCGCGCACGAACTCGGCGACGGCCGCTACGTCCTCGAACGCAGGCCCGACCTCGTCGTCTTCCTGCTGCCGACCGGCAACGACAGCGGGTACTTCCTGAGCGGCCGGCAGATGCAGCAAGACCCGCGCTTCTTCCGCGACTACACGCTCGTCCGCTTCGAGGGCCGGGAGCCTTACAAGGTGACGGCCCGCATCTGGGTCAGGAAGGAGAGCGAGCGCATCGGCGTCCGCCGCGGGCAGGACGCCGTCTCCGTCCCCGGCTTCCTCATCTGCGACAACCAGACGAGCGTGGCCCGCCTCGGCGCCGGCGGCCGCCTCGTCGTCCCCGTCACGCCGGCGCAGCCCGCGCGGCTCGAACGCTTCCAGCTCCCGCCCGGCCGCTGGCGCGTCGAGGCCGAGGCGTCGCCGCCTCCGGTTAGACTACGCGCGTCTTCGTCACACTCAGGCGGCGTCCTGCTTGACGCGCAGACGCCCGCGGTGTTGGACTGGGGCGGCGGCGAGTTGACTATCGAATTGTCCCCGCCCGGCGCAGAGACCGTCGAGGTTCACAAGCTGACCTTCACGCGCGTTCAGGATTGATGCCCGTTGTAGAGGGGAGAGGATTGAGGCAGACCGAAACCATCGCCGCCGCCACGGAGGAAGGGCGCGTGCCCAAGGGCCGCGTCGCGCCGCTGCTGAGGGCGCTGAGGGCGCACCAGTGGGTGAAGAACCTCCTGGTGTTCGTCCCGCTGCTGCTGGCGCACGAGGTCTTCGACGCGGAGCTGTTGCTGCGGTGCACGGCCGGGTTCGCGGCGTGGAGCCTGTGCGCCTCGGGCGGCTACCTCTTCAACGACCTGCTCGACGCCGAGGCCGACCGCCGCCACCCTTACAAGAGAGGCCGGCCCGTGGCCGCGGGCGCGCTCGGGCGCGGGGCGGCCGCGTGGGCCGCGCTCGCCCTCGTCGCGGCGGGCCTCGCGCCGGCGCTGGCGTGGCTGCCGGCGCGGTTCGGCCTGATGCTCGCGCTCTACCTGGCGCTGACGGTCGCCTACACGGCCCTGCTCAAGCGGCTCGCCGTCGTGGACGTGCTCGTGCTGGCCGGCCTCTACACGCTGCGGGTGCTCGCGGGCGGCTACGCGGGCGGCGTCGAGGTCTCGCCGTGGCTGCTCGCCTTCTCGATGTTCTTCTTCCTGAGCCTGGCCTTCGTCAAGCGCTACACGGAGTTGCGCGCGGCGCCGTCCGAGGCGGGCGCGGCGCGGCGCGGCTACACGGCCGGCGACACGGAGCTTCTGAAGGGCTGCGGCACGGCCGCCGGCTACCTCTCGGTGCTCGTCCTCGCGGCTCTGGTTGATGTAGAGCGCGAGG
>DASZKF010000070.1:0-2280 GCA_035947355.1 Pyrinomonadaceae bacterium | reverse complement strand
GAGCGGCCGGCCATCTCCTGGACTTTTTCGAGGAGCTGGTCGGCGACCGGCTTGATGTGCGCGAAGCCCTGGCGGGTGCGCTCGTCGGCGAGGGCGAAGATCATCTGCTCGGCGTGGTCGAGGATGACCTGGGCCTCGTCCTCCTCCTCGAGCGCCTCGCTCGTGATCTTGTTCGCCACCTTGACGAGCTGGCGCATCAGGGACTTGTCCTTGATGACCTTGGCGTAGGCGGCGACGTTCGTGAAGTGTGGCAGGCCGTAGGTCAGCTCCGAGATGAAGGCGATGCCGCCCGTCTGCTCCAGCACGCCCTCGCGGCGGAGTTCCTCGCCGAGGAGGATGGGATTGATTTCGGAGCCGCGCTCGGAGAGGGCGATCATCGCGCGGAAGACGAACTGGTGGGCGCGCTGGTAGAAGTCGTCGGGGCGGAGGAGTTCGATGGCCTGGTTGACGACCGAGTTGTCGAGGATGACCGCGCCCAGTATCGCCCGCTCGGCCTCGGCGCTGTGCGGCAGCGGGCGCTCGAGCATCTGGTCGCGCGCCGAATCGATAAACTGTGCCATCGGGAGCTTAGCGTTTGGACCTGGGTGCTTGTGGAAAACTGCCGCCGAGTGGATACAGCAAAGGCGCGTCCCCCTGTGTGCCTTCGTTCGCCTCATGCGAACTAAGGAGCGCGCTTCAGGGACGCGCCGCGGTCTTTATACTACAATGCTCGGGGGCCGACAACAGTCACATTGCCCGGCCGGCTTTCGCCGAGATTTTACGACGCCGTCGGCCGCCGGGGCGGGGCGGAAAAATTTAGCCGCAGGTCGGCGCGGATAAAACGCAGATCGGAAAGGATAGAAAGGCACTCAGGCTGCCTTTCCTATCTGCTCTTCTGATCTGCGTTTTATCCGCGCCGACCTGCGGCTTCTATTCCGACCGCGTTTAGCCTTGCGCGGCTTCGGCGTCTTCGCTCGTCTCGGCGTCGGCCGTCTCGCCGGCCGCGGCTGCTGCGGGCGTCTCTTCTGCGGCGGGCGGGGCCGCCTGCGCGCCGCCCTCGCCCGTGACGGTGACGGGGATTTCGACCGTCACCTCACGGTGCAGGCGGACGCTGACGGTGTAGTCGCCGGTCTGCTTGATCGGCTCGGGCAGGTGGACCCGGCGCCTGTCGACTTCGAAGCCCTTCTCCTTGAGCGCGTCGGCGACGTGCATCGCCGTCACCGAGCCGTAGAGCAGCCCGTGCTCGCCGACCTTGCGCTCGAAGTTGAGCCGCACCGAGCCCAGGAGAGACGCCTGCCCCTCGGCGGTCGCGCGCTCGCGCGCCTCCTTCTTGAGGAGCGCGGCGCGCTCGGCCTCGATCTGGCGGACGTTGCCGGCCGTCGCCTCGACGGCGAGCTTGCGCGGGAGCAGGTAGTTGCGCGCGAACCCCGCCTTGACCTTCACGACCTCGCCGCGCGCCCCGAGGTTGTCCACGTCCTCGCGTAACAGAACTGTCGTCGTTGCCATCTGTGAGCCCCTCCTCAGTCGGCGGTGTAGGGCAGCAGGGCGATGTTGCGCGCCCGCTTGATCGCCTCGGTCAGCATGCGCTGGTGCGCCGTGCAGACGCCCGAGATGCGCCGCGGCAGGATTTTGCCGCGCTCGGGGATGAAGCCCTGCAGGAGCTTCACGTCCTTGAAGTCAATGATGTCTACCTTATCCACGCAGAAGCGGCAGACCTTGCGGCGGCGCATGCGGCCGCGGCCGCCGCGGCGGTCGCGGTCGGGCCGCCCGCCGCGCTCCGGCATCGCGTCGTCGTCACGGTCAAAGTCGCGCTCGCCGCCCGAAATGTTCCTCGACATAACTTTTCCTCAACTCTCCTTCGCTTGTGACCTCACACGAGAGGGTCGCGCGCCGCACAGCGCGCCTACGCCTCTTCCTCCCCGCCGCGGGCCGCGCCCTGGCCGCCGCCGGCGGCCGCGCCGGCCGCGAGCGGGCGCTTCGAAGCCTTGCGCGTGCGGCGCGCCTTGAGCTTCTCGGCGCGCTGGCGGTCTTCGTCCACGCGCACCGTCAGGTAGCGGAGCACCTGGTCGCTGACCCTCATGCGCCGCTCCAACTCGGCGATCTCGCGCCCCGTGCCCTCGACCTCGAAGAGGACGTAGATGCCCTCGTTGGCGCGGCCGATGCGGTAGGCGAGCTGGCGGCGGCCCATGACCTCGTTGCGGGCGAGCGTGCCGCCCTGCTCGGTGACGATGTGCTGGAGGTTGTCCCTCAGGCGGGTGAGGTCTTCATCCGGCGTGGCCGGGTCGACGATGAAGACGACTT
>DASZKF010000069.1:0-5147 GCA_035947355.1 Pyrinomonadaceae bacterium | reverse complement strand
GGCGGGCGTGATCCGCTGCGCCCGCCCGCGCCATTCTGAAACCCCGCCCCAAACGGGATTCCAGATTCCGAGACAGATTCCGTTTACTTTTCGGCGCGCCGTGCGGGGGCCGGCGCGGTCGCGGCGACGACGAAGACCGCGAACTCGGGCGGGGTGTGCGCGGCCACCCTCTCGACCCGCCCGACCGGCGTCGCCGCCTCCGTCAGCCTCAGAGGCAGTAAGACCTGTCCGCCGTCGTAGACGCCCGCGGCCACGGGCGCCCCGAAGTAGTTCTGCGCGTCGCGCACCTCGAACGCCTGCCCGCGCGCGAGCACCCCGCCGAGGTCAACGGCCGCCCGCTCGCGCCCGCCCCAGTTGAAGACGACGACGTGCGCGCGCCCGGCCTCGTAGCGGTTCGGCCGCACGAAGACGCGCAGGCCGTCCGGCCCCGCATCGCCCGCGCCGGAGTAGCGGCTGTGCGCGTCGAAGCCGACCTTCTCGCGCCAGCGCGCGAAGCTGTAGACGTTCGTGTTGGCGACGAAGGACGGCCCCGCCCCGCCCGCGCCGAAGTAGGTGTTGAAATCCCAGCGGTAGCCTGCGGGGCCGACGCCCTCGGGCAAGAGCAGCTCGCACGCCTCGCCGTCCGTGCGGACGGTGTTGCCCGCGCACTCGACCTCGCGCCACCACCAGACGCGCAAGGGCGCGCGGCCGACGACGTAGTTGTCGAGCAGCTTCACGTCGGCGTTCCGCTTGTCTTCAAATCCGAGGCGGATGCCGTGGCTCTTCGAGCGGGCCGCGCCGGGCGAGGTGTAGACGAAGTTGTTGCGCAGGACGACGCGCGAGGCCGGGACGCCCTCGACGCCGCCGACCTGTATGTTGCCCGTCGTCTGGTCGTCGCCGGTGATGGCTCCGTTGTCGAAGCAGGCGTTGCCCTCGATGTGGAGGCCGCGCTGCGAACTCCGCGCGGAGTCGGAGTGGGAGAGGATGCCGTAGCCACCCTGCGCGAAGATGACGTTGTCGGTGATGTACTTCGTGCCCTCGGAGTTGCCGATGTAGAGCGCGTGCTCGCGCTTGTTGTTGCCGTTGAAGTAGAAGAGGCAGCCCGTGACCTCCGTCATGTCCTGCTTGTCCCAGATGCCGTGGCCGTTGTCGTGGAAGACGCAGTTGACGAACTTCGTGTGCGGCGCGTAAACGTCGGCGCCGGAGCCGCGCCACGGCTCGTCATCGCCCGTGTACGGGCTCCTGCGGCTGCGGTCGGGGTGCGAGTTCGTCACCTCCAGCCCCCAGAACCAGACCCAGGGGCCTTTGACCTTGAGCGCCGGCTGCTTCGGGTCGCTGACGCCCGCGCGGTCTATGACGACGCGCTCGCCCGGCGCGGCGCGCACGACGACGGGGGCCTCGGCCGTGCCGGCGAGCGTGCTGACGAACGTGCCCGCGTAGCGCCCGCCGCGCAGCCAGATGATGTCGCCGGGCTTGACCGCGCCGCCGCCCCCTGCGAGCGCCGTCGCCAGGTCCCAAGGCGAGCCGCGCTCGCCGCTCGCGCGCGCGCCGCCGCCGGGCGCGGCGTACCACTCGCGTCGCGCCGGCGGCAGGAGCGTCAGCGCGTCCGAGCGAGTCTTGCCCTCGTGCGCGACCGCGAGTTCGACTGAGGCGAGCGCCTCCGCCGCCGCCGTCTCGACCTCGAAGGTCGCGGCGGTCGCGCCGGCCGGCACCGTCACGCTCGGCGGCACCCGCGCCCTCTTCGGGTCGGATGACGAGACGTTGAGGACGACGCCTCCCGCGCGCGCCGGGTAGCGGAGCGTCACCGTCACCTTCGACTTCGCCCCGCCGGCGAGCGCCGCCGGGTGGAGCGCGAGGCCCGCCACGGCCTGCCCGCGCGCCCGCGCCTCCTCGCTCAGACTGAAATCGGCCCCGCCGCCCGACCCATGCGCCGCCCAACGGTCTTCCCACACCCGCACCGCCTCGTGGCGGAAGACTAGGAGCGCCGCCAGGACCGGCAGCGGCAGCACGACGGCCAGCGTTGTGAATTTGCGCAGACTCAACTCAACACCAGGAAGTGATGAATGCGGAATGATGAATGATGAATGTGATGAGGCCCGCCCCGTTAAATTCATCATTCATCAATCCGCATTCATCATTTCTTCCGTCCACCCTTGTTGGAACTCTTCGGCGGCCGGGGCGGGTCGGGCCGGGGCGGCGCGGCCGCAGAGTTCGACGATCCTTTGTTCGAGGCGGCCGGCCCAGGCCGCGCGCGAGTAGTGCCGCTCGACGTAGCGGCGGCCGGCCTCGCCCATCGCGGCGCGGCGCGCCGGGTCGCGGTAGAGTTCGAGGACGGCGTCGGCCACGGCGCGGGCGTCGCCCGGCGCGACGACGACTCCGCCGCCGGACTCCGCGAGCACCCGCGCGCTCTCGCCGCTCAGAGCGCCGACGACCGGCCGCTCGCAGGCGAGGTACTCGAAGACCTTCACCGAGATGACCTTCTTCGGGTAAGGGTCGGGGCGGACGGCGGCGAAGCACAGGTCGGCGCGCGCGATGAGCGCCGGGATGTCTTCGACGCGCCGCTCGCCGCCGAAGACGACGTTGGTGAGTTTAAGCTCGCGCGCCTGCGCCTCCAGCGCCCCGCGCCTCGCGCCGTCGCCGACGAGGAGGAAGACGATCTCTTTGTGCTCGCGCAGGAGCGCGGCCGCTTCGAGCAGGACTTCGAGGCTGTGCTTGATTCCGAACAGCCCCGAGTACATCACGACGAAGCGGCCGCCGAACTCGTCCGCGCGCGCATCAACGTCGGCGCGAGGCGCGGGGCGGAAGAGTTCGAGGTCGGCCCCGTTCGGCATGAGGAACGTCTTGCCGCGCGCCGCGCCGCGCTCGACGACCGCGTCGAGGATGGCGTCGGTCGTCGCCACCACGCAGTCGGCCGCGCGGTAGGCGAGGCGCGCCAGCGCGCCCGTCGCGCGCACCGGCAGCGAGCGCTCGCCGTAGCCGGCGTAAGTCACCAGCTCGTCCGGCCAGAGGTCTCGTACGTCGAGGACGAGGCGCGCGCCGCGCAGCTTCGCCAGAAGGATCGCCGGGACGACGGCGAAGAGCGGCGGCGAAGAGACGACGACGGCGTCCAGCTTCCCCGCCCCCCACCCGCCGCGGAAGGCCGCCGGGATGAAGCTCAGGTAGCTGCGCAGCTGCGCCCACTTCGACTGGTTGCGCGGCGTCACGAAGCACTTCGTCCGCAGCACCGTCACCCCGCCCAGCACCTCGCGCACGCGCCGGCGGCCGCGGTAGCCCTCGAAGACCTCGCCCTTCGGGTAGTTCGGCATCCCGGTCGCGACGAAGACCTCGTGCCCCCGCTCGACCAGCTTCCGCGCCAGAGGGTACAGCCGGTTCGACAGCGCCCCCATCTCCGGCCGGTAGATTTGCGTGACGATGAGAATACGCATAAAGCAGTCGGCAGTAGGCAGTAGTCAGTAGACAGTAGAAAACCCTTCGCTATCGAACCGTAAAGGCGTCAGCGTCAGCGGCCTCAGCGCGGAGCGCTACTGACTACTGACTACTGTCTACTGTCTACTGCTTTTCAGCACGCCCCGCTCTTGCGGACGACCGCGGCGACGGTGAGGAGCATGAGGCGGAGGTCGAGTGAGAGGGAGCGGTGGTCTATGTAGTGCATGTCCATCATCACGCGCTGCGGGTAGGTCGTGTCGCTGCGGCCGCAGACCTGCCAGAGGCCGCTCAGGCCCGGCTTGACCGTGAGCAGCTTCTCGCCGTAGATGCTGTATTTCTCCAGCTCCGGGCGGACGATGGGGCGCGGGCCGACGAGGCTCATCTCGCCGCGCAGGACGTGCAGGAGCTGCGGCAGCTCGTCGAGGCTCGTCCGGCGCAGGAACGCGCCGACGGGCGTGACGCGCGGGTCGTGCCGCAGCTTGTAGGTCTGCTCGAACTGGCGGCGGAGGAAGTTGTTGCGGCGCAGCTCCTCGTCCGCGTCGGCGACCATCGTGCGGAACTTGAGGCACTCGAACTCGCGCCCGCCGAGGCCGAGCCGCCGGTGCCGGAAGAGGACGGGGCCGCGGCTCGACGCCTTGACGGCGAGCGCGACGCAGGCCAGGAGCGGCAGCGCCGCCACGAGGAGCAGGGCCGCGACGACGATGTCCACGACCCGCTTGCAGATGACGTACATGTCCCGTCCGCGTCCGGAACGTTCGGCGTGCGGCACCTGCTTGGCGAGGATGCGCGCGGCAGGGCCGCCGAGGGCTTCGAGCGGGAGCGTGCCCTCGCCCTCAGGGTCGCAGCCGACGGCGTCCCAAGAGAAGGCCCGCGGGCCGTGCAGGGCCGGCGCGTGCGCGGCCGGCTCGGCATCAGGCGGCGGGGCAGACATATCCCGCAGTGTGATAGGATTTCGCTGCATTGACTTTCACCCCGGAGAAGGTTGGAGGTTAATGTGAAGGGCTGAGAGGCGCCCGCCAGCGCCTGCTCAGCCCGCGAACTGCTGCGACTTCGTGCGGCCCTGTCCGGGCCCCGGCGGCCGCACGCCGCGAGGCCCGGCCCCTGCCGGTTTCCCCCTTTTAGTTTTGTCGGACGGCGCTCACGCGCGCCTCGTTCGACGGGACAGCCGCACGCGCCGCAAGCGTTCGGTCGGCCGCGCCTTCCCCGGCCTGCGGTACACTGCCCATCACCCCCCTGACCGCGGCGAGCCGCCCGCGGCCCGCCAGAACCTTTGCGTAGACGCCGATCACCCGGTCGGTGATGACCCGCTCGTCGAGGCCGCGCACGGCCTCGCGCCCGCGGACGCGGCCCCCGCGCCGCAGCACGCGCCCGAGCGCGGCGGCGATCGCCTCGGGGCTCTCGTCCTCGCACAGCTCGCAGCCCTCGACGCCTTCGAGCCGCTCGGCCACGTCGCCCACCCCGACCGAGACCACCGGCAGGTTGCACGCCAGCGCCTCCTTGACCACGTTGGGCGAGCCCTCCTGCATCGAGGTGAAGACGAGTGCGTCGCACGCGCTCATGTAGGCCGGCACGTCGGCGTGCGCCACGCCCCACGCCACGACGAGGCGGGCCGGCACGGTCTTATTCAAGACCCCGACGGCGCGCTCGGCCAGCCAGAACCTCTTGCGGGCCTGCGTCGGGCGGCCGACGAAGAGCACCAGCCGCTCGTCCTCGGGCAGGTTCAGGCGGCGCCGCGCCTCCTC
>DASZKF010000068.1:0-38969 GCA_035947355.1 Pyrinomonadaceae bacterium | reverse complement strand
CTTTGCAGCGCGGGGCTCTGGCCGACGCCGAGCGGGCCGCGCGCGAGGCCGTCCGGCTCTCGCCGCGCTCGCCCGTCGCGCGCAACCTCCTCGGCGTCATCCTCGGGCGCGCCGGCCGCCGCGACTCGGCGCTCTCCGAGTTCTCGGCGGCCATCCGACTCGACCCCGCCTTCGTCGGCGCGCGCAACAACATGGCGACCCTCCTGGCCGAGCGCGGCCGCGTGGCCGAGGCCATCGCCGAGTTCCGGCGCGTCCTCGAGATAGACCCGCGCCACGCCCAGGCCCTCTCGAACGTCGCCTCGCTCTACGCCGGCGCGGGCGACTACGCCCGGGCGGCCGAGCACTTCGCCCGCGCCCGCGAGGCCGCGCCCGGCGACCCGCAGCTCGCGCTCGCCTTCATCGGCGCGGCCTACCGCGCCGGACGCAAGGCCGAGGCCGACGCGGCGGCCGACCAGTTAGAGCGTAGCGCCGCCTCCGACCCGCGCGCGCTCTTCACGCTCGCGATGGCGCTCGCGCAGAGTCGCCAGTACGAGCGCGCGGCCCGCCTCTTCGAGCAAGTCGCCCGGCTCGCCCCGCGCAACTACGAGGTGCTCTACAACCTGGGCGTCGCGCTCTACAACCTCGACCGCAACGACGAGGCCGCGCGCCACCTCGCCGAGGCCGCCGACCTCAACCCGGCCCCGGCCGAGACGCACTTCCGGCTCGGCCTCATCGCCAGCGACCGCGGCGACCAGGCCAACGCCGTCGAGGAGTTCCGCCACGCCGTCGAGCGCGAGCCGAAGAACCCCAACTACCAGTACCTGCTCGGGCGCGAGTACTTCCGCGCCGGCTTCTACGAGGGCGCCGTCAAGGCTTTCACCGAGGCGATGGCGGCCGAGCCGAAGAACGCGGCCTACGTGCTGGCGCGCGCCGACGCCAACTACCGCAAGGGCGAGTGGGTCGCGGCCGCGGCCGACTTCGACCTCGCCGCCTCGCTCGACCCCGGCAACGATAAGATCACCTACTGGCAGGGCTACGCGCACCGCGCCGCCGGCAACTTCGACCTCGCGCGCCGGCACCTCGAAGCCTACGTCGCCAAGCACCCCGACGACGCCGAGGCGCTCGCCAGCCTCGGCTACGTCGCCATCGAGCAGGGCCGCTTCGAGGACGCCGAGCCGGCGCTCACGCGCGCGCTCCAGCTCGCCCCCAAGCACGCGGCGGTCCTCTACGACTACGCGCGCCTCGCCGTCAAGCGGCGCGACTACCCCGAGGCGGTCGCGCGCCTGCGCCGCGTCATCGAGCGCCACCCGACGCACACGCAGGCCCACTACCAGCTCTTCCTCGCCTACTCGCGCCTCAAGCAGACCGAGAGCGCGCAGCAGGCGCTGGCCGAGTTCAAGCGCCTGGAAGCGCTGGAGAAGAGATCGACCGAGGAGCGCATCGCCGACGAGCGGCTGCGCACGCAGCGCATGCTCGGGCAGCGGTAGCCGGCCCCGGCCGGGGCGGGAACGGAGTTTTCAGATGAGGGTCTTGAGAAGGTTTCTGGCGGCCGCGCCGCTTCTGGCCGCGGCGGCGTGCCTGGCGGGGGCGGCCCGCGCGCAGGCCGACTGGCTGGCGAAGCCTTACGCCGAGTGGTCGAAGGCCGAGGCCGAGCGCGTCCTGGAGTCGCCGCCGTGGGCCGTCCGGCAGACGGTGAAGATCAGGTACGAGGCGCAGGCGCGCCGCGTCGCGGGCGCGGGCAGCACCGCGGCCGGCGTCGTCGTCTTCGGAAGCGAGCCGGAGTTGGTCAGGCCCGGCGGCGCCGTCGGCGGCGGGGCCGAGGCCCCGGTGGATTTCGTCTTCACGCTGCGGATGCGCTCGGCCCCGGCCGTGCGCAAGGCGGTGGCGCGCCTCGCGCAGCTCGAGGCCGAGAGGCTGAAGGGGAAAGAGCGCGCGGCGCTCGAGGCGCGGGCGAAGGGGCTGGCCGAGTGCCCGGCCTGCACCGACAACTACGTGCTGACGCTCAGCTCGAAGTCGGAGCAGGTGCCGGGGGCCGACGCCGTCTACACCATCTACAAGGGCGCGCGGCTCGACGACATCAAACGCTACATCTTCATCGCCAACGAGCGCGGCGAGCGCCGCCCGCTCGTCCACTTCGTCCCGCCGAAGGCGCCCGGCGACGAGGCGACCTTCTTCTTCCCGCGCCTCGACGAGCGCGGCAACCCGCTGCTCACCCCCGAGAGCCGCGAGCTGATCTTCAACGTGACGAACAACGAGGTCAACGCGGTGACGAACTTCCGCGTCGACGTCTCGACGCTCGTGAGGGGCGGCGTCGTCGAATTCTGACGGGGCCGCGCCGCCGCAGGCCGAAGCCGATGAGCCACCTCCCGCCGCCGCACGCCCCGCGCGCCCGCGCCTGCCTCCTCGCGCTCCTCTGCCTCTGCGCCGCCGCCTCCGCGCGGGCGCAGAACCACGCGCCCGTCATCACGAAGGTCGAGCCGCCCTCCTGGTGGGCCGGCCACAGCGTCAACCCCGTGCGCCTGCTCATCCGCGGGCAGAACTTAAATTCCGTGCGCGTCTCCGCCCCGGAGGGCTCGCCCCTCAAGGTCTCCGCGCAGACGGTGAACCGTGCCGGCACCTACATCTTCGTCAACCTCCACATCAGCCCGACGGCCCGGCCCGGTGATTACGAGCTGACCGCCGTCTACGATCTGCCCGACACGACCCCCACAGGCCGCACGACTTTCACCTTCCGCATCAACGCGCCGCTCGACCCGGATAAAAATTTCCAGGGCGTCACGACCGACGACGTCATCTACCTCATCATGCCCGACCGCTTCGCCGACGGCGACCCGGCCCGCAACTCACCGGCCGACGCGCCGCCCGAGGCCAACGACCGCCGCAACCCCCGCGCCTGGCACGGCGGCGACCTGCGCGGCATCATCAACCGCCTGCCGTACCTGAAGGAACTCGGCGTCACCGCCGTCTGGACGACGCCGTGGCACGACAACTGGAACGGCCTGAACCGCTGCGCGCAAGCCTGGTGCCCGAACACCTACTACCACGGATACCACGCGGTGGACTACTACGCGGTCGAGGACCGCTTCGGCGACATGGCGACCCTGCGCGAGCTGGTCGAGAGGGCACACGCGCTCGGCATGAAGGTCATACAGGATCAGGTCGCCAACCACGTCGGCTCGCAGCACCCCTGGGCGACCGACCCGCCGCTCGACAACTGGTTCCACGGCACGCGGGAGAGCCACCTCCGCAACCCCTTCCGCGCAGACCTCCTGCTCTCGCCGCACGCGCACCCGGAGGCCCGCCGCCCCACGCTCGACGGCTGGTTCTCCGACGACCTGCCCGACATGAACCAGGACGAGCCGGAGGTGGCGCGCTACGAGATACAGAACGCGCTCTGGTGGGTCGGCATGACCGGCATAGACGGCATCCGCCAGGACACCATCCAGTACATGCCGCGCCCGTTCATACGCGACTTAAACCTCGCCCTCTACCGGCAGTACCCGCGCCTCTGGATGGTCGGCGAGGTGTTCGACGTGGACGCCGCCCACACGAGCTTCTTCATGGGCGGGCGCGCAGGCTGGGACGGCGTAGACACGCACCTGCCGGCCGTCTTCGACTTCCCCGCCTGGGACGTCTCGCGCAAGGTCTTCACGGGGAAGATGCCGGCCTCGGCGCTGCGCTACGTGCTGCGCTCGGACGCGCTCTACCCCGAGGCCGCGCGGCTCGTCACGATGGCGAACAACCACGACACCGACCGCTTCATGTCGCTCGAAGGCGCGACCCACGAGGGGGCGATGCTCCACCTCGCCTACACCGTCACCATCCGCGGCACGCCGCAGCTCTACTACGGCGAGGAGCTGGGGATGGTCGGCGGCCACGACCCCGACAACCGGCGCGACTTCCCCGGCGGCTTCCCCGGCGACGCGCGCAACGCCTTCGAGGAGCGCGGCCGCACCGCCCACGAGCGCCGCGTCTTCGACTGGACGCGCGACTGGCTCCGGCTGCGCCGCGAGCACTCGGCCCTGCGCCGCGGCGCGCTCATAGATTTGCACTTCGACGAAGACTCCTACGCCTTCGCCCGGCGCGACGACAAGGAGACGGTCGTCGTCGCCTTCAACCGCGCCGCCGCGCCGAAGGAGCTGCCGCTGCCGGCCTCCTACGTCGAAGCCGGCGACGGCGCGCGGCTCGAACCCCTGCTCGGCCCCGCCGCCCGCCCCACGGCCGCGGCCGGCGTGTGGAAGCTGACCGTGCCGCCGCGCACGGCCGTCGCGTACAAACTAAAGCAGTAGACAGTAGACAGTAGTCAGTAGACAGTAGGCCCCGCCTGATGGCCGCTGGCGCTGACACGCGGACGATTCATTAGAGACTGTCTTTCTACTGTCTACTGTCTACTGTCTACTGTCTACTGCTTTCCGGAGGTTGACTTGAGCTTTCCGAGGACGAGCGGAATCCTGCTCCACCCGACTTCGTTGCCGGGGCGCTTCGGCGTCGGCGACCTCGGGGCGGAGGCTTACAGGTTCGTGGACTGGCTGGGGGCCGCGGGCCAGCACCTCTGGCAGGTCTTGCCGCTGGGGCCGACCGGCTACGGCAACTCGCCCTACCAGTGCTTCTCGGCCTTCGCCGGCAACACCCTGCTCGTCAGCCCGGAACTCCTGGTCGAGCAGGGGCTGCTCGCGGCCGAAGACCTCGCGGGCGCGCCCGGGTTCCCGGAGGGCCGCGTCGAGTACGGGGCGGCGGCCGAGTTCAAGGACGCGCTGCTCAAGCGGGCCTTCGAGAACTTCCGCGCCGGGCGCGCGGAAGCGGCCGCCTCGGAGTTCGAGGAGTTCAAATCGAGCGCGGCGTGGCTCGAGGACTACGCGCTCTACCGCTCTTTGAAGCGCGAGCGCGGCGAGGTCGCCTGGACGGAGTGGGAGCCGGAACTCGTCCGGCGCGAGGCGTCGGCGCTGGCCGCGGCCCGCGCGCGGCTCGCCGGAGAGGTCGAGGCGGTGAAGTTCAAGCAGTACCTCTTCTCCCGCCAGTGGTCGCGGCTGAAGGCTTACGCCAACGAGCGCGCCGTCCGGATCATCGGCGACATCCCGATCTTCGTCGCGCACGACTCGGCCGACGTCTGGGCCGAGCCGCGCAACTTCAAGCTCCGCGAGGACGGCCGCCCCGCGGTCGTCGCCGGCGTCCCGCCCGACTACTTCAGCCGCACGGGCCAGCTCTGGGGCAACCCCTTGTACGACTGGGAGCGGATGCGGGCCGAGGCTTTCGGCTGGTGGGTCGCGCGCGTGCGCGCCATGCTCTCGCTCGTGGACATCATCCGCATAGACCACTTCCGCGGCTTCGCCGCCTACTGGGAGATTCCGGGCGGGGACGAGACGGCCGAGCGCGGCCGCTGGGTCGAGGCGCCGGGCCGCGAACTCTTCGAGGCGGTCGAGGCGGAACTCGGCCGCCTCCCCATCATCGCCGAAGACCTCGGCTTCATCACGCCCGACGTGATCGAGCTGCGCGACCGCTTCGACTTCCCCGGCATGCGCATCTTCCAGTTCGGCTTCTCGACGGACGCGACCAACAAAGACCTCCCGCACAACTACGTCCGCAACACGGTCGTCTACACGGGGACGCACGACAACGACACGGCCGTCGGCTGGTTCAACTCCGACCCCGCGGGCGTCGGCTCCGTCCGCAGCGCCGCGCAGGTCGAGCTTGAGAAGCAGACCGCGCTCGCCTACCTGAAGTCCGACGGCTCGGAGATACACTGGGACTTCATCCGGGCCGTCCTCTCCTCGGCCGGCGACACCGCGCTCGTCCCCCTGCAGGACGTGCTCGGCCGCGGGTCGGAGGCGCGCATGAACGTCCCGGCCACCATGTCCGGCAACTGGGCCTGGCGCTTCCGCGAGGGCGAGCTGACCGGAGACCTCGCCGCGCGCCTGCGCAAACTTTCGGAACTCTACGGCCGCCACCCCGTGATGCGCGCCGAAGACCGCCCCGAGCACACGGCCGAGAGCTACGAGGCGAAGCAGACCTGGGGCTAGGGACGCAGCCGATGACCGGCGATTTTTTCTCGGTGCTGTTAGGCCCGGCGAAGTTTTTCATGGAGCGGCCGGCGCTGGCCTTCGTCCCGGCCGCGCTCTTCGGGCTGCTCTTTCTCACGCACCTCCCGCGGCGGCGACGCGGGGAGAGGAAGTGGTCGGGCGCGCTCGTCTTCCTGGCCGCGGCCTTCTGGTTCGGCTACGCCTGCTGGGAGAGTTACATGTACCGCTGGTCGAAGACCGTGGTCGCGCCCATCCGCGTTGACCTGCTGCTGTTCGCGCCGGGGATTTACGTCGCGACGGCCGTCGGCCTCGTCGCGGGCCTGATGGCTAACACCGGCCCGCGGGCCGCGCGTTAAGAGTTTCCGCGACGGACTTTATGAACACCAAGACGAAAAATACTTTCCGCCTTGCGTTCTTGCTGCTCTGCCTGCACGGCGCCGCGGCCGTGTGCCTGTCGCAGGGCGCGCCCGCGGTGACGAAGGTTGACCCGCCGAACTGGTGGGCGAGCCACTCGATAAACCCGGTGCGCCTGCTCGTCCGCGGGCGCAACCTCGGCGGCTCGCGGGTCGAGGCCGTCGCCCACGCGCCCGCGACCGCGGTCACGGCGGGCGGCGGGGTCGGCGTCCGCACCGGCCTCGTCCGCGCCAACGAGCGAGGCACTTACCTCTTCCTCGACGTCTTCATCGAGCCGGACGCGCGGCCGGGCCGCCGCACCATCCGCCTGCGCAACCAGGACGGGGCCGCCGACTTCAGCTTCGACATCGTCGAGCCGCTCGCGCGCGCGGGCCGCTTCCGGGGCTTCACGACCGACGACGTCATCTACTTCATCATGCCCGACCGCTTCGCCGACGGCGACCCGTCGAATAACAACCCCGCCAAGTCGCCCGGCCTGCTCGACCGCACGAGGGGCCGCTACTACCACGGCGGCGACTTCCAGGGCATCATCAACCGCCTGCCGTACCTGAAAGACCTCGGCGTCACCGCCCTCTGGATCAACCCCGTCTACGACAACACCGACCGGCTCGACGAGCGCGAGACGTACCCGGAGGCCGAGGGCGGCCCGAAGCGGCCGACGACCGCCTACCACGGCTACGGCGCGATAGACTTCTACGGCGTCGAGGAGCACTACGGCGACCTGGCGAAGCTGCGCGAGCTGGTGGACAAGGCGCACTCGATGGGGTTGAAAGTCATCCAGGATCAGATCGCCAACCACACCAGCCCGTACCACCCCTGGGCGACCGACCGGCCGACCCCGACCTGGTTCTACGGCACCGTCGAGCAGCACCTCTCGAACAACTGGCAGAAGTGGACGACGATGGACCCGCACGCGACCGACGAGACGCGCCGCCGCAACCTCGAAGGCTGGTTCATAGACATCCTCCCCGACCTCAACCAGGACGACGAGGAGGTGCGCCGCTACCTCATCCAGAACACGCTCTGGTGGCTCGGCACCGTCGGCTTCGACGCCGTCCGGATGGACACCCTGCCCCACGTCCCGCGCCACTTCTGGCGCGACTGGTCGGCGGCGATTAAGAAGGAGTATCCGAACGTCAACGTCCTCGGCGAACTCTTCGACGGCGACCCGGCGCTGCTCGCCTACTTCCAGCGCGGGCGCGCCGGCCACGACGGCATAGACGCCGGGATAGATACGCTCTACGACTTCGCGCTCTTCTACGCCGTCCGCGACGCCTTCGCCAAGGGGCAGCCGGTGCGCAAGCTCGCGCAGGTGCTCGCGCACGACTGGCTCTACCCGAACCCGCGCGTCCTCGTCCCGTTCCTCGGCGTCCACGACATGGAGCGCTTCATGCACGAGAAGGGCGCGACCGTCGAGGGGTTGAAACTCGCGCAGACCTTCATCATGACGACGCGCGGCACGCCGCTCCTTTACTACGGCGACGAGCTCGCCATGCCCGGCGGCGGCGACCCCGACAACCGGCGCGACTTCCCCGGCGGCTTCCCCGGCGACCCCCGCGACGCCTTCACGCGCGAGGGCCGCACGGCCGCCGAGAACGAGGTCTTCGACCACCTCCGCACGCTCGCGCGTCTGCGCGCCGAATACGTCGAGTTACGCCAGGGCGCGCTGAGGCATCTGCACGACGGCGAGCAGCAGACCGTCTTCGCGCGTACGCTCGCGGGTTACCATCCCGTCTTCATCGCCTTCAACAACGACACGAAGCCGGCGACCTTCGACTTCGACGTGAGCGGCTTCGGCTTTCACGGCGGGGAGGAATTCATGGACCGCCTCAATGTCATCCGTGACCCCATTCGCGCCGGGGGCGGCCGCGTGCAGTTGACGCTGCCGGCCCGCTCCGCCGGCATTATCGTCCCGGTGGGGACGGTGAATTAGCGCGGAACCGACTCGGAGTCATGGCTCTCAAGGACAAACCTCTGACGGAGCAGGTCGCGCTCGTGACGGGCGGCGGCACGGGCATCGGGCGGGCGTTCGCCGGGGCGCTGGCGGGCGCGGGGGCGCGGGTCGTCATCGCCTCGCGCCGCGGGGACGTGTTGCGGAAGGCGGCCGAGGAGTTGAACGCGGCCGCCGGCGTCGAGCGTGTCTTCCCCTACGCCTTCGACGTGCGCGACCGCGCGCAGTGCGAGGCGCTCGTCGCGCACGTCGTCGAACGACTCGGGTCGCTCGACGTGCTCGTTAACAACTCGGGGCTGGCCGTGCCCGAGGTCGTGGAGGAGATCACGGACGAGGGGTGGGACAAGGTCCTGGAGACGAACCTGAAGGGGGCGATGTACCTCGTGCGGGCGGCGCTGCCGCGCATGGCCGCCGGGGGCTTCGGCGACATCGTCAACGTCTCGTCGCAGGCCGGCAAGCACGGCTACGCCGACGTGCCTTCGTACTGCGCCTCGAAGTGGGGGCTGCTGGGCTTCGCCGAGTCGGTCCGCGACCACGCGCGCAAGACGGGCGCGAACGTCCGCGTCTTCAACCTCTGCCCCGGCCTCGTTGATGTAGAGAACACCGCGCCCGGCCAGCCCCCGCGCCCGGGCTTCGTCCACGTCTCGAACATGGCGCGCACGCTCCTGTACGCGCTCTCCCTCGACCGCGACGTGGTGCTCGAAGACATCAACATTTATGCGAAATGATGAGTGCGGAATGATGAATGATGAATTAAAGACAAGTCATCAGTCGTCAGTCATCAGTTTTTAGTTCTTTGTCTTTCACTGAAAACTGAAAACTGACGACTGATAACTAATTCATCATTCCGCATTCATCATTTCTGAGGAGAAGGCCATGCGTGAGAAACCCCGCCTGAGCTTCTGGCAGATCTGGAACATGAGTTTCGGGTTCATGGGCATCCAGTTCGGCTGGGGGTTGCAGTTAGCCAACATGAGCGGCATCTACACCTACCTCGGCGCGCGGCCCGAGGAGGTGCCGATCCTGTGGCTGGCCGGGCCGGTGACGGGCCTGCTCGTGCAGCCCGTCGTCGGCTCGATGAGCGACCGGACGTGGAACCGCCTCGGCCGGCGGCGCCCCTACTTCCTCGTCGGGGCCGTCCTCGCCAGCGTGGCCCTCTTCTTCATGCCCGACTCGCCGGCGCTCTGGGTGGCGGCCGGGCTCCTCTGGATTCTCGACGCCTCGATCAACGTCTCGATGGAGCCGTTCCGCGCCTTCGTCGCCGACAAGCTCAACACCGACCAGCGCACCGCCGGCTTCGTCATGCAGAGCTTCTTCATCGGCATCGGGCAGTCGCTCGCCAACCTCCTGCCCTACCTCTTCCGCCGCGCGGGCGTAGACGAGCCGGCCGTGGCCGCCGCCGACGCGGCCGTGCGCGCCATCCCGGCGAGCGTCAACTACGCCTTCAAGATCGGGGCCGTGGCCTTCCTCCTCTGCGTCCTGTGGACGGTCTTCGCCTCGAAGGAGTACCCGCCCGAGGACATGGAGGAGTTCGAGCGCCGGCGGCGCGAGCACCGCGGCCTCGGGGCGACCGTCGCCGCGCTCCTGCGCGAGATCGCCTCGGCGATGCGCGAGATGCCGAAGACGATGAAGCAGCTGGCGGTCGTCCAGTTCTTCACCTGGCTCGGCCTCTTCTGCATGTGGATGTTCTTCGGGCTGATGACTTCGTACCACGTCTTCGGCGCGCGCAACGAGCGCGACCCGCTCTTCACCGACGGCCAGGCGTGGGGCGGCAACGCCTTCGCCGTCTACTCCGTCACCTGCTTCGCGATTGCCTTCGCGCTCCCCCCGCTGGCCCGGGCCACGAGCCGCAAGACCGTCCACGCCGCCGCGCTCGTGTGCGGCGCGGCCGGGCTGCTCTCGGTCTACTTCATCCAGGACAAGACCGTCCTGCTTCTGACCATGGTCGGCGTCGGCGTCGCGTGGGCCTCGATACTCTCGATGCCTTACGCCATCCTGGCCGGGGCGCTGCCGCCGGCGCGGATGGGCGTGTACATGGGCGTCTTCAACTTCTTCATCGTGATCCCGGAGATCGTCGCCTCGTTCACCTTCGGCCCCGTCATCCGCGCCGTCTTCGGCCCCGACAACCCGCGCGCCCCGCTCTTCGTCGTGATGACGGGCGGCGCGTGCCTGCTCGTCGCCGCGCTGTGCGTCGCGCTCGTCAGCGACACGGCCGACCGCGTGCCGGAGCGCGCCGTCATCCGCGCCGACGAGCACGAGCCTTTCATGGTGCAGCAGTCGGCGCAGCCGGTCCCGAGCACCGGCCTCGTGGACGAGGAGGGCAAGTCGCGCTGAGCCGGCGCGGCCGGGAGGTTTAGAGATGAGAAGGAAACTGTTCCTGGCGCTTCTGACCGCGGCCGCCGGCCTGCTCTCGGCCGGGCGCGCGTCCGGCTGCTCGTGCGCCGTGCCCGGCCCGCCGTGCCAGGAGTACGGCCGGGCGTCGGCCGTCTTCGTCGGGACGGTCGTCGGCCTCCAGACGAGCAAGCGGGGCGGGGGGCGTTACGAATTCGCCCCGAGGGTCTTCAGGTTCTCGGTCGAGCAGGCGTTCTCGGGCGTCGAGGGCGCGGAGGTCGAGGTCGCGACGGGGAGGGGCGGGGCCGACTGCGGCTACAACTTCCGGAAGGGCGAGAAGTACCTCGTCTACGCCTACCGGGGCGCGGAGGGCGGCCGGCTCAGCACGGGCATCTGCTCGCGCACGCGGCCCTACCCGGCGGCGGCCGAAGACCTCGAATTCCTGAGCGGGCTGGGTTCGATGCCCTCCGGCGTGCAGATCACGGGCCGCGTCGTGCGCGCGCGGCCCGGCGGCGCCGAGGCGGAGCCGAAGTACGACGGCGTGCCCTCCGTCACGCTCCACGTCACGGGCGGGGGCCAGACCAGAGAGGTCGTCACGGACTCGCAGGGGATTTACCGGCTCGAGGGTCTGCGGCCCGACACCTACAAGGTCGAAGTGCGCGCGCCCGCGGGGCTGACGGGGCAGCCGCCGTCGCGGGAGGTGAAGATCGGCGACCGGGGCTGCGCGGTCGTTGACTTCTACCTCGTCGGCGACGGCCGCGCCGCCGACGCGCGGGGCCGGCCCGTGCCGAAAATCCTCCCCGACTGACGGCAACTGCGCGCGATGCTCCGCGCGGACACCCCGGCGGCCGAGGCGCTGACCGCGCGGGCCGCCCCAGACCTGAAGGGCTTTGACGAAGATGAGCAGAACCAGTTTGCGGGCCTTCGCGCCGAGGCTAGTCGTCGCCGCGGCCGTGCTTTTCGCGTGCGCGCCTTCGCCGGGCCAACAGCCGCGCGACTTCTCGAAGGAGTCGGCGCGCCCGGACGTGCCGCCGTGGGTCAGGAACGGAGTCGTCTACGAAATCTTCCCGCGCGTCTTCTCGGCCGAGGGGAATTTCAACGGCGTCACGGCGCAGCTCGACCGCCTCCGCGACCTCGGCGTCAACATCCTCTGGCTGATGCCCATCCACCCGCTCGGCCAGGAGAAGAAGAAGGGCAGCATCGGCTCGCCTTACGCCGTGCGCGACTTCTACGCCGTCAACCCCGACTACGGGACGGCCGAAGACCTCAAGCGGCTCGTCCGCGAGGCGCACCGGCGGAATATGAAAGTCTTCATAGACATCGTCGCCAACCACACCGCGTGGGACAACGTGTTGATGAAGACGCCGGAGTTCTACGTCCGCGACCCCCGCACGGGACAGATCAACTCGCCGCACGACTGGACGGACGTGGCCGAGTTGAACTACGACAACCCGGCGCTGCGCAGATACATGACCGACATGCTGCTCCACTGGGTGCGCGAGTTCGACCTGGACGGCTTCCGCTGCGACGTGGCGGCCGAGGTGCCGACAGACTTCTGGGAGCAGGCGCGGGCCGAGTTAGAAAAGGCGAAACCCGACATCGCGCTCCTGGCCGAGTCCGACCGGCCGGAGCTTCTGGTGCGCGCCTTCGACTTCGACTACGCGTGGCCGATGCACGGCGCGCTCAACGACGTTCTGCACGGCCGGCGGCCGGCCTCGGCGCTGCGCGAGACGTGGCAGTCGGACGCGGCGAAGTACCCGCGCGGCGCCCTCCGGATGCGCTTCTCGGACAACCACGACGAGCGGCGGGCCATCGCCCGCTTCGGCGAGCCGGCGGCCCTGGCGGCCTCGGCGCTGATGCTCACGCTCGACGGCGTGCCGATGCTCTACAACGGGATGGAGGTCGGCGACACGGCCGAGTCGGGCGCCCCGGCGCTCTTCGAGCGGCTTTTGATCTTCTGGCCCATCGTCACGCGCCGGCCGCACTTCCCGCGCTTCTACCAGCGGATGATCGCGCTGCGGAAGGCGCACCCCGCGCTCCAGCAGGGCGAGGTCGTCTGGGTGAGGAACGGCGACGAGTCGCGCGTCCTCACCTACCTGCGCCGCGCCGGCGGCGAAGAGTTCCTGGTCGCCGTCAACCTCTCGAAAGAGCCCTTCGTCGGCTTCGTCGAGGCCGCCGGCGACTTCGCCGACGTGACGCCCGACACGAGCGCCGCGACGCCGCCTCCCGCGGCGGCACGCCCCGCCGCCCTCCCCGCGCTCGCGCTCGACGCCTGGGGCTACCGGGTTTTCAGGAGACAGAGGTAAAGCCGTCGAGCTTAGCGAGCGGTCATCTCAACACAGAGGGCGCAGAGGACGCAGAGGGCGCAGAGAAAACCATTTGTCTTCTCTGTGACCTCTGTGACCTCTGCGCCCTCTGTGTTGAAACTGCCTTACGACTTACTCAGCAATAAATCCCCGTCACTCAGCGACTGCCCTTTCGTAACCCGACCATCCGCATCGCCCGCGGAATCTCCTCGTTGCTCATAAACCACTCCCAGACGCGGCCCGTCCGCAGGTTCTCGGCCGAGAGCAGCGTGATGCCGAGGTCTATGCCGATCACGTCGGGGTTCGTCCAGCCGTTGTTCGGGTTGAAGGCGTCCGTGAAGCCGTAGCGGCCGTAGACGCGCGCGCCGAACTTCTCCTTCATCGCGCGGAGGGCCGCCAGGGCGATGTCGGGCGCGAACATCAGGGAGCCGCCCGCGGCGCACGGGACGACCGTGCCGTCTATGTCGGGGTGGCGCGGCGGGCCGCCCCAGGCGACGTAGCCCTCGTCGCTGTCCGAGGCCGTCACGCCCCACACGTCCTCGGTGTAGCCGGGGAACTCTTTAGATAAATCGAGGCAGAACTGCCGGTGCGCGCGGGTCGCCCGCACCGAGTTCTCGAAGTAGTCGGTGAACGGATACCAGCCCTCGCGGCGGCCGCGGAAGTCCACCCAGGCGTGCGAGAACTGGTGCGTGAAGAGCGGGCCGTCGCCGAGGTAGGTGTAGCCGGCGTAGGTGATGCGCTTGCGCTCCCACGCGCGCCAGGCGCTGGGCGGCACCGGGTGGGTCGGCGAGCCGACGGCGAGCAGTTGCAGGATGAGGTGCTCGCTGTAGGTGTCCCAGCGGGGTTTGAGGAAGCCGGTCTCGGGCCGCCAGCCGTGCGAGAGGAGCGAAGGGTGGCCGGCCAGCATCCAGCGGAAATCCACCCGCTCGTAAATCAGCGTCGCGAGCCGCGCGACCTCGGGCCGGCCGTCGAAGCAGCGGCGCGCCGTGAGCGCCCCGCCGAGCAGCAGCGCCGTGTCTATCGAGGAGTGTTCGCTGCGCCAGCGCCGCTCGCCCGTGCGCGCGTCCATCCAGTGCAGGAACCAGCCGCGCTGCTGCGGCGCGCGCCCGGCGAAGAAGCGGAGCGCGACGAGCGCCCGCCGCGCCGCCTCCTCGCGCGAGACCCAGCCGCGCTCGGCGCCGACGCACAGCGCGGTCAGGCCGAAGCCGGTGGCGGCGCTGCTGGCGATGCGGTGGCTCGGGTGGCCCTCGGCGTGCGCCTCGCCCGAAGTGCGCGCGCGGTCGAGGACGAGGCCCGTCTCCGGGTCGGCGTGGTCGAGGAAGTATTGGAACGCGCGGCGCGACAGGTCTTCGAGCAGCGCCTCGTCCGCGGCCGACAGCCGGTAAGCCCGCCCCGCCCGGCCCTGCGCGGGGCGTGTGGAGGCGAAAGAAAAATTAACAGGGATGGACAGGAGCAGAAGTGCAGAAGTCAGAGTGCAGAGTGCAGAATTAAAGACGCGCCGCTTCTTATTCATCACTCTGCACTCTGCACTCTGCACTTCGTTCATCGCGGGACGACCGCGAAGCCGTCTTCGAGGCCGCCGACGGAGCTGGTGCCGACGAAGACGCGGAAGTCGCCGGGCTCGACCGTGAAGCGCATCCGCTGGTCGTAGAAGCCGAGGTGTTCGGGGCCGAGCGTGAAGGAGACGCGGCGGCGCTCGCCGGGGCGGAGCGTGACGCGCTCGAAGCCCTTCAGCTCGCGGACGGGGCGCGTGACGCTCGACGCCACGTCGCGCACGTAGAGCTGCACGACCTCGGAGCCTTCGCGCCGCCCCGTGTTCTCGACTTCGACCGTGACGACGACGCGGCCGTCCGGTCGTATGCTCCGCCCGCCGAGTTGCAGGTTCGAGAGGCGGAACTGCGTGTAGCTGAGGCCGTGGCCGAAGGGGTAGAGCGGCGTGACCGGCACGTCGAGGTATTTCGAGGTGTACTTCTGGTCGGTCGGCGGCCGCCCCGTGCTCTTCTGGCTGTAGTAGATCGGAACCTGCCCGACGTGGCGCGGGAAGGTGACGGGGAGCTTGCCGCCGGGGTTGAAGTCGCCGAAGAGCGCGTCGGCGATGGCGTGCCCGGCCTGCGTCCCGGCGAACCAGGTCTCGAGGATGGCGGGCGAGTTCTCGGCCAGCCAGTTAATCGTCAGCGGGCGGCCGTTCATCAGGACGACGGCGTAGGGCTTGCCCGTCCGGTGGACGGCCTCGACGAGTTCCATCTGCCTTCCCGGCAGGTCGAGCGAGGCGCGCGAGGCGGCCTCGCCGCTCATCTCGGCCGTCTCGCCGACGGCGACGATGACGGCGTCCGATTCGCGCGCGACGCGGACGGCCTCGGCGAGGGAGTCCGCACCCGTCGGCGTCGTCGCCAGCCGCGCGGCCTCGGTGCCGGCCGCCGAGGCGACGTTCGTCCCCCCGGCGTTCGAAACGCCGGGCGGCGGCGCGTCGTAATTGCCGGTCGCGCCGCGCACGTCAATCGCCACGCCCTTCGCGTAAAGGACGCGCGTCCGCGGCGAGACCTTCGCCCGCACGCCGGCGAGGAGCGTCACCGTGTCCTCCGGACGGCCGTCGCCCGTCCAGGAGCCGAGCGGGGCTTTCGGGTCGTCGGCGAACGGGCCGACGACGGCGACGCTCCGCAGCTCCTTGCTGAAGGGCAGCGTCTCCCGCTCGTTCTTCAGGAGCACCAGCGAGCGCGCGGCCGACTCGCGCGCGGCGCGCAGGTGCTCTGCGTTGAGCAGGGCGTTACGCTCGCGCCCCTCGTCGGCGTAAGGCCGCTCGAAGAGGCCCGCGCGGAACTTGATGCGCAGGATGCGGCGGACGGCCTCGTCTATGTCGGCCATGCCGAGACGGCGGGAGTTTAAGAGCTGCGCGCCGTGCCGGTTGTAGAGGCGGCTGACCATCTCCATGTCCACGCCCGCCGTGAGGCCGAGGCGCGCGGCCTCCGGTTCGTCCGCGGCGTAGCGGTGGTTCAACAGCTCGCGCACCGACTCGTAGTCGCTGACGACGAAGCCGTCGAACTTCCACTCGCCGCGCAGAACGTCCGTGAGGGTGAAGCGGTTGCCGGAAGTGGGCACGCCGTTGAGGTCGTTGAAGGCGCTCATGAAGGTGCCGACGCCGGCCTCGACCGCGGCCTTGAACGGGGGGAAGTAGACCTCGCGCAGCGTCCGCTCGGAGATGTCCACGGTGTTATAGTCGCGGCCCGCCTCGGCCGCGCCGTAGGCGACCCAGTGCTTGGCGCAGGCGACGACGCGGTCGGGGGCAGAGAAGTCCGCGCCCTGGAAGCCGCGCACGCGCGCGCGCGCCATCGCCGCGCCGAGGTACGGGTCTTCGCCCGCGCCCTCGACGACGCGGCCCCAGCGGGCGTCGCGCGCGATGTCAACCATCGGCGCGAACGTCCAGTGGACGCCGGCCGCGCGCGCCTCCGCGGCCGCGACGCGCGCGCCGAGCTCGGCCGTCGCGGCGTCCCAGCTCGCGGCCTCGCCCAGCGGGACGGGGAAGACGGTGCGGTAGCCGTGGATCACGTCGAAGCCGAAGATGAGCGGAATCTTCAGGCGCGACTGCTCGACGGCGACGCGCTGCAGCTCGTTCGAGTTCTTCGCGCCGCGCACGTTGAGGGTCGAGCCGAGGAGGCCCTTGCGGGCGAGCTCGACGTGCTCCTCGCGGTAGCGGCCGTCGGCGTGCCCGTCGAGCTGCTGCAACTGCCCGAGCTTCTCTTCGAGCGTCATCCGCGCGAGCAGCGCCTCGACCCTGCGTTCGAGCGCGGGGGCGGCGCGGCGCGGGGCCGGGCGGCGGCGCTGCGGCACACCCGCCGCAGGGTGCGACGCGGCGGCGAGCGCCAGCGGCAGCAGCAGCGCCTTCATCTGTGGCCTCATCAACGGTCTCCTTCATCAAAGGTGGGCGGGGGCGCACGACGCCCGCCGTTAAGCGGCCGCGGCCCCGCGCGCCGGCCCCCTTGATTGAATTGCTGTGCTTTGACGCGCCAAATATACTACAGTTCCCGCGCCTTTGAACCCTTCGATCTGACAGGAAAAAAGCAAATGCGGAACACGGAATGCGGAATGATGAATAAAAAACAACTTGCCTTTATTCATCATTCATCATTCATCATTCCGCATTTGCTTCTCATCCTGTCCGTCGCCGTTAACTTTTCGTTCGCGTCCACACGTCCCGCGCAGGGCCGCGGGGGCGACGGGGCCGTGCTGTTGAGGGAGGCGGCGGCGCTGCTCCAGGCGGGGAGGCTCGACGAGGCCGAGCCGCTGCTCAGGCGCGCGCTCGCGCGGAACCCTTCGAGCGCCGACGCGCACAACCTCTTCGGCGTCCTGCAAGACCGGCGCGGGCGCTTCCGCGAGGCCGAGGCGGCCTACCGCGAGGCCATCCGGCTTTTGCCGCGGGCCGTCTCGGCGCGGGCCAACCTCGGCGTGCTGCTCGCGCGCGCGGGCCGCGCCGCGGAGGCGGTCGCGGTCTTCGAAGAGGTCTTGCGCCTCGCGCCCGGACACCCGCCGGCGACCTTCAACCTCGGCCTCGCGCTCTACAGCCTCGGCCGCCACGAGGAGGCCGCGGCCCTGCTCGAATCCCCGCCCGCCCTCGCCCAGAACGCGCCCGAGGCCCTCTACCACCTCGGGCTGATCGCCGCCGCGCGGGGCCGCGCGGAGGAGGCCGCCTCCTACTGGCAGCGCGCCCTCGAATTACGACCGCGCTACCCGGAGGTCAACTTCGCCCTCGCCGAGGAGCTGCGCCGGCAGAGGCGCCACGAAGGCGCGGCCGAGTTCTACGGGCGCGCCCTCGAGCAAGACCCCTCGAAGCCCGTCTACCACGTCCGTCTCGGCGGCGCCCTGATGCTCCTGTCGCGCTACGACCGGGCGCTCGAAGTCTTCCGCCGCGCCGCCGAGCGCTTCCCCGACTCGGCCGAGCTGCGCTACTTCGAAGGCATCGCCGCGCGCGGCACGGGCGCCTACCAGGAGGCCGAGGCGGCGCTGCGCCGCTCGCTCGCGCTCCGGCCGGAGAGCGTGGACGCGACGGCGCAGCTGGGTTTCGTCGTCGGCGAACTCGGGCGCACGGAGGAGGCCGAGGGCCTTCTGCGGCGGGCCGTCGCGCTCGACGCGCGCCACTTCTACGCGCACCTCGACCTGGGGAGGCTGCTCGTGAGGGCGCGCCGCTTCGAGGAGGCGCTTCCGGTGCTACGGGCCGCCGCCGAACTCAGGGGGCGAGACCCCGGCGTCCGCTACCAACTGTTCATCGCCCTCTCGCGGCTCAGGCGGAAGGAGGAGGCCGAGCGCGAGCTGTCGCTCTTCAAGCGACTCGAAGAGGAGCGCAAGGCCCGCCGCGGGGCCGACGACGGCGAGCAGGTCGAGGACGCCCTGCCGCGGCCGGAGGGCGCGGAGCCGGGGTAAGCCGGAACAGTTTGCTGTTGAGCGTAGCGCGCGCTCGTTTCGACACAGAGGGCGCGGAGGGCACAGAGAACACAGAGAAAATCATTCTTCTTCTCTGTGCCCTCTGTGTCCTCCGCGCCCTCTGTGTTAAATCCCGCCTCCGATACACTCGACAATCAATTGCCTAAAACTGGATGCGGCCTTGCAACTCGATAACGCGGCCGGCCAGCCCGCGCTCGGAGCGGCCGAAGTTCGGGTCCGGGATCCTCGTGGACGGCGTGTCGAAGCCGAAGGCCTGGAGATTGAGGAGGTTGAAGACGTTGAAGGCGTTCGCCTTGACCTCCAGGAAGGCCCCTTCGCCGAGGAAGCGCCCGAGGCCGAACCGCTTCGAGGCGCTCATGTCGACGTTAAAGTATTTCGGCCCGCGGAACGAGTTGCGCCCGACGCCTGGGAGCAGCCCGGCAACATTACCCTGCCCGGTCGCGCCCACGTCTGAGAAAAACCGCGTCCCCCCACCGGGGAAGTTGCTGCCGGTGATGAAAGCCTCGTCGGAAGTGTCATCGCCCGCGCCGCCGAAGTAGGCGGTGGGTCGGGCGGGACAGATAATGGGCCTCCTGTCGGGCCTGTTACTGATCGGGCAGTTGCCGATGACCGGCGTCCAGGGGAAGCCGGTGTGCGCGGTCAGGATGCCGCTGAGTTGCCAGCCGCCGAGGAGCGAGCCGGCGAGGTCGCGCCGGTTGCGGAAGACGGGCGGCTCCCAGAGCCACGAGGCGACGAAGTGGTGGCGCACGTCGTAGTCCGAGGGGCCGCGCTCCTCCCGCACGTCGAGCGGGAAGGTCGGGTTGGTCGGCGCGCCCACCCCCTCGCTCGAGACGATGTCAATGCTCTTGCTCCAGCGGTAAGTGGCGTCGAACATGAGCCCGTTCGAGAACCGGCGGGCGAGGCGCGCGAGCATCGCGTTGTAGCTGGCCGTGGTGTCGGTCGTCGGGAAGAAGACGCCCGGGAAGAAGATGCCGGTTTCGGGGAAGAAGAAGAGCTGGTTGACCAGCCGGACGAGCTTACGCGAGGCGCTGCCCTGGTAGCCCAGCTCGGCCGTCAATTTGGCCGGCAGGCTGTACTGGCCTTCGAGCGAGTAGGTGTAGACGTAGGGCATCGGCACCTCGGGCGGCGCGCCATAAATCTCGATGCGCTCGACACCGGGCCGCAGGTTCGGCAGGCCGGTCTCCGGGTTGATGCCGACGGCCAGGGCCGGGTTGACGGGGTAGCTGAAGGGCGAGTTGCTCGCGCCGAGCGCGTAGAGAATCTGCCCGCCGTTGAAGGGCGTGCTGAAGTCCTGCGCCGACGTGCCGCAGCAGATGCGGAAGCGCGCGAAGAAGGGCGGGTTGCCGCGCGCGTTGGCGTAGAGGACGACGGGGACGCGGTTGTAGGCGATGCTGAAGCCGCCGCGCAGGACGAGCTTGTTCTCGGTGTCGAGTCCGATGACGCGGCCCGGGCTGTAGGCGAAGCCGAGGCGCGGCCCGAAGTTGTTCCGGTCGGGCGGGTAGAGCCGGTCCGAGACGACGAGCCGCGCTTCCGTCAGCTCCTGCCCCGGCGGGCCGAGGATGAGGTTGCTCAGCCGGCCCTGCTTCTCCGCGAGCGGCGTGAAATACTCCCAGCGCAGGCCGAGGTTGAGCGTCAGGTTGGGCCGCACCTTCCAGTCGTCCTGCGCGAACAGCGCGTAGGTGCTGGTGCGGAAGTAGCGCTGCGACTCGGCCGGGCCGCCCGTGCGCGGGTCGGCGTTGATCTGGTAGAAGAGCGGCGCGTCGTTGACGAAGTTGAAGAGGCCGGCGAAGGTGAAGAGCGGGCGCGAGCCGCCCGACAGGTCGTTGTTGTCCTGCTCCTTGCGCCACTCGCCGCCGAAGCTCCAGCTGTGGTTGCCGGCCACGAGCCGGAGCGTGTCGCGGAACTCGTAGGTGTTCTCGGCGAAGACGCCCGGCGTCGTCTCCTCCCACGGCGGCCCGAAGCGGAGGCGGTCGCCGGGCATGTTTTCGATCTCGATGCGCGGGATTCCGAAGTTGGTCTCCGAGGACGACTCGATCTCGTTGAAGGCGAAGCGGGTGGCGTTGAAGCGGGCCTCGTTGACCATCGTCTGCGAGAGGACGCGCGTGTACGTGACCATCCCGAAGACGTTGAGCGGCCGGGTGCGGATGTCGCCCATCGGGCGGCTCCGGCCCCTGGTGTCACTCCCGACGCCGTCGAACCGCGAGATGTAGGAGCTGAAGGTCAGCGTGTCGTTCGAGGTCAGGTTGAAGTCGACGCGCGGGTTGAACTGGTTGCCGCTGCTGATGGTCGGGACGGCGAGCTGCACCTGCTGGAGGTCGGGGATGCCGTCGAGCCCGCCGCCCTCGAGGTCGCCGAAGCGGAGATACTGGCGCGTGCCCCCGGCCGGCGAGCCCACGTCGAGGCCGCCCGGCAACTGCTGGCACGGGAAGTCGCCGAAGGGGAAGCCGGCCTGCGCGCAGGTGATGGGGATGACGCCGACGATGCGCGGCTCGACGCCGGGCGCGCCGAGGATGGCGGCGGCGATGCTGCCGGGCCGCACCGTCTGGACGAGCTGGCGGAACTCGGGCGTCTCGACGACGGCGGTGATGGTGTCGGTGTTGGTGCTGCGCAGCCCCTCGTAGGAGAAGAAGAAGAAGGCGCGGTTGCGCCGGATGGGGCCGCCCAAGCTCCCGCCGAACTGGTTGAGCTGCTGGTTGACGCGGACGGGCCGGGCGTTGTTCGTCCCGCCGTACTTGTTGAAGGCGTTGAGGCCGGGGCTGTTGTTCTTGAGGAAGAGGCTGCCGTGGAACTCGTTCGTCCCGTTCTGCGAGACCGTCAGGACCTGCGCGCCGGAGTTGCGCCCGAACTCGGCCGAGTAGGTGTTGGCGATGACCCGCACCTCCTTGACCGACTCCTGGTTCGGGGTGACGACGGCCGCGCCGCCGTGGGTCAGGCTGTTCACGCTGGTGCCGTCTATCTGGTAGTTGTTGGCCGAGACCCGCTGGCCGTTGGCGGAAATCTGCGGCTGGTTCTCGGTCTGGAAGATGGCGCGGCTCGACCCGCCCGGCCCCGTCTGGTTCGGCAGGCCGACGGCCCCGCCCGTCCCCGAGCGCGCGCCCTGCCCGAAGACGCCGGGCGTCAGCCGGAGCAGCTCGTAGGGGTCGCGGCCGAACTGCGGCAGGTCGCGCACCTCCTCGGTCGTGATCGCCCGGTTGATGTTGGCGTTCTCGGTCTCGAGGGCGGGCGCGGCCGCCTCGGTGACGGTGACGGTCTCGGCCAGGCCGCCGGCCGAGAGCGCCACGTCCAGGCCCTGCACGTCCTCGGCGTTGACCGTGACGGTCTCGATCGTCGTCTTCTGGAAGCCGGCCTTCTCGGCCGTCAGCGTGTACTCGCCCGGCGCGAGCCCGCGGATGCTGTAGAAGCCTTCGTCGCTCGTCGTCGCCGGGTGCGCGCGCCCCGTCTCCTTGCTCGTCAGCGTGACGGTCGCCTCGGGGACGACGGCCCCCGCCTGGTCTGTGACCGTCCCCTGGACGCCGGCGCGGAACTGCGCGCGGACGGCTGCAGAGAGCAGAACGACGAAGAGGGTGGCGAGGGCCGCGCGCGCGACGGCGCGGGAGAGAGTCGGTCGTTGGTGCCTCATTGGAAGACCTCCTGGTGCGGGTTCGGACGGGCTGCGGGCCTGTGTGTCGCGGCCGGGGAGGCGCGGGCCGAGCGCCTGGCGACACGCCTTTCAAGAGACTTGGGGGCCTCGGGGGAGCGGACGGTCTAAGCTTTCGTCGAACTTCGGTTACGCGGGATTGCTGTCGGTGAGGAACAAATAGCACTTGGCAGGCAAAATTTCAACGGAAATGTTTGGCCGCCCGCCGCCGCGGCGCGGCGCCGGCCGCGGAGGGCGCGGCGCGCGGCAAAATCCCCGGCGCGGCGCGCACATTTCAATGGAAATTGCAGGCCCGCCTTTGGTAAGCTGTGGGCCGAAGTTCAAGCAGTCTATTTCTGATCACACGCGATTTCGGTTTTGACGCCCGGTCGGGGACGGGGCGACACGACCGCTTCGCGCCGCCGCGGCTTTTTCGGCGCGGGGGCGCGAGCAGGCGTGCGCACGAGCCTGCGGCCCGACCCGCGGCGCGGGGGACGAAACAGATGCGCATACAGAGAACGTGGGCGCTGGCCGCGGCCGGCGCGTTGGCGCTGGCGGCGGCCTGCGTCAGCCCGGAGCAGCAGCAGCAGGGGGCGGGCGGGGCCGGGGGCGCCGGCGGCGGCTACCAGCGGAAGACCGTGGCCGCGGGCCAGCCCGTCCGCATCGGCTTCTCGATGGACACGCTCAAGGAGGAGCGCTGGCAGCGCGACGAGCAGTTGGTGCGGGCGCGGGCCGCGGAGGTCGGCGCGCAGCTGGAGGTGGCGGTCGCCAACGGCGACGACGCGCGCCAGATCAGCCAGGCCGACGACATGCTGACGAAAGGCGTCAACGTCCTCATCGTCGCCCCGCACAACGGCGACGTGGCCGCGACCATCGTCGAGCGCGCGCACCGCCAGGGCGTGCCCGTCATCAGCTACGACCGCCTCATCAAGAACTCCGAGCCCGACCTCTACGTCTCGCACCAGGTCGAGAAGATGGGCGAGATGCAGGCCCGCTACGCGCTCGAGCGCCAGCCGAAGGGCAACTACGTGCTCATCGGCGGCTCGCAGACCGACAACAACGCTCTGCTCCTGCGCAAGGGGCAGATGAACGTCCTCAAGCCGGCCGTCGACCGCGGCGACATCCAGATCGTCTCCGACCAGTTCGCGCGCGAGTGGCTGGCGAGCGAGGCGCTGCGCATCACGGAGGACGCCATCACCCGGACGGGCGGCGACATCAAGGCCATCGTCGCCTCGAACGACGGGACGGCCGGCGGGGCCATCTCGGCGTTGGAGTCGGCGAAGCTCGTCGGCAAGGTGCTCGTCACGGGGCAGGACGCGCAGAAGGACGCCTGCCAGCGCATCGCCGCCGGCAAGCAGGCGATGACGGTCTACAAGCCGATCAAGCCGCTCGCCGACAGCGCCGTTGACTCGGCCGTCAAGCTCGCCCGCGGCGAGACGCTGAGCGCGCCCGACCGCATCAACAACGGCCGCATAGACGTGCCCTCGATACTCCACGAGCCCATCGCCGTCGACAAGGACAACCTCGCCGCGACCGTCGTCAAGGACGGCTACCACAAGCTCGAAGACGTCTACCAGGACGTGCCGCGCGACCAGTGGCCGCAAGTACAAGTTTCGAGTTCCAAGTTCCAAGTTCCAAGTTTGCTTGCGGCTGCCACGCTCGGACTGTTCGGCCTCGCGCTGCGTCGGCGCGGCAGGACTTAAACCTCGAAACCTGAAACTTTAAACTTGCAACTATGATCCTGCTGGAGATGCGCGACATCACGAAGAGCTTCCCCGGCGTGCGGGCGCTCGACGGCGTGAGCTTCGACCTGCGCGCCGGCGAGCTGCACGCGCTCGTCGGCGAGAACGGGGCGGGGAAGTCCACGCTGATGAAGGTGCTGGGCGGTGTCTACCCTCACGGCACCTACGGCGGCGAGATCGTGATTGACGGCGAGGTGCGCCGCTTCGCCGGCGTGCGCGAGGCCGAGGACGCCGGCATCGCGGTCATCTACCAGGAGCTTTCGCTCATCAAGGAACTCTCCATCGGCGAGAACATCTTCCTCGGTCGCGAGCCGCGCCGCCTCGGCGTCATCCGCTGGGAGGAGCTCTACAGCCGCGCGCAAAGACTCCTCGATGAGCTGCAACTGCCGCTCGACCCGCGCACGCCGGTCGGCCGGCTCGGCATCGGCCAGCAGCAGCTCGTCGAGATCGCCAAGGCGCTCTCGCAGGAGGCGCGCATCCTCGTCTTAGACGAGCCGACGGCCGCGCTCACCGACGCCGAGGTCGAGACGCTCTTCCGCATCATCCGCGGCCTGAAGGCGCGCGGCGTCGGCATGATCTACATCTCGCACAAGCTCGACGAGGTCTTCCGCACGTCCGAGCGCATCACGGTCTTGCGCGACGGGCGCACCGTCGGAACCGACCTGACCTCGGCGCTCGACGAGCCGCGCGTCATCGCCCGCATGGTCGGCCGCGAGGTCGGCGACATCTTCCCCGAGGCGGCGCACGAGCGCGGCGACGTGATCTTCGAGGCGCGGGGGATGACGGTCGAAGACCCGAACGTGCGCGGCAAGCTGCTGGTTGAGAACGTCAGCTTCTCGGTGCGGCGCGGCGAGGTCTTGGGCATCGCGGGGCTGATGGGCGCGGGCCGCAGCGACCTCCTGATGGGCATCTTCGGCGCGCACGCCGGGCGCACGACGGGCGAGGTCTACGTCGCGGGCCGGCGCATCCACATCCGGCGCCCGTCGGACGCCATCCGCCACGGCGTCGGCTTCGTCACCGAAGACCGCAAGCGCTACGGCCTCGTCCTCGAACAGACGATCCTCAACAACATGACGCTGGCGGGCCTGCGCCGCCTCTCCGGCCGCTTCGTGACGGACGTGGACGCCGAGGCCGCCGCGGGCGGGCGCGCGATGAAGGACCTGAGGGTCAAGGCCAACTCGGTCTTCACCGTCGCCGGCACGCTCTCGGGCGGCAACCAGCAGAAGGTCGTCCTCGCCAAGTGGCTCCTGACCAACCCGCGCGTGCTCTTCCTGGACGAACCGACGCGCGGCATAGACGTCGGCGCGAAGCAGGAGATTTACGGCCACATCAACCGGCTCGCGCAGGAGGGCCTGGCTATCGTCCTCGTCTCGTCGGAGCTGCCCGAGGTGCTCGGCCTCTCCGACCGCGTCCTCGTCCTCCACGAGGGCCACGTCACCGGCGAGTTCCGCCGCGCCGAGGCCACGCCCGAAGCCGTCATGGCCTGCGCGACCGGCCACACGCGGCGCGCGGCCTAAAAACAGTCGCGAGTCTCAAGTCTGGGGTCGAAGCAAGGTCTCGTCTTCGACTTGAGACTCCAGACTTACAGACTTTTTGATAAGGAGTCCGACGTGAGTCGTCCCGCAAACGAGCCGGCCGCCGACCGGCCGCCCGCCAACGTTGACGTAGCGCCGCCCGACGCGGCGGGGACGACCGGGGCGGTGACGGCGCGCCTCGGCGGCTTCCGCGTCCCGACCGAGACGCTGCGCGCCTACACGATGGTCTTCGCGCTCGTCGCCATCTGGGCCTTCTTCCAGTGGCAGACGATCAGCGAGATGTTCCCGTGGGGCCTCTTCCTGCACCCGGTCAACTTCACGAACCTCCTGAAGCAGATGGCCGTGACGGGCGTGCTGGCCGTCGGGATGTTGATGGTCATCGTGGCGGGGCAGATAGACCTGTCGGTCGGGTCGGTGGTCGGGCTGGCGGGCGGGGTGGCGGCGATGACGCAGGATCAGGGGCTCGTCGTTTCGCTCGCCGCGGCCGTCGTCATCGGCGTCGCCATCGGGGCCTTCCAGGGCGCGCTCGTCGCCTACGCGAACATCCCGGCCTTCATCGTCACGCTCGGGGGGCTGCTGGCGTGGCGCGGCGTCATCCTCTGGCTCACGCGGGGCGAGACGAAGCCGGTCTACCTGACGCCCTTCCGCGCGCTCGGCGTAGACCTCGTCGCGCCGACGGCCGGCTACGCGCTGGCGGCGCTCGCGGTCGCGGCCGTCGTCTGGCTGACGCTCAGGCGCAACAGCGCGCGGCGCCGCCACGGCCTCTCCGTCCCCAGCCTCGGCGCGACCGCGGCGCGCATCTTCGTCCCGACCGTGCTCATCCTCGTCTTCATTTACATGATGAACACGCCGACGCGCGCGAACGCGCAGGGCGGCGTCCCGCTGCCGGTCATCGTGCTCCTGGGCGTGGCGCTGCTCGGCGCGTTCCTGACGCAGAACACGACCTTCGGCCGCTACCTCTACGCCATCGGCGGCAACCCGGACGCGGCTCGCCTCTCGGGCATCTCGCTGCGCAGGCACATCCTCGCGGCCTTCTGCCTGCTGGGCGCGCTCGTGGGCGTGGCGTCTCTGATGCACACGGCGCGCGTCGGCGCGGCGACGCCCGACGCCGGGAGCCTGATGGAGCTCGACGCCATCGCCGCCTGCGTCATCGGCGGGACTTCCCTGATGGGCGGGCGCGGGACGGTCTTCGGCGCGATGCTCGGCGCGCTCATCATGGCGAGCCTCGACAACGGCATGTCGCTGCTCGGCGTGCAGAACGCGACGCAGTACGTCGTCAAGGGCGCGGTGCTCGTCGCCGCCGTCGGCTTCGACATGCTGGGGCGGCGGAAAGGGTAAAAGGAGTAGACAGTAGTCAGTAGCCAGTAGATGGTAGAAAGACCTTCGCTACCGAACGGTCAGCGCGTCAGCGTCAGGTATCGTAGTGCGGAGCCTACTGTCTACTGTCTACTGACTACTGTCTACTTTTCATTCCGGCATGAGAAGACAATCAGCCATCGCCGCCTTCGTCCTCGCCCTTGCGCTGCTCGCGCCGGCGGCCGGGCCGCGCGCGCAGCAAAGCCCGCCCGGCAACAACCTCGCGCCGGGCGCGCCGGGCCGGGACGCGCACTGGCCGAGCGCCGGGAAGGAGGGCGTCGGCACGTCGAACACGCTCGAATCCAAGGTCTGGTTCACGCTCCGCGGCGGCGTGATGACCGAGGTCTACTACCCGACCGTGGACGTGGCGAACACGCAGACGCTCCAACTCGTCGTCGTCCGGGCCGGTGCCGCCCGCGGCGTCGAGACGGAGAGCGAGAACACCACCCACCGCCTGGAGGTCTTAGACCCGCAGGCGCTCACCTTCCGCCAGGTCAACACGGCCAAGGACGGCAGTTACGTCATCACCAAAACCTACACCGCCGACCCCGACCGCCCGACCGTCCTCATAGACATGACCTTCGAGAGCCCGAACCGCTTCCCCCACTCCCTCTACGTCTATTACGACCCTTCGGTCAACAACAGCGGGATGCACGACTCGGCGTGGACGGAGCGCGGCGCGCTGCTCGCCGCCGACGCCGACAAGGCGACGGCCCTCGTCTCCAGCGGGGTGCTCGACGAGGTGACGAACGGCTACCTCGGCACCGAATCCGACGGCCTTGAGCAACTGCGGCGCGCGGGGCGCGGCGGGCCGAGGTACGCGCGCGCGGCCGACGGCAACGTCGTGCAGGTCGCCCGCGCCAACCTCGCGCACGGGGCGCGCTTCACGCTCGCCCTCGGCTTCGGCCGCGAGCCGGCCGAGGCGCTCGGCAACGCCCGCGCCTCGCTAGCGAAGGGTTTCGCGAAGGCGCGGGCCGAGTACGAGCGGGGTTGGCACGACTACGTGCGCTCGCTCCGTCGCGTCGAAGCGAAGTATCAAGCGCAGTTCGACATGGCCGCGATGGTCCTGAAGGCGCACGAGGACAAGACCTTCCGCGGGGCGATGATCGCTTCGCTCTCAGTCCCGTGGGGCGGCGGCGCGAGTGCCAACGAGCCGGTCGTCGGCGGCTACCACCTCGTCTGGTCGCGCGACCTCTACCAGGTCGCGACGGCCTTCCATATCCTCGGCGACAAGGCTTCGGCCGACCGCGCGCTCGACTACCTCTTCCGCGTCCAGCAGAAGCCGGACGGCAGCTTCCCGCAGAACTCCTGGCTCGACGGCCGCCCCTTCTGGGGCTCGCTCCAGTTGGACGAGGTCGCCTACCCGCTCGTCCTCGCGCTCCAACTCGGCCGCACCGACAACGAGACTTACGTCAGGCACGTCCGGCCCGCGGCCGACTTCATCGTCCGGCGCGGCCCCTACACGCCGCAGGAGCGCTGGGAGGAGGAGTCCGGCTACTCGCCCTCGACCATCGCGGCCGAGATCGCCGGCCTCGCCTCCGCGGCCGAGATCGCGCGTCGCAATGATGACCAGGCGTCGGCCGCCGTCTACTCCGCGGCCGCGGACGACTGGGCGCGCAACGTCGAAGCCTGGACGGCGACGACCACCGGCGTCTACGGCGATAAGAACTACTACCTCCGCATCACCGAGAACGAGGACCCGAACGACGGCGAGCCGCGCGAGCTGAACAACGGCGCGGGCACCTTCGACGAGCGCGAGGTCGTAGACGCCGGCTTCCTCGAACTCGTCCGCCTCGGCATTAAGCCGGCGACCGACCCGCTCGTCGCCAAGTCGCTCGCCGTCATAGACCAGGTCATCCGCGTCGAGACGCCCAACGGCGCGACCTTCTACCGCTACAACCACGACGGCTACGGCGAGATGGACGACGGCCGCCCCTGGAACTGGGACGGCAAGTACACGGGCAAGGGGCGGCCGTGGCCGCTGCTCGCGGGCGAGCGCGGGCAGTACGAGCTGGCGCGCGGCGAGCGCGAGGCCGCGGCCGGGAGGCTCGACGCCATGATGGGTTTCGCCAACGAGGGGCGCATGATCCCGGAGCAGGTCTGGGACACGCGCCAGAGCCCGCGGCCCGACTTGCGGTTCGGCGAGGGGACGGGGTCGGCCACGCCGCTCGCCTGGTCTATGGCGCAGTTCATACGCCTCGCCGCCGGCCTGCAAGAGAACCGCAACCTCGATCTGCCCGAGGCGGTCGCCGCGCGCTACGTCAGGCAGGCGCCGCCCGCGCGCGCCAACGCCGACTTCAGCTTCCCCGCGCCCGAGGTGCTTGAGAGGGCCGCGGCCGGCTCGACGTTGAGCATCAAAGGCACCGTGCGCGCCGGCTCGCGGGCCTTCCTGCTCCACGGAGACGAGCGACGTGAGTTGACGGTGGACGCGCAGGGGCGCACGCAGTTCGAGGTCTTCGTGCCACGCGGCGAGTCTTACGTCCTCGTCGGCACCGTCTCGCCCACGGGCGCGACCTCCTTCCACCGCGCGCGCGTGCGCGGGCTGACGACGGAGGAGAAGCAGAGGGCCGCGCGCGAACTCTACCCGCCGGAGGCGTACAGGATTCTGAGGGACGCGGCCGCCTCGCCCGTCGTCGAGGGCGAGGCCGTGACCTTCATCTACCGCGGCGGCGCGCGCCGCGTCGAGGTCGTCGGCGACTTCACGAACTGGCGGCCGGCGGGGCTCGTGCTGGAGGGGCCGGCGGGCGCGGGGCTAAAACTCATCCGCCTGGAGTTCCAGCCGGGCGCGCGGCTGGAGTACAAGCTCGTCGCCGACGGCGAGTGGCTCCTCGACCCGCTCAACCCGCGCCGCATAGACAACGGCGTCGGGGGCTTCAACTCTTTCTTCACGGTCGGCGGCGAGGCCGGGGCCGGGGCGGTGCCGAAGGTCTTGGAGGCGGCCACCGACGGGGATTCGGCCGAAGAACGCTTCGCCTCGCTCGTGACCGACGAGGTCAGGAGCGCCGTCCTCGGCGGCGCGCGCAAGATCGGCGTCTACCTCCCGCCCGGCTACGGCGACGCAGACCAGCGCTACCCGGTGCTCTACGTGCAGGACGGTTCCGAATACATGCAGCGCGCCGCCGCCGTCCGCACCGCGCACGCTCTCATCAAGGAGAAGAAGGTCAGGCCCTTCATCATCGTCTTCGTAGACCCGTCCGAGCGCACGAAGGAGTACTGGGCGAGCGACGCCTTCGCGGACTTCATGGCGAAGGAGCTGGTGCCTTACGTGGACGCCGGCTACCGCACGCGGCGCGGGCGCGACTCGCGGGCGCTGCTGGGCGCGAGCCTCGGCGGCGTCATCTCGGTGTGGACGGCGCTGCGCCACCCCGAAGTGTTCGCCCGCGTCGGCGGCCAGTCCACGGCCTTCCAGATAGACGAGGAGCGGGTCGTCGCCCGCCTCGCCGCGCTGCCCGAGGCCGCGCGCGCCGAACACCCCATGCGCTTCTACCTCGACGCCGGCCTCTACGAACCGATCTACGACGTGAACCGCCGCGTGCAGGTCATGCTCGCCGCCAAAGGTTACCCCGTCACCTACCGCGAGACGCCCTCCGGCCACAACTATACCACCTGGCGTGAACGCCTCGCCGACGCCTACACGGCGCTGTGGGGCGACTAAGTTTCGAGTTGCGGGTTGCGAGTTTCGAGTTGAAGCGGGTTACGGATGCCCTCAACCGCGCTCCGATGGTGGGAAGGGAATTGGTGGGAAAGGAAATGCCCGCTAGTAGATTCGAACTACTGACCCCACGCGTGTGAAGCGTGTGCTCTACCGCTGAGCTAAGCGGGCGGGCTTGATTTTTTAAAGACGCGGCATGCTAACAAAGCGCGCGCGCGAGCGTCAAGCGGGGTGTCCGCGACGCCCGCGCGCGTCGGCGCGTGCGAGTTCGGTCGGGTTTTTAGCCGCCGCCGACGGGCGGGTCTTCGGCCGAGGCCGGCTTCTCGCCGTTGGTGCGCGGGCCGCCCGAGTCCGAGCCGATGTAGAAGTACTGGCTGCCGGTGGCGGTCAGCCCCGTCGGCTTCTGCGGGTTGGCGTTGACGCCGAAGCCCGGCGGCTGGCTCGCGGACTTCGGCGTCAGCGTGATGGTGAAGACGTAGCCGTCCACGACCGGCGTGTCGCCCTTGAAGCGCGCGTCGAGGTAGCCGCCCTCGACGAGCTGGTCGAAGGTGCCGTAGCCGGCGCGGTTCTTGGTGTTGTAGTAGGTGATCTGCTGGGTGGCGATGCGCTGGAGGTGGCTCAGGGCGGCGGCCTCGTTGGCCGAGCGCACGCTGGCCTGCCAGGCCGGGATGCCGATGGCGACCAGGATGCCGATGATCGAGATGACGATCATCAGCTCGACGAGCGAGAAGCCGCGCTGCCCCCTACGTTCTCTTCTCATAATAACCATCCTTCAAACCCCTCCGCCGGCATTACACGGGCGGGGGCCGTTTGAGTTCCGAAACGATGAATCAGAGGGCCGGCCTCTGCCGTGACGGGAGTTCCCTGCGGGGCAAAATTTTACTACAGCCCGCCGCGCGAAGCCACACGGGGAAGGGTTTTGGGTGTTGGGTGCCGGGTGCTGGTTTAAGAAATCGTCTTCCCCAGCACCCGGCACCTAGCACCCAAAACCCAGTTGCCTTTAGAATGTTGGGCGCATGAGGAACATCCGGGAGGCTGGGGGCGGGGGCGCGGTGGCGGCCGAGGAGGCGGCCGGGCGCGTCGCGCGCCTGCAAGGCGCGGTCGAGCGGGTCATCAAGGGCAAGGCCGAGGAGGTGCGGCTCGCCATCGTGACGCTTCTGGCGGGCGGCCACCTACTCGTCGAGGACGTGCCCGGCGTCGGCAAGACGACGCTCGCGCAGTCGCTCGCGCGCGGCCTCAACTGCACCTTCTCGCGCATCCAGTTCACCTCCGACCTGCTCCCTTCGGACGTCATCGGCCTCTCGGTCTACAACGAGCGCGCCGGCGAGTTCGAGTTCAAGCCCGGCCCCATCTTCGCCCACGTCGTCTTAGCCGACGAGATCAACCGCACCACGCCGAAGACGCAGTCGGCGCTCCTCGAAGCGATGGCCGAGGGGCACGTCACGGTCGAGGGCACGACCTACCGCCTGCCCGCGCCCTTCATGGTCGTCGCCACGCAGAACCCCGTCGAGCACCACGGCACGTACCCGCTGCCCGAATCCCAAGTCGACCGCTTCATGCTGCGCCTCCGGCTCGGCTACCCCTCGTTCGAGCTGGAGAAGCAGATCCTGCGCGACCGCGAGCAGGGCGACCCGCTCGACGAGATGCGGCCGGTGCTGACGGCCGAGGACGTGCTCGAACTCCAGGCCGGCGTCCAGGCGGTCTCGGTGGACGAGGCGCTGGTTGACTACCTGATGCGCATCGTCACGGCGACGCGCGGCTCCGAGATGCTCGACCTCGGCGTCAGCCCGCGCGGCACGCTCGCCCTCTTCCGCGCCGCGCAGGCCCTCGCCCTGACGGACGGGCGCGACTACTGCGTGCCCGACGACATCAAGCGCCTCGTGCTGCCCGTCTTCGCGCACCGCCTCGTCGTCAACTCCCGCTTCTCCTCCTCGCTCCACCGCCGCAGCGAAGAGGCCGAAGAAGTCCTCCGCGAGATCATGAAGACCGTCAGCGTCCCCCTCTGAAGAGTAGACAATAGACAGTAGTCAGTAGACAGTAGGCTCCGCCCTACGGCAACTGACGCTGTAACTCAGACGGTTCGCAAGCGACCGTCTTCCTACTGTCTACAGACTACTGTCTACTGTCTACTTCTTTTATGCTCGGCTTTCTGAAGCGTTGGCGGAATACGATCCTTGGCGGGGCGGTGGTGCTGTCGGGGGTGAGCGCGGCGGCGATCACGGTGGCGGCGCGGCGGGGCGGTGACTGGGAGCTGGCGCGGCTCGGCGCGATCACGTCGCTGCTGTTCGCGGTGCTGATCCTGGTCTTCGTCGTGCCGCCGCTGGCGCGCTCTGCCCGGGCCGAGGCGGCGCGGCTCGACCTGCCCTTGCAGGTGACGGGCGGCGGCGTCGTCTTCCTGAGCATCTACGCCGTCGTCACCTTCGCCGCGTGGAACACGGGCAACAACCTCCTCTTCCTCGTCTTCTCGGTGCTGACCTCGGCGCTCTTCGTGGCCTGGTCGGCGGCGCGCGCGAGCCTTCGCGACCTCGCCGTCTCGGCCCGCTTCCCCGACCACATCTTCGCCGGCGAGGCCGCACCCGTCATCGTCGGCGTCCACAACCGCAAGCGCTGGCTGCCGTCCTTCTCGGTCGTCGTCGAGGCGCGCGGCCGCGAGGGGGGCGCGCCGGCCGGGGGCTCGCGCTGGCGTCCGCGCCGCCGGCAGAAGCGCGTGCTCGCCTACTTCATGTACGTGCCGCGGCGGGCGCGGGTCGAGCAGAGGGTCGAGCAGACGTTCGAGCGGCGGGGCCGCGCGCTCGTCGAGGGGTTCGAGATTTCGACCAAGTTCCCGTTCGGCTTCTTCCGCGTCCGGCGTAGGCTGCGCGCGCGCGACGTCGAGATCATCGTCTACCCGAAGCCGGAGCGCGCGAGCGACGAGCTGCACCTGCTGCCGATGGAGGCTGGCCGCACGCAGGCCGCGCGCCGCGGGGCGGGCCACGACCTGCACAGCCTTCGCGAGTACCAGCACCGCGACGACATGCGCCACATAGACTGGAAGGCGACGGCGCGGCAGAAGCGCCTCTTCGTCCGCGAGTTCACGGCCGAGGACGAGCGGCGCGTCCACGTCGCCTTCGACGCCTGCCTCCCGGCGGAGGCCGGCGAGGAGGCCCGCCGCCGCTTCGAGCGCGGCGTGACGGCGGCCGCCTCGCTCGTCGCGCACTTCATCGAGGAGCGGGCCGAGGTGCGGCTCACGCTCGGCGGCGAGGAGGGACGCTACGGCTCGGGCCGCGAACACCTCTACGCCTCTCTGCGCCGCCTCGCGCTGGTCGAGCCCGAGGAGGCGGCCGACCCCGACGCGCGCCGCGCCGACTTCTGGCGGCGCATCGAGCCGGCCGCCGCCGAGTCGGCCCGCGCCGGCTACTGCATCCTCCTCACCACCGCCCCGCCCGGCACCATCCCCGCGCACCTCTGGCGCAAGTCGCACGTCATCTACCTGTGAAAGAAATGATGAGTGCGGAATGATGAATGATGAATTAGTTATCAGTCATCAGTTGTCAGTAAAGACAAATAACTGACGACTGACAACTAATTCATCATTCATCATTCCGCACTCATCATTTGATTGTGAAGGCCGGGGGCTGGTCGAGGTAGCGGGCCTCGGAGTCTCGGACCTGTTTGAGGAACTTCGATTCGTTCTTCCGCATCCAGCGGGCGAAGTGCGGGCGGCGGCCGTCGGCGTCCGTGAAGCCGTACTCCTCGGCGAGCGTCCAGGAGGCGAAGACCTTGCCCGACTTCTTCGACACGCGCGGGTCTGCGGCGAGCGCCGCGACCGCGCGCCCGACGTAGAGCGGCGTCTCGGACTCGACGAACGAGGGGTGCTTCTTCGCGGCCTCGCGCCAGTTCGCCTCGGTGACGCCGAAGTGTTCGAGCATCGCCTCGGAGCGGAGGAAGCCGGGCGTGACGGCGACGGCCGAGACCTTGTGGCGGCGCAGCTCCTCGGCCATGCCGAAGGCGAGGCGGATGGCGGTCGCCTTGGCGAGGTCGTAGAAGAGGTTGCCGCGGTAGTAGAAGCCGTCGCCGTCCGTGATCTCGACGACGAGGCCGCGCCGCTGCGCGACCATCAGCGGCACGCCGTGGCGGCTCGTGATGACGTGCGCGTGGACGGCGCGCTGTAGCAGCAGCAGGCCCTTCTCCAGCGAAAGCTCCCAGAAGGGCTTGCCCCACTCGGTCAGCTCGTCGCCGCCCCAGACGTCGTTGACGAGGATGTCGAGCCGGCCCCGCTCGTCGCGGACGCGCTCGAACAGCGCGCGCACCTGCGCCTCGTCCGTGTGATCCACGCGCGCGTGGATGCCGCCGCCGCCGCGCGCCGTGACCAGCTCGGCCGTCTCCTCGATGGTCTCGGGCCGGCGGCCGAGGTCGAAGGCGGCCTTGCGCGAGCGCCGGCGCGCGACGACCCCCTCGCGCGTACTCCGGCCCGTGCAGTAGACCGTGGCCCCGGCCTCGCCGAGCGCGCACGCGATGCCGCGCCCGGCCCCGCGCGTCGCCCCCGCCACGACCGCCACCCTCCCTTCCAGACTCTTCATCAGACACCTCCCCGCCGAGAGCATTCCCGAAACGCTCCCCGGAAGGTACAAGGCCCTTCCTGTCACCTCCTGTCATGTTTGTGCAATGAGCCCGGCGGAGTTTTACGCGGAAGGGAACGTCAGTCCGGCCGCGTACTGACGGGGTTCGCGCGCCTCGTGTAAACATGAGGCATGGCAGCGAAAGACATGCGCACGAACCGGGCACGACTGTTCACCCTCATCGCCGCCTTGTCGCTGGCGGTCGCGCTGCTCTTTCACTGGCTGGAGCGCTGAAGGGGCGGCCCCGTCTCTTCGAGGATGGATTCAGCAGCGGCCTCGCCGCCGCGCACGCAGTCGGGGACGCCCGCGCCGGTGTAGGCGTTGCCGCACAGGTGCAGGCCGCGCAGGCCGCGCACTCTCTCCTCGATGCGCGCCAGCCGGCGGAGGTGCCCGACGTGGTACTGCGCCATCGAGCGCGGCCAGCGCTCGACGTGCGAGAAGAGCGGCCCGGCCGCGACGCCGAGCAGGTCGCGCAAGTCACGCCTCACGGCCCCGACCATCTCGTCATCGCTTAACTCGAACATCTCCGGCTGCAAGGCCCCGCCGACGAAGGCGCGCAGCAGCGCGCGGCCCGCGGGCGCGCGGGAGGGGAACTTGACGCTGCTGAAGGTGCAGGCGAGCGCGGCGCGGCGCTCGGCGAAGGGGACGACGAAGCCGAAGCCGTCGAGCGGGTGCGGGATGTCTTCGCGCCGGTAGGCGAGGTTGACCGTGGCGGTCGAGGCGTAGGGGATGGCTTCGAGTTCGGCGGCCAGCGTCGCGTCCACCCCCCGCAGCAGGCGCGCGGCCGCGTAGGCCGGAAGCGCGAGGCAGACGGCGTCGGCGTCGAACGCCTCGCCCGCCTCCGTCCGCACCAGCCAGCGGCCCGCCTCCCGCTCGTAAACGGCCCCCCCGACCCGCGTGCGCAGGCGGACGGAGCCGGCGGGCAGGCGCGCGGCCAGCGCGTCGGTCAGGACCTGCATGCCTTCGTCGAACGAGAGGAAGAGGCCGTAGCGCGCGCCGCTCGCGCCGTTGCGGCCGCCCGCCTGCCGGCGCGCGTTCCGCATGAGGGCGAGGATGAGGCTGCGGTGCTCGCGCTCCATTTCGAGGAAGCGCGGCATGGTCGCGCGCAGGGAGAGGCGCTCGGGGTCGGCCGTGTAGATGCCGCCGACCATCGGCTGCGCCACCCGCTCCAGGGCCTCCTGCCCGAAGCGTCGGCGGACGAAACCGGCGAGGCTCTCGTCGTCCTCCTCCGAAGGGCTCCGTCGCGGGAGCAGGAGGTCGAGCGCCATGCGCGCCTTGCCGCGCCAGGTGAAGATGTCGGTCGTGACGAACGGCCAGAGGCGCGCGGGCGCGAGCAGTTGGAAGCCTTCGGGCGTCGGGCGGAGGCGGCCGCCGCGGACGACGAAGCTGCGGCGGTGCTCGGCGTTGGTCTCGATGACGCGGCCGCCGATTCCGAGTCGTCGGGCGAGTTCGAGGGCGGCCGGCTTCTCCGAGATGAACGAGTCCGGCCCGCCTTCGAGGAGAAAGCCCCCGCGCCGCTCGGTGCGCACCGTCCCGCCCAGGCGCCCCGACGCTTCGAGCAGAAGTGTCTCGACAGGTCGCGGCTCCCCCGCCTGAAGCTCCAGCAGCCGGTGCGCCGCCGCCAGCCCGCTCACGCCGCCGCCGACAATCACCACCCGCCGGGGATGTGAAGTCTTCTCCTCCATCAGACGTGTTCAAGAGGTCGGACGCGCGCCGGGCAGGCAGCAGTCGGCCGCGCAGGCGTCGGGGCGCGGGGGGAAGCGGCCGAGCGCGCGGCGCGGGGCATCGGCGTCGAGCCTTTCCAGGATCAGCTCGCGGATCATCGAGACGAACGCCGGGTGCGTGCCGACCGTGGCCGCGCGGACGAGGTTGAGGCCGAGGCCGGCGGCGACCCGCCGCGCCTCCGTGTCGAGGTCGTAGAGCACCTCCATGTGGTCGGAGATGAAGCCGACGGGCGAGACGACCACGTCGCTCGCGCCCGCGCGTTTCAGCCCGCGGAGGTGGTCGCAGATGTCCGGCCCGAGCCAGGGCTGCGCGGGCGGCCCCGAGCGGCTCTGGAAGACGAGCCGCCAGCGCGCGCGGCCCGCCGCCTCGGCGACCAGCCGGCAGGTCTCGCGCAACTGGCTCTCGTAGTCGCAGCCGGCGGCCATCGCCGCCGGGATGCTGTGCGCGGTGAAGGCCAGCTCGGCCCGCGCCCGCCTCTCTTCGGGAATCTCTTCGAGCGCGGCGCGCACGCGCTCGGCGTTCGGCCCGACGAAGCCGGGGTGGTTGAAGAAGGCGCGCAGCTTCTCGACGGCGGGCGCGCCGGGGCCGACCTCCGCGCGCGCCCGCTCGATGTCTTCGCGGTACTGGCGGCAGCCGGAGTAGGAGCTATAAGCCGAGGTGACGAAGGCGAGCGCGCGGCGCACGCCGTCGCCGCGCATCTCCCGCAGGGTGTCGGCGAGCAGCGGGTGCCAGTTGCGGTTGCCCCAGTAGACGGGCAGGCGCGGGCCCCTCTCCGCGAGTTCGCGTTCGAGCGCGGCGATGAGCCGGCGGTTCTGCTCGTTGATGGGACTCACGCCGCCGAACAGCTCGTAGTGGTGCGCCACCTCGCGCATCCGCGCCTCCGGCACGTCGCGGCCGCGCAGGACGTTGCGGAGGAACGGCAGCACCTCGTCCACCCCCTCCGGGCCGCCGAAGGAGACGACGAGTAAGGCGTCGTACGGCTGATCCATTACGAGATTCTTTCTGAGGTTTCGTCTAGCGCGAGGTCATTTCAACACAGAGGGCACGGAGGACGCAGAGATCACAGAGAAGAAATTGTTTTCTCCGTGCCCTCTGCGTCCTCCGTGCCCTCTGTGTTGAAAACTGCCTCACGGTAAATTCAACAGTCATGGCTTCAGCGCCGACTCAGCTCGTGCACGGCCTCGACGAGCGCCAGGACGTTCTCGACGGGCGTCTCGGGGAGGACGCCGTGGCCGAGGTTGAAGATATGGCCGGGGCGGCCGGCGGCTTGGTCGAGAATCTGTTTGGCGCGGCGGCGGACGACCTCGGGGTTGGTGAAGAGCGCGACGGGGTCGAAGTTGCCCATCACGGCCGCGTCGCCGAGCCGCGCCCAGGCTTCGTCTAAACGGACGCGCCAGTCGAGGCCGATCACGTCGCCGCCGGCCTCGCGCATCAGCTCCAGGAGCCCCGCCGTCCCCGTCCCGAAGTGGATGACGGGCACGCCCTCCCTGACGCCCTCGACGACGGCGCGCGCGTGCGGCAGGACGAACTCGCGGTAGTCGTCGGGCGAGAGCGCGCCGACCCACGAGTCGAAAATCTGCACGGCCTGCGCGCCGGCCGCGACCTGCGCGTTGAGGTAGCGCGAGAGCGCCCGCGCGACGAGCGCCATCATCGCGTGCCACGCGCCGGGGTCCGTGTACATGAGCCGCTTGGTGTGGACGTAGTTCTTCGAGCCGCCGCCCTCGCAGATGTAGGAGGCGAGCGTGAAGGGCGCGCCGCAGAAGCCTATGAGCGGGACGTCCGGTTTCAACTCCCGGCGCGTCAGGCGGACGGCGTCGTAGACGTAGGAGAGGGCCGACACGTCCTCGACCTCGCGCAGGCGCTCGACGTCCTCCTTCGAGCGGACGGGGTTGTGGATGACGGGGCCTTCGCCGCTGGCGAATTCGAGTTCGAGGCCCATCGGCTCGGTGATGAGCAGGATGTCCGCGAAGATGATGGCGGCGTCCACGTCCAGGCGGTGCGCGGCGTAGACCGTGACCTCGGCGGCCACCTCCGGCCGCTTGCACATCTCCAGGAAGGTGTGGCGGGCGCGCACCTCGCGGTACTCCTTCATGTAGCGCCCGGCCTGCCGCATCAGCCAGACGGGCGTGTACGGCACCGGCTCGCGGCGGCAGGCGCGCATGAAGGGGCTGTCGCGCAGCTCCTCGCTCAACTCGAACCCGCCCCCGGTCTTCGCTGCTTCGCCCATGCCGACAATATAACAGCAGGCCCGGCGGGGCGGGTAATCGGAAGCGGTTCGGGAAGCCCCGGAGGGGCGTCAGAATATAGCCCAGGG
>DASZKF010000067.1:0-8356 GCA_035947355.1 Pyrinomonadaceae bacterium | reverse complement strand
GGGAGGGCGTTGAGCTTTACGCCATCGCCAACGCCCTCCCTCACGGTCGGGCTTCTGATCTGTTTCTTCTACTGTCTACTGTCTACTTCTTTATTGCCAAAAGCGGCGAGTTGTGTTTTAAGTTGCGGCATGCCCTTGCCTGAGCTTGTCGTCCGCGGTCAACAAGTCGTCACGCCAGAGTCGGTCGGGCCGGCGTCGGTTCATGTGCGCGGGGGCCGCGTCGCGGGCGTGGGCGCGTTCGAAGAGGTGCCGGCGGGCTGCGCGGTGGTCGAGGCCGGACGACTCTTCGTGCTGCCGGGGCTGGTTGACTCGCACGTCCACGTGAACGAGCCGGGGCGCACCGACTGGGAGGGGTTCGAGAGCGCGACGCGGGCGGCCGCGGCCGGCGGCACGACGACGATCGTAGACATGCCGCTCAACAGCCGCCCGCCGACGACCACGGTCGAGAACTTCCGCCGCAAGCTCGCCGCGGCCCGCGGCAAGTGCCGCGTGGACGTGGCCTTCTGGGGCGGCGTCGTGCCGGGCAACACGGCCGACCTCGCGCCGCTCCACGGAGAGGGCGTCGTCGGCTTCAAATGTTTCCTCATAGACTCCGGCGTCGAAGAGTTCCCGCGCGTCAACGAGGCGGAGCTGCGATCGGCGCTGGAGGAGGTGGCGCGCCTCGGCGCGACGCTCATCGCGCACGCGGAGCTGCCGGGGCCGGTCGAGAGCGCGCTCGCCTCCTGCTGCGCGCCCGGCAGCGGCGGCGAGCCCCGCTCTTACGAGACGTTCCTGCGCTCAAGGCCGCGCGCCGCCGAGGACGAGGCCGTCGCCCTCCTCGTCAGGCTGTGCCGCGAGACGGGCGCGCGCGTCCACGTCGTGCACCACTCCTCGGCCGACTCCCTGCCGCTCGTCGCGGCGGCGCGCGAGGAGGGCCTACCCTTCACGGCCGAGACGTGCCCGCACTACCTCGCCTTCGCCGCCGAGGAGGTGGCCGACGGCGCGACCGAGTTCAAGTGCTGCCCGCCGATCCGCGAGCGCGAGAACCGGGAGAGACTCTGGGACGCGCTCGGCCGCGGCGTGATCGAGATGATCGTCTCCGACCACTCGCCCTGCCCGCCGGAGCTGAAGCGGCGCGGGGAGGGCGACTTCCTACGGGCCTGGGGCGGCATCTCTTCGCTCCAGCTCCGCCTGCCCGTCGTCTGGACTGAGGCGCGCCGGCGCGGCCGCACGCCGGCCGACCTCGCGCGCTGGCTCGCGCAAGCCCCGGCGCGCCTCGCGGGGCTCGACCAGAGCAAGGGCTCCATCGCGCCGGGCCGCGACGCCGACTTCGTCATCTTCGACCCCGAAGCGACCTTCCGCGTCACGCCCGACCTCATCGAGCACCGGCACAAGCTCACGCCCTACGCGGGCCGCACGCTGGCCGGCGTCGTCGAAGCGACCTACCTGCGCGGCCAAAGAATCTACGAGCGGGGGAAGTTTTCCGAAGAACCGGCGGGCAAACTACTCAGGAGGGGTTTTAGGTGTTAGGTGCTGGGTGCTGGGTCAGAGACGATGTCTTCCCCAGCACCTAACATCCAGCACCCAACACCCAGAACCCGGAACCCTTATGCCTGACTTCACAGACCTTGTTGACCTGGCTTCCGAGCGGCTCGGGGGCGCGGTGCTGTTTGCGAACGACGAGTTCTTCGCGCCGAAGGAGAACCTTCTGAAGGCGGGCGCGCCGGTCTTCGTCGAGGGCAAGTACACGGAGCGGGGGAAGTGGATGGACGGGTGGGAGTCGGCGCGGCGGCGCGCGCCGGGCTTCGACTGGTGCCTCGTCCGCCTCGGCCTCGCGGGCGTCGTCCGCGGCGTCGTCGTGGACACCGCCCACTTCAGAGGCAACTTCCCCGAGAGCTGCTCGCTCGACACGTGCGCCGCGGCGGCGGACGCCGACGTCGGGCAGCTTTTGAGCGGCGAGACTGAGTGGGCCGAACTCCTCCCGCCGTCGCCGCTGCGGGGCGACGCGCAGAACCTGTTCGAGGTGAACTCGGGCGCCCGCTCGACGCACCTGCGCTTCAAGATTTACCCGGACGGCGGCGTCGCCCGCCTGCGCGTCTACGGCCGGGTCGCGCCCGACTTCGAGCGCCTGCGGCGCGCGGGCGGCTGGGTTGATCTGGCGGCGGTCGAGCACGGCGGGCTGGTCGTCGCCACGAGCGACGAGTTCTTCGGCCACCGCCACAACCTCATCATGCCGGGCCGCGCCCTCGACATGAGCGACGGCTGGGAGACGCGGCGGCGGCGCGGCCCCGGCCACGACTGGGCGGTCATCAAACTAGGCGCGCCCGGCCGCGTGCGGCGCGTCGAGGTGGACACCGCGCACTTCAAGGGCAACTTCCCCGAGAGCTGCGCGCTCGAAGCCTGCCGCGCCGGCGGGGCCGCCACCGGCGAAGCGTCGTACGCCTCCCTGCCCTGGCGCGAAATCCTCCCGCGCACGCGGCTGCAAGCCCACACGCGCCACTTCTACGAGGAGGAACTGAACGAATCCGGCGCGGTCACACACCTGCGCTTCAACATCTACCCGGACGGCGGCGTCAGCCGCCTGCGCGTCTACTGCGAGCTGGCCGCGGAGGAAGATAAGGAAATGATGAATGCGGAATGATGAATGAGGAATGTGACGAGGCCGGCCCGGTCTAATTCATCATTCCGCATTCCGCATTCATCATTTCCTCCGTCCCTGTTAATTTTGCCGCGCGATGGAGACGGCTTTAGAAAGACTTAATTCCCTGCCGCCCGAAGAGGCGAGGGCCGAGTTGTTGAAGTGCTGCGGGTCTGCGCGTTGGGCCGAGGCCGTGGCCGCCGCGCGGCCCTTCCGGAGTGTTGGCGAGTTGTTGGAGACGGCCGACCGCGTCTGGTGGGAATTATCCGCCGAGGACTGGCTCGAAGCCTTCCGCGCGCACCCGAGGATCGGCGAGCGGAAGGCCGCCGCAGAGGTGGGCGAGGAGGCCCGCCGCTGGTCGGAGCGGGAGCAGTCGGGCGCGCGCGGCGCCCCGGCCGGGACGCTCGAAGCGCTGGCCGAAGCCAACCGCGCCTACGAGGGGCGGTTCGGCTTCATCTTCATCGTCTGCGCCGCGGGCAAGTCGGCCGGCGAGATGCTCTCGCTCCTCGGCGCGCGCATGGACAACGAACGCGAGGCGGAGCTGCGCGTCGCCGCCGGGGAGCAGAGCAAGATTACTCGCCTGCGCCTGCAAAGACTCTTAGAGACATGAGCGCCATCACCACACACGTACTCGACACCGCGCGCGGCCGCCCGGCCGAGGGCGTGCCCGTCAGGCTGGAGGAGGTTCGGGACGGCGGCGGGCGCCTGCTCGGCCGCGGCACGACCGACGCCGACGGGCGTCTGAGGGAACTCCTGCCGCCGGGCCAGGCCCTCCGCGAAGGCACCTACCGCCTGACCTTCGACACCGCGGCTTACTTCTCGGCGCAGGGCACGTCGAGTTTCTACCCGTCCGTCGAGATCGTCTTCGTCGTCCGGGACGCGGCCGAGCACTACCACGTGCCGCTTCTGCTCAGCCCTTTCGGCTACTCGACCTACCGCGGGAGCTAAACGATGCGCATCCCCCCGGACGTGAGCGAATGGCTCAACCTCCTCGCCCGCTGGTTCCACGTCTTCGCCGGCATCCTTTGGGTCGGCTCGACCTACTACTTCACCTGGCTCGACGGCCGCTTCAAAGAGGCCGAGCGGGAGGCCGGCGCGGAGGGCGCGGCCGAGGTCTGGATGGTGCACAGCGGCGGCTTCTACGTCGTGGGTAAAAAGAAGACGCCGGGCGGGCGCGAGCTGCACTGGTTCCGCTGGGAGGCTCTGCTGACGTGGCTGAGCGGCGCGTTCCTCCTCGTCCTGCTCTACTACCTCGGCGGCGGGATGGTGGACGTGGGCGTGCGCGACATCAGCGTGCGGACGGCCGTGCTCTTCGGCGTCGGGATGATCCTGGCCGGGGGCTTCGTCTACGACGTGCTCGTGCAGTCTCCGCTCGGGTGCAGCGAGAAGGCTTTCGCCGCGGTGGCCTACGCCCTGGTCGTCGGGGCCGCGTACCTCTCGACGCGCGTCCTGAGCGGGCGCGCGGCCTTCATCCACGTCGGGGCGACGATGGGGACGATCATGGTGGCGAACGGCTGGATGCACATCCTGCCGGCGCAGCGCCGCATGATCGCGGCGGCCCGCGAGGGGCGCGCGCCCGACGCGCGCGACGCCGCCCGCGCCAAGCTCCGCTCGAAGCACAACACCTTCATGGCCGTCCCCGTCGTCTTCACCATGATCAGCAACCACTACCCGGTCTCGACCTACGGCCACGAACACAACTGGCTCGTCCTCTCCGCCCTCGTCCTCGCCGGCTTCGTCGCCGCCAAGATCATCCGCCGCGCATAAAAAAGTTTCAGGTTCAAAGTTTCAAGTTCCAAGTTACAGACGGCTCGTTTCTAACTTGGAACTTGAAACTTTGAACCTGAAACTTTTTTATTCAAAGCGCAGCGCGTCCACGGGGTCGAGGCGGGCGGCCTTCCAGGCGGGCCAGAGGCCGAAGCCGACGCCGAGGGCGACCGAGACGCCGAAGCCGACGGCCGGCGCCCAGAGGGGCACGTGCGTCGGCATGACGGTCTTGACCAGGAGCGCGAGGCCGACGCCGATGAGGATTCCGAGGACGCCGCCCGTGCCGGTGAGCGTCACGGCCTCGATCAGGAACTGCGTGACGATGTCGCGCCGGCGCGCCCCGACGGCCTTGCGCACCCCGATCTCGCGGGTGCGCTCCGTCACCGACACCAGCATGATGTTCATCACGCCGATCCCGCCGATGAGCAGGCCGACCGAGGAGATCGCCACCATCAGCGCGAAGACGCCGCCCGTGATCGCGCCGAACTGCTCGACGATCTGATCCGAGGTCTGGATTCCGAAGTTGTCGGGCTTGCCCTGCGGCACCCGGCGCCTCCGGCGCAAGACCTCGCGCATCTCCTCGACGGCCTCGGCCATCCGGCCCGGAAGCGCCTGCGCCATGATGAAGTTGTCGTCCACGTCCGGGTAGAGCTGCTTCAGCGTGAGGTACGGCAGGTAGACGGCCTTGTTCTCGTTGTTCGGGTCTTCGGCCCCGACGAGGAACGTCTCGCGCCCGGCCAGCACGCCGACCACGCGGTAGCCGCGCCCGCCGATCGTCACCTCGCGCCCCAGCGCGTTCTCGAACGGGAAGAGCGTGTTCGCCACGTCGCGGCCGATGACGCAGACCTCGGCGCGCCGGGCGTTCTCCTCGTCGGTGAAGTAGCGCCCCTCCGAGACGGTCGTCACGCCCATCCGGAAGTAGTCGGGCAGAGTCCCCTGGACGCTCGCGTTGTTCATCTCGACCTCGCGCCGGCGCACGGCGACGCGCGGGGTGAAGGGGCCGGCCGTGAAGTCCACCGGCGACATGAACGGCGCGGTGTGCGCCACCGAGGGGCACTCGGCCTGGATGGCGAGCGCGTCCTCGTAGCTCAAGGGCTTCCGCATCCGCTCCTCGGCCGAGGGGTTGAAGTTGAAGCCGGGGTCGAACTTGTAGGCGTAGACCGAGTTCGTCCCGAACGACTCGATCTCCTTCGAGACGCGCTCGTCTATCCCCGCGACGAAGGCCGCGATGACGATCACCGTCGTCGTCCCCACCACCACGCCCAGCACCGTCAGAAACGACCGCAGCTTGTTCAGCCACAGCGTCTCCATCGCCATCCGGAGGTTCTCGTAGATGTCTGTGCGGAGCATAAAAAGAAGTTTCGAGTTTCAAGTTTCGAGTTTCAAGTTCGCGGTTTCAAAGTTGAGCCGTCAACTCGGAGAGGCTTTAACTTGAAACTTTGAACTTGGAACTTGAAACTACTATTCGGCGCGGAGCGCCTGTATCGGGTCGAGGCCGGCGGCCTTCCAGGCCGGGTAGACGCCGGAGACGAGGCCGACGCCGCCCGAGACGGCGAGGGCGACGAGGACGGCGAAGAGCGGCAGCGCCGTCGGCACCGGCGTCAGGGCCGCCACCGCCTTCGCCAGGAGGTACGCGATGGCGACGCCGATGCCGCCCCCGACGAGCGAGAGCATCGTGGACTCGGCGAGGAACTGCTTGAGGATGTCGGCGCGGCGCGCGCCGATGCTCTTGCGCACGCCGATCTCCTTCGTCCGCTCGGTGACGGAGACCAGCATGATGTTCATGATCACGATGCCGCCGACGACCAAAGAGATCGAGGTCACGCCGACGGCCGCGGTCTGGATGGTGCCGAAGATTTTGTCGCGCAGCTCGTTGATGGCCTCCGGCGTGATGATGCCGAAGCTGTCGCGCTCGCCCGGCCCGAGCTTGCGCCGCGCGCGCATCAGGAGCCGCACCTGCTCGATGGCCTCGGCGTAGGCGGCCTCGCCCGCCGAGGTCACGACGATGCTGATCGAGCGGCGCGCGCCGTAGGTCGAGAGGAAGGTCGAGAGCGGCACGCCGACGTACATGTCCCGCGGCTGGCCGAAGACGGAGCCGAGCGCCTCGCCGACGCCGATGACCTGGTAAGGCCGGCCGTCTATGCGGACGGTCTGCCCGAGCGGGTCGGAGGTCGGGAAGAGCTTCTCGGCCACGTCCCAGCCCAGGAAGCAGACGTTGCGGCGGGCCTGCTCCTCGGCCGGCGTGAAGTAGCGGCCGGCGGCGATTTCGAGCCGCTCGATGTCGGCGATGTTCGCGGTCGTCGCGCTGATGCGGACGCGGAACAGCGTCGTCGCGCCGAACTTCACGTCGCCGGCCGCGTCCTCCTTGCCGCCCACGTCCGCGACGGCCCCGCCGCGCGCGCGCTGGCGCAGGTACTCCATGTCTTCGAGCGTCACGTCGCGGTTGCGCCGCTGGGCGGCGTGCAAAGCCTCGACGCTCGCGAAGTCCTCGATGGAGAACTTGCGGACGGCGAAGGCGTTCGTCCCGATGTTGGCGATCTTCTCGTCCACGTAGGCGTTGAAGCCCTCGACCAGCGAGACGACGACGATGACGGTCGCGACGCCGAAGATCACGCCCAGCAGGGTCAGGAACGACCGAAGCTTGTGCGACAGGATGGCGGAGACGGCCAGCTTCAGGGCCTCGTAGAGGGGCATAAACCCTCCGGTCGGATAAGGAAGGAGCGCCGCCAGGCCCGGCGCGATGTTGAACCGCGAGGATGGACTCATCTTACTACGTCGCGGGCGGCAGGGGAAGTTTCACCGGCGGGAAAGTTTTTCGCCCCCGGCACGGCCGGGAATGGTAGTACGACATGACGCCGCCTGGCTCCGGGCCGTTCGTTATTTTTAAGAGGCTGTTTGAAAATAGCCCCGGTAGGGGCGTCAGCATAAAGCCCAGGGCGTCAGCCCTGGGTACAAGACCCGAAAAACGCACGGAGCCCCGAAGTGGCTGCAGACGCCGGAAGCGCGAACCGCACGACGGAATCTCTGTCGCCCCTCCGGGGCTCCCATCTTTATTTTCTGCTTCCTACCCAGGGCTTTCGCCCTGGGCTTTATGCTTACGCCGCCTCCGGCGGCTTTCACAACAGTTCCTCAGATACGACGGGGCCGCGCGGCTTTCCACCAAGCGCACGCGGCCCCGCGGCACGGCCCGCCCCTACCCCAATAGCGGGCGTGCGAAGGGATGCCCCGCCCGGTGCATCCCTATCTTGAATCACCGACATAAATGCCCATGCGCGTGAGGCTCCTTGTGATATATTCCGCCCGGTCTTTTCTTTGAAAACCAGCAACGGTCGGATGCATGGCTCACCCTCAACCTCAGAGAGATGAGCATCGCCGTTGAGCATGAGAGGTTCATACTCACGGCGACAACTAGGCGCAATGGAATTTTAGACGCAATTGCGTCTGAGGGCAAGCGGAATTTTGCGACGAGCCTGTCAGGGGGTGCCCCCTGATGGGTTCGAGGCCCCGCCCGAAACCTGAAAGGCTGGCGGAAAAGCTCTTGCAAATCCGCCTCGCCCTTGACCTCTCACAAGACGGGATGCTCGCACGTTTGGAGCTAGGCGAGAGCCACTTCCGGAGCGCCGTTTCGGGTTACGAATTAGGCACGCGCGAGCCGCCGCTGCCGGTCCTGCTGAAGTATGCGCGCCTCGCGGGGGTCTGTTTAGACGTGCTGGTTGACGACGGGCTTGACCTGCCGTCGAAGCTCCCGGCCAAGCCGGAGCACAGAATCTAGCGCGGTGCCGGGCGGGGTTTAGGGGAGTGTCTAAATCGTAGCCGTTAATGATAGGCTGAGCGGATGATTCACTGTCCCCATTGCTCATCATCCGAGCAGCAGACTAAATCAGGCCACACCCGCACCGGCAGCCAGCGTTACAGGTGTAAAGACTGCGAGCGCATCTACACCCCGGAGCCGAAGCCGCTCGGCTACCCGGA
>DASZKF010000066.1:0-15344 GCA_035947355.1 Pyrinomonadaceae bacterium | reverse complement strand
CCGCCGCACACGTTGTGCGGCGGCCCCGGCGTTCCGATGTTCGTCCTCCGGCCTCACTCCCTCGTCAGACGGAGGGTCAGCGGCTCGGGCTGAACCGGCGCGCTGAGCTTGAGTTCGGCCCGGCCTTCGCCCTCGAACTTGACCTCGCCCGTCACCTCGAAGCCCGCGGGACGGCCGGGCGGGGGCGAGGGGTGGCGCAGGGTCATCCTGAAGGTGAGCCTGTCGCCTTCGCGCTTCAAGTCTCTCAAGACCGAGCCGGTGCGCATGGCGATCTTCGGCGGCGCGCCCTCGGCCGGCTTGTCCATGTTCACCGGGCCGGCGTAGTCGTATCCGACGAAGGCCCCGGCCAGGCCGTCACCGTCCGGCACCAGGACGAGCCACCCGGCGAGTAGCCCCGCCGGGAGCCTCGCCTGCCACGCCCCGACCACGGCGGCGGCGTCCGTCGCGGCCGCAGCCGGCTTCGCGTTCTCCTGCGGCTCGTTCAAGGCGTGGGCCTCCCCTTCCGTCGTCACCCGTGCGAGCGCGAAGGCCGCGAGCACGAGGGCGGCGAGGGCCGCGGCGGGCAGAAGTCGGGCGTCGCGTGCGCGCGGGGCGCACGCCCGGTCACTCTCGAATCTCATTGCTGAATCCTCCCGGTCAGGCGAAAGAAGCGTCCGGCGGGCCGCCTAGGGGGCCGGGGTCGGCGCGGCCGGCCCCTCGCGGCGCAGCACCCACCAGAGGTGGGCCGTGTGCCAGACGAGCAGGCTCAAGACCTGGGCCGCGACGACCCAGAGGTTTATCTCGGCCGGCTGCCAAGTGTCGAGCATCATCGCCGCCGTCAGGACGGCGACGACCACGGTCGTTATCCAGAGCGAAGCGCGGACGGCGCGCACGCCCTCGCGCCGGCGCGTGAGCGTGAGGGCGAGGAAGAAGAAGTTGAAGACCAGCCCCGTGAAGATGAGCGCGTCGAGGAGGTAGCAGGCGAAGGCCGGCAGCCTTCCGATGTTTCCGACGAACAGCGGCGCGACGACGAAGAGCGTGAAGGCGTAGGCGAGCGCCGCGAGCGCGACCGTCCGCAGCGTCATCATCAGACGCCCGTCTTTCATCAGACCCTCCAGCCGCTCGCGCGCCGCCGCCCGCAGGAGGTCAGCCAGCGCCTCGCGCCAGAGGCCGGCGAGCGCCGCCGCGCCGCCCGCGCGCTCGCGGCAGCGCGCGGCGAAGACCAGCGTCATCTCCCGCCCGTACTCGCGCCGGAACTCAGACGGGTAGGCCGCCAGCAGCAGTGCGTAGAGCCGCGTCGAGCAAGTCCTCATGTCTCCGGCCATCCTTCAAGCCTCACGCGCGCGCGAGCAGTTGCTTGGCGCGCGCCACCGCGACCAAGCCCGACAGACGCTCGGCCTCGGCCGCGGCGACGCGGCGGCCGAAGTCGGTCAGGCGGTAGTAGCGGCGGCGCTCGTCGTCGAGCGCCGGGTCGGGGCGCGCGTCCGACTCCTCGATGAGACGCTCGTCGAGCATCCGCTTGATCGAGCCGTAGAGCGTCCCCGGCCCGAGGCGCACCCTCCCGTCCGTGCGCGCCTCCACCTCCTTGATGATGCCGTAGCCGTGGCGCTCGGCGTCGGCCAGCGCCAGGAGGATGTGGAAGACCGACGGCGTCAGCGGCAACAACTTTTCGGGGTCACGTCCGGCCATCTCGCTCAAACCACCCGTCAGACTCGCCTGCTATATCGGATGGCGACATACTATATCGTGTCTCGATATATGTCAAGATATTTTTCGTTGAGTGAGGGGCGCAGCAGGATTGAAACACAGAGGGCACAGAGAAAACCAATTCTTCTCTGTGCCCTCTGTGTTGTGATGAAGTCTCCCCGCGGTCAACCATCGGTGAGGAGTTCCGCCGCCGCTATTCGTCATTCCGACCTCCCGTGGCCGCCGCCGCCGGGCGTCTCGATGCGGACGCGGTCGCCGGGGCGCAGTTCCCAGGAGCCTTTCGCGTCTATCCGGCGGGCGCGGCCGCCGCGGACGATTCGGTCGCGGCCCGCCCCGCCCTCGCCGCCGCCTCCGAGGCCGTAAGGACGCAGCCTCCGGCGTTCGGCGAGGAGCGACATGCGCGCGGGCGCGAGCGTTTCGATCTCGCGGACGACCCCGTCGCCGCCCCGCGAGCGGCCGCGCCCGCCCGAGCCCTTGCGCAGCGAGTAGGCGCGCACGCGCAACGGGTAGGCGTATTCGAGCGCCTCGGCCGGGGTGTTGAGGCTGTTGGTCATGTGCGTGTGGACGCCGCCGACTCCGTCGCCGCCGGGCCGCGCCCCCATCCCGCCGGCGACCGTCTCGTAGTAGGCGAACTCGCGGCCCGTCCGCGGGTCGCGCCCGCCGATGGTGAGGTTGTTCATCGTCCCCTGGCTCGCCGCCGGGATGCGTCCGGGCAGGGCGCGCGCGAGCGCCTTGAAGAGCACGTCAACGATACGCTGCGAGGTCTCGACGTTGCCGCCGGCGACCGGCGCGGGGTGCGCGGCGTTGACGACGGTGCCGCGCGGCGCGACGACCTCAATCGGCTCCATCAGCCCCGCGCTGGCCGGCACCTCGTCGCCGCCGACGAGGCAGCGGAAGACGTAGGCGACGGACGAGACCGTGATCGCCTCGACGGCGTTGACCGGCCCGGCGACCTGCGGCGCGCTGCCCGTTAAGTCCACCACGGCCCGGTCGCCGCGGACCGTCACGCGCACGCGCAGGCGCACGGGCCGGTCGTCTACGCCGTCCGAGTCGAGCGCGTCCTCGGCCTCGTAAGCGCCGTCGGGGATCGCCCTGACGGCGGCGCGCATGAGGCGGGCCGAGTAGTCTATGAGGTGGCCGGCGTAGGCGCTCGCCTCGCGCACGCCGGCGCGCGAGACGATCTCCAGAAGGCGCGCCGCGCCCGCCTTCAGGGAGCCGATCTGCGCCTCGAAGTCGGCGCGCCGCTCGCGCTCGACCCGGACGTTCGCCAACACCAGCCGCATCACGTCCTCGACGACCCGCCCGCCCCGCACCAGCCGCACCGGCGGCAGCCGCAGCCCCTCGCCGTACACGTCCGCCGCCAGCCCCATCGAGCCCGGCGTCGCCCCGCCGATGTCTGCGTGATGGGCGCGGTTGGCAACGTAGAAAAGCGGGTTTCGAGTGTCGAGTTTCGAGTTTCGAGTTGAAGAACGGTTTTTGAACTCGTAACTCGTAACTCGAAACCCGTAACTCGTCTCCGGCGCTAAGACGCCGGAGACGAGCGTCACGTCCGGGAGGTGCGTACCGCCGGCGAAGGGGTCGTTGAGGGCACAGACGTCGCCGGGCGCGAGCGCGGCGCCCGCGAGGGCGGCGGCCACGGCCATCGGCATCGAGCCGAGGTGGACGGGCATGTGGTCGCCCTGCGCGACGACGCGGCCCCGGCGGTCGAAGACCGCGCACGAGTAGTCGCGCCGCTCCTTGATGTTGGGCGAGTGCGCGGTGCGCCGCAGCACGAGCCCCATCTCCTCGGCCACGGAGGTGTAGAGCGCGCGGTAGATTTCGAGCGTCGTCGGGTCGAAGTCTTTTTTCATGTCGCGGCCGGGGCGGAAAATTTTCCGCCCGCTGGTAGTTTCCCGAACCCTTTCGCGCTTTATACAGTAGGGGAGCCGGTTTAACTGAACGCCTCGCCCCCGACAGTCCGCACGTCGAAGAAGGAGACAGTCATGCCCCACCCCCTCATGAAGCAGAAGCCCGGCGGCCTCCCCCTCTGCCCGCCCGTCACGTCTCGACGACGATGTTGCCGCGCGCGTCGACGCGTGCGCGCGCGCCGGGCGGCACGAGCGTCGTCGAAGAGTATTCCGTAACGACGCAGGGCGCGCGCAGCGAGGCCCCGGCCGAAAGCTCCTCGCGCCGGTAGACGGCCGCCTCGCGCGGGCCTTCGTCGAAGAAGACGCGGGCGGTGCTGTGTGGCGCGGGCCGCCGCCCTCGCGCGCCGCCGCGCCGCGGCGTCTCCCAGTGCAACTCCTCGACGAGGCCGGCCGAGCGCAGGCGCGCGCTCACGACCTCGACCGAGCCGGCGGCCTGCGCGTAGCCGTAGCGCGCCTCGTGCGCGCGGTGGAAGCGCTCGACCAGCCGCCGGCCCCCGCCCCACTCGACCTCCAGCTCGAACGACTGCCCCTTGTAGCGCGCGGCTACGGCGCGTTCGTGCCGCTGCCGCCCGGCGCCGAACCCCTCGCGCAGCAGCGCGTCGCGCGCCTCGCGCTCCAGCCCCGCGAACACCTTTTCGAGCCGCGCGACCTGCTCGGCGCGCGACGCTACGCGGCGGCCTCTCCCGGAAACCCCTCCGGCCTCGTCGCCCAGTTCGAGCATGACGGTGCGGCTCAGGTTCTTGAGCACGTCCGAGCGTAAGGCGCCGACGGCCGAGAGTGCGCCGGGGCTTGCGGGGACGACGACGCGCGGGATGCGCAGCGCGCGCGCCAGCTCCACGGCGTGCAGGCCGCCCGCGCCGCCGAAGGTGACGAGCGTGAAGGCGCGCGGGTCGTGGCCGCGCTCGACCGAGACGGCCCTGAGCGCCCTCTCCATCCCCGCGTTGACGACCCGCACCACGCCGAGCGCCGCCACGAAGGCCGACGCCCCTCGGCCCATCTCGCGGGCCAGTTTCGAGAGCGCCGCGCGCGCGCGCCCCTCGTCTAAAGGGAACTCGCCGCCGAGCAGGTCTGCGCCGCCGAAGCGGCCGAGGACGAGGTTGGCGTCGGTCACGGTCGGTAGCATCGAGCGGCCGTAGCAGGCCGGGCCGGGGTCTGCGCCGGCCGACTGCGGCCCGACGCGCAGGCTCCCGCCCGCGTCCACGCGCGCGATGGAGCCTCCGCCCGCGCCGACCGTGTGGATGTCGAGCACGGGCACGGCGACGGGCAGGCCCGCGACCGCCGCCTCGTTCGTCAGGGCCGGCGCTCCGCCCGCGCACAGCGCCACGTCGGTCGAAGTCCCGCCCATGTCGAAGGTGACGATGTCGGCGAAGCCCGCGTCGAGCGCGGCGCGGCCCGCGCCGACCACCCCGCCCGCCGGCCCGGAAAGGATCGTCCTGACGGGCTCGCGCGCCGCCACGCGCGCCGAGATGCTCCCGCCCGAAGACTGCATCACGCGCAAGGCCGACGACGTGCGCCGGCCGAGGCGGCCGAGGTAAGCGCCCATCAGCGGCCGCAGGTAGGCGTTGATGGCGACCGTCGAGGTGCGCTCGTACTCGCGGTACTCCGGGAGGATGCGGTGCGAGACCGAGAGCGGGACTCCGGGCAGGGCCGCGGCGAGGGCGCGCTCCACCTTGCGCTCGTGCCGCGGGTTCGCGAACGAGAAGAGCAGGGAGACGGCGACCGACTCGGCGCCCGCGCGCTTCAGCCTCCCGACGAGCGACTCGACCTCTTCGTCTTCAAGCTCTTCGACCACCCGGCCGTCGGCCCCGACGCGCTCACGGACGCCGAAGCGCAGGCGGTCGGCGACGAGCGGCGCGGGGCGCGACCAGTTCAGGTCGTAGAGGCTCCCGCGCGCCTGCCGGCCGATGACCAGAACGTCCTCGAAGCCGGCCGTGGTGACGAGCGCCGTGCGCGCGCCGCGCCGCTCTAGCAGCGCGTTCGTCCCGACCGTCGTCCCGTGCACGACCTCCAGCTCGCCCGCGGCGGCGCCGGCCTCGGCCGCCACGCGCCGCAAGCCTTCGACGATGGCGCGCGAAGGGTCTGACGGCGTCGAGGGCAGCTTGAAGACGCGCGACCGCCCCCCGGCGTGGTAGACGAAGTCGGTGAACGTCCCGCCCGTGTCCACCCCGACGCGCACGCGCGCCCGTTTCGCTTTGCGCTTCATCAACAAAAGAAAAGATCAGCCACAGAGACACAGAGACACAGAGATAAGACAAACAGAAAGAGAAGACGTGTTCGAGGGAGAGTTGATCTGTGCTGCCGACGAAGACGCGCGGCCGACCTCGAAATCTGCTCCGCTTAAACCTCCGCCGCTCAACTCTCCCTCGAACATATTTTTCTTTCTGTCCTTACCTCTGTGTCTCTGTGGCTATTTGTATTCCTGCTTAGAGCGGCGGCCGCTTCCAGCCGCCGAGAGCGGATTCCAGGTGCGCGGCGACGGCGAGGGCCACGTCCTCGCGCCAGGGCTGGGCGACGGCCTGCACGCCGACGGGCAGGCCCTCGGGCGAGGTTGCGGCGCGCACGACCGCGCCCGGCCAGCCCGTCAGGTTGTGCGCGATGGTGTAGGTGAAGAAGAGGAAGTTCTCGCCCTCGAAGGTCGTGCCGTGCGGCATCGCGGGCCGCGCGCAGGGCGGGCAGAGCATCACGTCGTAGTCGCGCATGAAGGAGAGCATCTCGGCCCGGTAAGAGTCGAGCATGAAGAGGAGGCCGACGAACTCGGCCGTGGCGAGCGGCCGCTGGCCGACGATCTCCAGCAGGCGGTTGATGAGCGGGTGCGTCTCGGTCGTGCCCGACATCATCAGGAGCATCCGCAGAGAGGCCCCGCCGTCCGCGCCGAAGAGCCCGAAGGCCAGCTCGGCCGTCTGCGCGAGCGCGGCGGGCCGCGCCTCCTCGACGCGCGCCCCAGCGTCGGCGAGCGCGCGCGCCGCGGCGCGGACAGCCTCGGCGATCTCGGGCGTCGGCCGGACGACGCCGTTGTCCGTGTGGAAGGCGACGCGCAGGTCTTTCAGCCCGACCGCCGAGGGGTCGCCGAGCGGGACGGGGACGACCGAGGGGTCGCGCCAGTCCGTGCCGCACAGCAGCGGGAGCGCGAGCGCGAGGTCTTCGACGCGGCGCGCGAGCGGCCCCGCCTGGTTGAGCGTGTCGGTGACGCCGCCGATGGGCGGGAAGTGGCCGGTGCGCGCGGTGCGGCCCGTCGTCGGCCGCAGGCCCGCCAGCCCGCAGAAGTGCGCGGGCACACGGATGCTGCCGCCGGCGTCGCTCCCCAGACCGAGCGGAGACATCCCCGCGGCGACGGCCGCGGCCTCGCCGCCCGAGGAGCCGCCCGGCGTGCGCGCCAGGTCGTAAGGGTTGTTAGTGCGGCCGTAGACGAGGTTGTCGCTCTCGAAGGCGAGCGAGATTTCGGGCACGTTCGTCTTGCCGAGGACGACGGCCCCGGCCGCCTTCAGGCGCTTCACGGCGGTCGCGTCCTCGCGCGGGACGTAAGCCGTGCGGCCGCGCGTCCCGCCTGCCGAGACGATGCCTTCCGTCTCGAACGCGTCCTTGATACTTACGGGCACGCCGTGCAGCGGCCCCCAGGTCTCTCCGCGCGCCAGCGCCGCGTCGGCCGCGCGCGCACGCGAGCGCGCCTCGCCGGCCGTCAACTGCACGAAGGCGTTGAGGCGCGGGTTGACCTCCTCGATGCGCGCGAGGTACGCCGCAACGACCTCCTCCGAGGAGACTTCCCTCTCGCGTATGGCGCGCGCCAGCCGCGCCGCCGAGGCGTAGATGATTTCGTCCATAGTGACTCACAGATAAATGATGAATGCGGAATGATGAATGATGAATTAGATGCCGCTTGAATTGTGAAGCTCGGCGCGAATCACATTCATCATTCCGCATTCATCATTTCTTCTACCGCGGCAGCGTCTCGGCGAGGAGGCGCGCGACGTTGCCGCCCATGATGAGGGCGACCTCTTCTTCGTTGAAGCCCTCGGCGAGGAGCGCGTCGGTGACCTGGACGAGGCCGGTGGCGTCGAAGGGCGTGGCGACCGCGCCGTCGAAGTCCGAGCCGAGCGCGACGTGGCGGACGCCCGCGACCTCGGCGACGTGGCGCGCGGCGCGGGCGATGGCACGCGCGTCCGTGCCGCACGTCGCCGTCTCCCAGAAGCCGACGCCGATGACGCCGCCCGTCGCCGCGACGGCACGCACCTCCTCGTCCGAGAGGTTGCGCGAGTTGTCGCACGTCCCCCTCACGCCCGTGTGCGAGACGACGACGGGGCGCGTGGCGACGGCCAGAACGTCCTTGGCGGTCTCGGCCGAGGCGTGCGCCAGGTCAACAATCATGCCGCGCGCCTCCATCGCCCGAATCAGCTCGCGGCCACTCGGGGTCAGCCCGCCCTTGGCGACGCCGTGCGCCGAGCCGCCCCACTCGTTGTCGAAGAAGTGGGTCGGGGCCATCATGCGGACGCCCGCGTCGAAGAGCGCGCCGAGGTTCTCCAGGCGGCCGTCGAGCGCGTGCGCGCCCTCGACCCCGAGCAGGGCGGCGACCGCCTGCGGCTCCCGCCTCCGCCGCTCGACGAAGCCCGCGAGGTCGCCGGCCGTCCTGACGACCCGGAGGCGGCCCGACGAGCGCGCCTCGGCCTCGGCGAGCCGCCGCGCCTGGTGGAGCGCGCGCTCGGTCAGACTCCGCCAAGTCCTTGCGGGCCAGCGCTGCGAGATGACGAGCGGCGTGACGTTGTCGGTGTCGCCCGAGGTGCGCTCGATGTTCATCCCGCGCGGGGCCTTCGTGACGACGGTGAAGAACTGGAGCGCGACGCCGCCCTCGACGAGCCGCGGCAGGTCTACGTGGCCGCGCGCGCCCCGCGCGAGCAAGTCCCTGTCCCACAGCAGCGTGTCGGCGTGCATGTCGGCGACGAACAGCCTCCGGTGCAGCTCGCGCGCCCGCGGCGAAGCCTCGTAAGGGGGCGCGCGGAGCACCGCGTTGTACGAGCGCTCGACCACGCCCGGCACCACGAAGAAGAACACCGCCGCCCCCGCCGCGACGACCAGCACGAACGCGATCAGCAGTTTTCTCTTCATCAACTTTAAGTTTCGAGTTAAAGACAGCGTTCAGAAGCCCGACCGTCAGGGAGGGCGTCGGGAGTTACGATAGCGTCAACGCCCTCCCTGACGGTCGGGCTTCTGAACTCGAAACTCGTAACCCGCAACTATCGTCTGGCAGCCGGCCTCGTGGGCGGCGCGGGCGGCGTCGAGGACGAGCTGGATGTGGTGGCCGTCCTCGAAGGTGGCCGCGCCCTCGACCGTAGAGCGCCCCTCGCGCAGCGCGCCGACGATCTCGCGGGCGAAGACCGTGAAGCCGCGCGACCATTCGTTGTCGCGCATCCCTCCGGCGAGCGGCGCGCTTTCCGTCTCGACCCTCCGCCACTCGCCTTCGCCGACCCGCGCCTGCCAAAGCTCGCGCCCGCCCTCCTCCCTGAGCGCGCCTTCGGTGCCGAAGACCTCGACGGTGTGGGCCGCGGCCCCGGCCTCGACCATCGAGAGCGAGACGACGCCGGTGGCGGGCGCGGCCCCGCCGGCGCCCGCGAAGTGCAGGAGCATGAGCGCCTCGTCGTCGGCCGTCACGGGCCTGAGCGCTCCGGCGGCGTCGGCGCGCTCGGCGACGTGCGTCGAGAGCGCGGCCGAGACGTGCGAGACGCGCGCGCCGACGAGCCAGTGCAGGGTGTCCACGGCGTGCGAGCCGATGGCCCCGAGCGTGCCGCCGCCACGGCGCGCGTCAGACCACCAGTTCCAGGGGCGGGAGACTGAGGCGCGCGTGTCGGAGCGGAAGGCGAACTTCGCGTGGCGGACTTCGCCGATCTCCCCGGCGCGGATCAGCTCGCGCATCCTCCGGCGCGAGGGCAGGAAGCGCAGCTCGTGGTCTATGAGCGCGAGCCGGCCGGCGCCGCTCGCGGCCCGCCACATCCGCCCGGTCTCTTCCGCGTTCATCGCCATCGGCTTCTCGCAGAGGACGGCCTTGCCGGCGGCGAGCGCCGCGAGCGCCATCTCGGCGTGCGTCGAGGGCGGCGTCACGATGCTCACGAGGTCAACATCTTCCCGGCTGACGACGCCGCGCCAGTCGTCCGCGACGTGCGATATCGAAAACTCGCGGGCCGCGGCTTCGGCGTTCTCCCTGCGGCCGCTCGCCACGGCCACGAGCCGCGCGCCCTCCGCGGCCGCGAAGCCGGGCAACTGCGTCGAGCGCGCGAACCCCGTCCCGATGATGCCGACGCCGATGGAGTCTTTCATCAACCTTGAGAGCCTTTCCCCGGTGGTGTCGCCGCGCCGAACGGGCGACGCATTATAAAGAAAGCGGCGGAGTCTTTGTAGACTCCGCCGCGCGAATTTGCAAACCGGAAGCGGTCTTACTGCGCCGCCCCGACCTGCACCTGCATCATCGTGCCCTGCGCGCTCGTGCTGACGACGCGGATGGTCGTCCCCGTCTTCGGCAGGATCACGCCGGCCGTCGGCGTCACCGGCGACCAGGAGCCGTTCAGGTCGCTGAACACCGGCACGCCGGGCAGCGACGGGTGGCTCTGGAAGAACTCGGCCGCTGTCTTAAAGCCAATGTGAGGAGATGCCCTCTGTAGGATTCGAACCTACAACCAACGGATTATGCAAGTCCACGACGGCTTTCGCCGCGCGCCGGCCCGACAGGGGGCCGGGGTTCGTGGTCTGGACTATCCCTTCGCTTTACGCGTCTGCCGTCTAGTCTCTACACCTTCCCCGCCCGCGGGCGGGGCTTGGCTCGGGATTACCGTCCCGCTTTCGCGGCTTAGGCTTCCCCGAATTTGGCAGATTCTACAAGCGCACCTGAGACGAATCCGGACGCGGCCGGGAGCGAATGTGATACGCTTGCAACCCCACCTTGAAAGTCATATGGAAAAGCGTTGTCTGGTTTGCGAGGCGGAACTGCGCGGCAGGCAACGCGTCTTCTGCTCGCGGCGCTGCAAGAACTCCGCCACGAACAGCAGGCACCAGAATTACGAAGCCCAGCAGGTCCGAGGCCGCCGGAGGCGTCAGTCACTGATTCGCCGGAAAGGCGGTCGCTGCGAACGCTGCGGTTACAGCCGCAACGGGGCCGCGCTGGCCTTTCACCACGTCAACCCGGCGATCAAATCCTTCCCGCTCGACCTCAGGAAATGCTCCAACTCCTCCTGGGCGGCCCTCGTGGCAGAGGCGGAGAAGTGTATGCTCCTGTGCCTGAACTGCCACGCCGAGATTCATCATCCTGACTTTTCCACTTAGACCTTTCAAAGAACCGAGTCCGCTGCTCTAACCATTGAGCTAAGAGGGCCAGCGGTATGCTTGGGGCCGATTATAAGGTTCGCCCCGAGCGGCCGCAAGAAAGGGTGCCGGGTGTTAGGGTCTGGGTGCTGGGTTAAAGGCAATCGCTTTTCCTAGTACCCGGAACCCAACACCCGGCACCCTCTTTAACCGTTCATCTCTTCCTTCAGCGCCTCGATCTGGGCGCGGTGGCGGTCTTCGTGGGCGGCGGTGAAGAGGAGCCACTGGTAGAGGTTGAGGGGGCCGAAGGCGGGGTGGGGGAAGCGGAGGTCTGTGCAGTCGGCGCGCTCGATGCGGGGGCGCAGGGCGCGGAGCGCTTCGAGCGAGGAGCGGAGGCTGGCGAGCGAGTCGGCGAGCGGGACGCGGCCCGTCGGGCGGACGGCCTCGGGCGACTGGTACTTCTCGGTGCGGCTGCGCTCCGTGTGCTCGGCGATGGAGACGGGGGCGAAGGGGCGGCCGCCCTCGCGCGTGCGCCCCTCGGCCTCGGCCTTCCGCAAAAGGTGGTCGAAGAGCCTCAGCGAAGACGCCTCGGCCGCCGCCAGGTGCTCCATGATGTCCGCGACCGACCAGCGCTCCGGCGCGGGGCGGAAGTGCTCGCGCCCGCCGCCCACGCCCTCGACGCTCGCCTCGAGCCGGCCGCGCGCCTCGTCCAGCGCGCCGAAAATTTCCTCGATGCTGTGGTAGATCATTTCGGGGAACACTCCTTTGAAAAAGGGTTTTGGGTGCTGGGAAAAGCAAGCTGTCTTTCACCCAGCACCTAGCACCCAGAACCCAGAACCCGCTTTTAGGATTGCGGCCTGCGGCGAGAGATGCAGGACGTGCCAGCGCGTGTACTTGAGTGTGGGGAGCGGCTCGTTGCGGTAGAGGCGGACGAAGGCCGTCTGCGCGTGGACGGTCTCGGGCGCGAGCCATTCGAGGCGGACGAACGGGTTGAGCGAGATGAGCACGCCGCCGGCCGCGTCGGCGGCGTCCGCGTCGGTCGCGACCGCCGCGGCGTTACCGCCCGCGGCCGGCTCAGGCTTCTTGAAGAAGCGCGCGTCGTACTCGACCGAGGCGGCGCGCAGGGGCTCGGCCAGGGGGAAGCCGCCGGCCGTCGGCGAAGCCCCCCCGGCGTCGTAGACGGCCACCTCGTAGTCGAAGGCCGTCGCCACCTTCGTCCCGTCGGGCGACCAGACGGGCGCGACCTCGGTCAGGCGGTCGTCGAGCAGCCGCTCCTGCCCTTCGAGCGGGATCAGGCGCGGGCGGCCCGCCGGCAGTTTGCCCTCGCCGCGGCGCGCGTTCCACTCGTCCTCGCGGCAGGCGAGCGCGGCCAGCGCCCGCCCGTCCGGCGACCAGGCGAGCTGGAAGTAGATCAGCCCCTCGCGGGTCGTCAACGGCCGCAGGTTGTAGCCGTCGCGGTCGCCGACGTAGACCTGCTCGGTGCGGAAGGTCTGGACCGAAGGGATGACGGGCGCGGGCGTCGGCGTCGGGGTGACGACCGAGGGGTCGCTCTCGGGCGGCGCGACGGGCTCGTCCGGCTCCGGCGTCGGGGTCGCCTGGAGCGCGGGGTTGCGGATGCCGCTGAAGGCGATCCGCTCGCCGTCGGGCGACCAGGAGACCTCGGCGGGGAAGACGCCGGTCAGGTCGGCCGGCAGGACGTTGCGGATGAACTGGCCGTTGACGTTATAGAGGTCTATGCGGAAGTCCGTGTCGCTCTCGCTCGTCCCGTAGAGGGCGAGCGCGCGCTGTCCTTGCGGGTCTACGACGGTGCGCAGCAGCGCCTCGGTGTTGCCGCGCCGCGTCTCGAAGTCCGCCCTGATGGCGGCCAGGGGCTCCTCGGCCTCGTCCTGCTTCAGGCGCTCCGGCAGGCTCTCCTCGGGCACGTCGGGCTCGAAACGGAAGGCGAGGCGGGAGGCCGGCACGTCGGCCAGGCTGCGCGGCGCGACCGACAGCACCCCGCCCGCGCCGCCCCCGCGGCACCCCGCGAAGGCGAGCAGGCAGGCGAGCGCCGCCCACTTTAGGAAGTTTCGAGTTTCGGGTTTCGAGTTTCGAGTTAAGAGATTGTCTTTAACTCGAAACTCGAAACCCGAAACTCGAAACTTTTTTTGCCACATGTCGGTTTTTGCAGGCCGAATTTTAAAGGGTGATGATAGGGAGCGGCGCGCGGCGGTGTCAACGCGGCGCGGCGTGCATCCCAAACGGGGCCGAAATAGTCTAAACTTCTCCCACCAAATCACAGGAGCGAGGATTGATGATGGAATTGAGAAGAATCTGGGGCGCGGCCCTGGCCGCCCTCCTGCTGCTGACGACCCTCGGCGCGCCGGCTTCGGCCGACGAGGGGATGTGGACTTTCAACAACCTGCCGCGGGCCGAGATCAAGCGGCGCTACGGCTTCGAGGTGACCGACGACTGGGTGCGCCGCGTCCAGTCGGCGACCGTCCGCTTCCCCAACGGCACCGGCTCCTTCGTCTCGCCCGAGGGCCTCGTCCTCACCAACTACCACATCGTCGAGGAGAGCGTCGGCGAGCTGAGCACGGCCGAGAAGGACTACGCCAAAGAGGGCTTCGTCGCGCGCACCCGCGCCGAGGAGTTGAAGATGCCGAACCTGGAGCTGAACATGCTGGTCGGCATCGAGGACGTGACGGCGCGCGTCTCGGGCGCGGTCAAGGCCGGGATGTCGCCGGCCGAGGCGGCCGAGGCCCGGCAGGCCGAGATCGCCCGCATCGAGGCCGAGTCCACGAAGCAGACGGGCCTGCGCTCCGACGTGGTCACGCTCTACCAGGGCGGCCTCTACAACCTCTACCGCTACAAGCGCTACACGGACGTGCGGCTCGTCTTCGCGCCCGAGTTCCAGACCGCCTTCTTCGGCGGCGACCCCGACAACTTCAACTTCCCGCGCTACAACCTCGACATGGCGCTCGTCCGCGTCTACGAGGACGGCAAGCCCGCCCGCCCCGAGAGCTACTTCAAGTGGTCGAAGGCGGGCGCGAAAGAAGGCGACCTCGTCTTCGTCTCGGGCAGCCCCGGCAACACGCAGCGCCTCAACACCGTCGCGCACCTTGAGTTCCTGCGCGACGCCGGCATCCCCTACCTCCTGCGCACGCTCGAAAGCCAGCGCGACGTGCTGCGCGCATACATGGCCGGCGGCGACGAGCAGCGCCGGCGGGGGCAGAACGAGCTGAACTACGCCGAGAACTTCACGAAGGTCTTCCGCGGGCAGCTCGAAGGTCTGAAAGACAAGTCCCTGCTCGAGCGCAAGCGGAAGGAGGAGGCGGAGCTGCAACGCTTCGTCACGGCCGACCCGCGCCGCCGCAAGGAGTACGGCGACGCCTGGGAGGCGGTGGCGAAGGCGCGCCGCGACCTCCTGGCCTACGAGCGCGAGCGGCGCTTCCTCGGCGGCATGTCCCTGACCGACAACGGCTCGGCCTTCAACTCGATTCTCTTCCGCCACGCGCGCACGCTCGTCCGGCTCGCCGAGGAGGGCGCGAAGCCGAACGCCGAGCGCCTGCCCGAGTTCACCGACGAGCGCCGGCCCGCGGTCGAAGCCTCGCTCTACTCGCCCGCCCCCGTCTACGAAGACTTCGAGCGGGCGAAGCTCGCGGGCTCGCTCGCGCTCCTGCGCGAGGTCTATGGGGCCGACCACCCGCTCGCGCGCAAAATCCTCGCCGGCAAGACGCCCGAGGCGCGCGCCGCCGAATTAATTTCGGGGACGAAGCTCAAGGACGTGGAGTACCGCCGGCAGCTCGCCGCGGGCGGGAAGAAGGCGATTGAGGATTCGACCGACCCGATGATTCAGCTCGCGCGCGCGGTGGACGCCGAGGCGCGCGAGGTGCGCCGCCGCTACGAGACCGAGGTCTTAGGCGTCGAGCGCACGGCCTACGGCAAGATCGCGCGGGCGCTCTTCGAGAAGGAGGGGACGGGCCTCTACCCGGACGCGACCTTCACGCCGCGCCTCTCCTACGGCGCGGTCAAGGGCTACGTCGAGAACGGCCGGCGGGTCGAGCCGTTCACGGACTTCGCGGGCCTCTACGAACGCGCGGCGAAGCACGACTTCAAGTTCCCGTACACGCTCGCGCCGCGGTGGGTCGAGCGGAAGGCGGCGCTCGACCTGAAGGTGCCCTTCAACTTCGTCACGACCAACGACATCGTCGGCGGCAACTCCGGCTCGCCGGCCTTCACGCGCGACCTCGAGCTGGTCGGCCTCGTCTTCGACGGCAACATCCAGTCGCTCGTCGGCAACTTCTACTACGACGAGTCGGTCAACCGCGCCATCTCGGTGGACTCGCGCGGGATGCTCGAAGTCCTCCGCAAAATCTACGACGCCAAAGAGCTGGCCGACGAGCTGACGAAGGGGTAGTTTCAAGTTACGAGTTTCAAGTTCCAGGTTTAAGGAACTCGAAGGTGAGGGGGGGGGGGGGGGGGGGGGGGGGG
>DASZKF010000065.1:0-6194 GCA_035947355.1 Pyrinomonadaceae bacterium | reverse complement strand
CGTCTCGGTCATCGGCGCGAAGTTGGAGGTAGAGGCCGACCGGGTGATTGACGCGGCTGGGAAGTTGGTTATTCCCGGCGGGATTGATCCGCACACGCACATGGAGCTGCCGTTCGGCGGGACGCAGTCGTCGGACGACTTCCGCACGGGCACAATCGCCGCGGCGCACGGCGGGACGACGACGATCATAGACTTCGCCGTCCAGTACAAGGGCCAGTCGCTCATCGAGGCCGTGGACAACTGGCACGCGAAGGCCGAGGGCAAGTGCGCCGTCGATTACGGCTTCCGCCTCATCACGACCGAGCTGGAAGACAACCAGACCGAAGAGCTGCACGCCTTGATGGACGAGGGCATCACCTCCTTCAAGCTGTTCATGGCCTACCCCGGCGTCTTCCTCGTGGACGACGCGACGATCTTTCGGGCGATGTCGGCGGCGGGCGAGCGCGGCGGCCTGATCTGCATGCACGCCGAGAACGGCGTGGTCATCAACGAGATCATCAAGCGGGCGCTCGCCGAAGGGAGGACCGCGCCGAAGTACCACGCGCTGACCCGCCCCACCGTCGCCGAGGCCGAGGGCGTCCACCGCGCCATCCGCATCAGCGAGATGGCCGGCTCGCCCGTCTACATCGTCCACCTCTCCTGCGCCGACGCGCTCGATCAGGTGCGCGAGGCGCGCGACCGCGGCCTGCCCGCCTTCGCCGAGACCTGCCCGCAGTACCTCTTCCTCTCGATTGACGACTACGGCGAGGACTTCGAGGGCGCGAAGTACGTGATGACGCCGCCGCTGCGCGAGAAGTGGAACCAGGCCGAGCTTTGGAAGGGCCTGAAGTCGGACGACCTGCAGGTCGTCTCGACCGACCACTGCCCCTTCTGCATGAAGGAGCAGAAGGAGCTCGGGCGCGGCGACTTCTCGAAAATCCCGAACGGCGCGCCCGGCGTCGAGCACCGCATGTCGCTCATCTACGACGGCGGGGTGGTCGGGAACCGAATCTCGCTCAACCGCTTCGTCGAATTAACTTCCACGGCCGCCGCCAAGATGTTCGGCCTCTTCCCGCGCAAGGGGACGATTGCCGTCGGCTCCGACGCCGACATCGTCGTCTTCGACCCCGAAAAGGAACAGACCATCTCGGCCGCGACGCACCACATGAACGTGGACTACAGCGCCTACGAAGGCCGTCAGGTTCGCGGCGCGGTCGAGACCGTGCTTTCGCGCGGCCGCGTCGTCGTCGAAGGCGGCGAGTTCAAGGGCAAGGCCGGCGACGGCCAGTTCCTCAAGCGCGGGACGTGCGTGAACATTTAGGGGGGGCGGTCTTCCCGACGCGGGGGGCTTTGTCGCCGAGAAAACTATGAACGAAACTATCCAGCACGCTGACGGGCGGGTCGAGTTGCGCGGGCAGGCCGTCGAGGAGATCAAGCGCAGCCCGCTCTACAACGAGGACCTCGCGCCCGTCCCCGTCTCGAAGCGCAACTGGACGACCTACAACTACGCCGCGCTCTGGATCAGCATGGCGCACTGCATCCCGACCTACATGCTGGCGTCGGGCCTCATCAGCGCCGGGATGAACTGGTGGCAGGCGCTCGTCACCATCCTGCTCGGCAACACCATCGTGCTCGCGCCCATCCTGCTCAACTCGCACCCCGGCACGAAGTACGGCATCCCCTTCCCCGTCTTCGCGCGCGCCTCCTACGGCACGGTCGGCTCGAACCTGCCGGCGCTGATGCGGGCCATCGTCGCGTGCGGGTGGTTCGGCATCCAGGCGTGGATCGGCGGCGAGGCGCTCAACACTCTCTTCCGCGCGCTCGTCCCCGGTTGGGAGACGCTTTTGGGCGGCCCCGTCGGGGGCCACCCCCCGACGATGTGGCTCTCGTTCCTCCTCTTCTGGGGGCTGAACATCTACATCATCTACCGCGGGATGGAGCTTTTGCGCGTGGTCGAGAACTGGGCCGCGCCCTACGTGCTGGTGATGACGGCGTTGCTCGTCGCGTGGGCGCTGTGGCGCGCCGGCGGCCTCGGCTACCTGCTGGAGCAGCCCGCGCGCTTCCGCACGCTCGGCGAGTTCTGGCCGATCTTCGTCCCCTCGCTGACGGCGATGATCGGCTTCTGGGCCACTCTGTCGCTGAACATGCCCGACTTCACGCGCTTCGGCCGCAGCCAGCGCGAGCAGGTCGTCGGGCAGACCGTGGCGCTGCCCTCGACGATGACGGTCTTCGCCGCGATGGGCGTCGTCATCACCTCGGCGGCGATGGTCATCTACCCGGACATGCCCGCGGCCGAGGTCTGGGACCCGGTCAAGGTGGTCGGGCGCTTCGATCAGGCGTGGGTCGTCGCCGTCTCGATGTTCACGGTCGTGGTGGCGACGCTCTCGGTCAACATCGCGGCCAACGTCGTCTCGCCGGCCAACGACTTCGCCAACGCCTTCCCGCGCCTCATCTCGTTCCGCACGGGCGGGCTCATCACGGGACTGATCGGCATCCTGATGCAGCCGTGGAGGCTTTTGGCAGACCCTTCGGGCTACATCTTCTCCTGGCTGCTCGGCTACTCGGGCGGCCTCGGCTCGATCGCCGGCGTGCTCATCGCCGACTACTGGCTGGTGCGGCGCAAGCAGCTCGCCCTCGGCGACCTCTACCGGACGCGCGGCCTCTACGCCTACGCGGGCGGGTGGAACTGGCGAGCGGTCGTCGCCACGGCCGCCGGGTGCGCGCTGGCCTGGGTCGGGCTGTTGGTGCCGCGCCTGCGGCCGCTTTATGATTACGCGTGGTTCGTCGGCTTCGGCGTCTCGGGCGTGCTCCACTTCGCGCTGATGAAGGCGCTGCCGCCGACGAGCGCCGCCCCGGAGCCGGAGCCGGCCGCGGCGGCCGCGCGGGCCGCCTGACCGAGAAGAATTTATTCTCTTAATCCTAAACGACAGGAAGAAAATTCATGGCACGAATCGTCAGAGGCGGCCTCATCCAGGCCACGAACGCAGCGCCGACCGACGCGCCCATCGAGGAGATCAAGCGCGCCAACGTCGAGAAGCACCTGAAGATGATCGAAGAGGCCGCGCGCCGCGGCGTGCAGATGCTCTGCCTCCAGGAGATTTTCACCACGCCCTACTTCTGCGCCGAGCAGCAGGTGCGGTGGTACGAGGCCGTCGAGCGCATCCCCGACGGCCCGACCACCCGGCTCATGCAGGAGGTGGCGAAGCAGTACGGCGTCGTCATCGTCGTCCCCGTCTACGAGGAGGAGATCACCGGCCTTTACTACAACTCGGCCGCGGTGATTGACGCCGACGGCCGCTACCTCGGAAAGTACCGCAAGAACCACATCCCGCACGTCGCGCCCGGCTTCTGGGAGAAGTTCTACTTCCGGCCCGGCAACCTCGGCTACCCGACCTTCGAGACGGCCTACGCCCGCGTCGGCGTCTACATCTGCTACGACCGCCACTTCCCCGAGGGCGCGCGCGCTTTGGGACTGAACGGCGCCGAGATCGTCTTCAACCCTTCGGCCACCGTGGCCGGCCTCTCCGAGTACCTCTGGAAGCTGGAGCAGCCGGCCCACGCCGTCGCCAACGGCTACTTCGTCGGGGCCATCAACCGCGTCGGCCACGAGCAGCCCTGGGACATCGGCGAGTTCTACGGCCAGAGCTACTTCTGCGACCCGCGCGGCCAGATCGTCGCCGAGGCCCCGCGCGACCAGGACTTCCTGGTCGTCGCCGACCTCGACCTCGACAAGATCCGCGAGGTCCGCAACACCTGGCAGTTCTTCCGCGACCGCCGGCCCGACACCTACGGCCAGCTCGTCGCGGATTAGGTTCAAAGTTCAAAGTTCGAGGTTCGAAGGTTTACTGCCGGCGCCTTGAACTTTGAACTTTAAACTTTGAACTTTGAACTCTTATGGCAACCAACTTTCGGACAACTCTTCATCCTGAGCAGATCGAGCGGAACTTCGCCGAGATCGCGCCGCCCTTGTCGGAGGCCGAGGCGCTGTTCGAGGCGCACCGCTGCCTCTACTGCTTCGACGCGCCGTGCGCGCGCGCCTGCCCGACGCACATAGACGTGCCGGCCTTCATCAAGAAGATCGCGACCGGCAACCTCGTCGGGTCGGCCCGCGTCATCTTCGACGCCAACCCGGTCGGGGCGACCTGCGCGCGGGTCTGCCCCGTCGAGGCGCTGTGCGAGGGCGCGTGCGTCGAGAAGACGCTGCTCAAGAAGCCCATCGAGATCGGCCGCCTCCAGCGCTTCTCGACCGACTTCGCGATGCGTACGGGGCGCGAGATGTTCAAGGCAGGCGAGCCGAACGGGCGCTCGGTCGGCGTCGTCGGCTCCGGCCCGGCCGGCCTCTCCTGCGCCGCCTACCTCGCGCGGCTCGGCTACGACGTGACGGTCTACGACAAGAAGCCCCTGCCGGGCGGCCTCGACACCTACGGCATGGCCGAGTACAAGATGCGGCAGAGCACTTCGGTCGAGGAGGCCGAGATGGTCGCGCGCCTCGGCGTTAAGTTCCGTCTGAACACCTCGGTCGGCGAGGACGTGTCGCTCCCGGAACTCGAAGCCGCGCACGACGCCGTCTTCCTCGGCGTCGGCCTCGGGCGGACGGCGCGCCTCGGCGTCCCCGGCGAAGACCTCGAGGGCGTCTACGACGCGCTCCACTTCATCGAACTCGTGAAGACGCGCGACTGGCCGAGCGTCCCCGTCGGCCGCACGGTCGCCGTCATCGGCGCGGGCAACACGGCCGTTGACGCCGCCACGCAGGCCCGCCGCCTCGGGGCCGAGCGCGTGATGATGATCTACCGCCGCTCCGAGCGCGAGATGCCGGCCTTCCCCTACGAGTACGAGCTGGCGAAGCAGGACGCCGTCGAGTTCCTCTGGCTGACCGCGCCGGTCGAGATTCTCGCGGGCGGCGGCGGCCGGGTCGGCGCGCTGCGCTGCGTCCGGATGGAGCTGGGCGAGGCGGACGAGTCGGGCCGCCGCGCGGCGCGCCCCGTCGCCGGCTCCGAGTTCCTCGTCCCGGCCGACATGGTCATCAAGGCGCTCGGCCAGCAGAAGCTGCGCGACTTCTTCGCCAGCATCCCCGGCGTGGAGCTCGACGCCGCCGGCCGCGCGCGCGTCGACGCCCGGACGATGCAGACGGGCAACCCCAAGTTCTTCGCCGGCGGCGACTGCGTCAACGGCGGCCGCGAGGCCGTCGACGCCGCCCAGATGGGCAAGCTCGCCGCGCGCGGCATCCACGAGGCTCTGACCGGCGAGACGGTGGAGTTCGCCGGCATAAGGGCCGGCGAGTAGTTGGCAGGTGACGCGGCGCAGGGCGTAGAATGGCTGCCGCTATGTCGAATAAAAGCCTTTCAGACTTACCCGTGTGGGAGCGATTCGAGGCCGAGGCGCGCAAGCGCCGGCGCGACCCCGTCAACCTCCTCGTCCAACTGATGAGAGAGTGGCTGGAAGTGCGGGAGGCGCAGGAGCTGGACGAGCAGATTAAAGCCGACGTGCGGGGTAGCGGCTTCGCCGAAGACGACGCGGTAGGGATCGTCCGCCGCTACCGTCAGGCGAAGAGGCCGCATGGTTCGGCGTAAGGACCGCGTCGCGGTCGTGCTCGACACCGACGTGCTGATAGCGTTCTACCTGAGCACCAACCCCGCGTCGGCCAACGCTAAAGTTTACCGCCTCTGGCGAGACAGGCGGCGGCTCCAACTCGTTCTCAGCATGAAGGAGTTCAAGTTTAAAATCATCACGCCCGCGGAGTTTCTGCGCGAGGTCGCGGGCTGAGCGGTTCCGATAGAGGATAAGACGATGGCCGATCTGAGTGTGAATTTCGCCGGCATCGAGAGCCCGAACCCGTTCTGGCTGGCGTCGGCCCCGCCGACGAACATGGGCTCGATGGTCGAGCGCGCCTTCGACGCCGGGTGGGGCGGGGCGGTGTGGAAGACTCTGGGCGAGCCGATCCGCAACGTCTCGTCGCGGCTTGCCTCGATTGACGGCGCGGGGCAGCGGATGATCGGGCTCAACAACATCGAGCTCATCACCGACCGCCCGCTCGACGTGAACCTGCGCGAGATCAAGGAGTGCAAGCGCAAGTACCCGAAGCACGCGCTCGTCGTCTCGCTGATGGTGGAATCGAAGCGCGAGGCGTGGCACGAGATCGTCAAGCGCGTCGAGGACACGGGGGCCGACGGGGTGGAGCTGAACTTCGGCTGCCCGCACGGGATGAGCGAGCGCGG
>DASZKF010000064.1:0-5759 GCA_035947355.1 Pyrinomonadaceae bacterium | reverse complement strand
GGCGCGCCGCGCGGCGCGCCCGCGGAGGTCACTCCGGATGCTGTTGCCTATGCCTCGCAAAGCACATGGGACGCGCCCCCCTGCACGGCCGCGCGTCCTGGTCGCCGAAGACCACGACGACACGCGCCAACTGCTGAGGGTGCTGCTCGAGCGGCGCGGCTTCGACGTGCTGGAGGCCGCCGACGGCGAGGAGGCCGTCCGGCTCGTCGAGACCGCCGGCCCCGACATCCTTCTGCTCGACAGCGGGCTGCCGGTCCTGGACGGCCTGGCGGTCGCGCGGCGGCTGCGCGCGCGCGAGTCGGCCCCGCGCCTGCCCATCGTCTTCCTCTCGGGGCGGGCCGAGCCTTTGGCCCGCTCCGCGGCCTTCGACGCCGGCTGCGACGACTACCTCGTCAAGCCGGACGGGCTCGACTCGCTGGCCTCCGTGCTGGCGCGCCACCTCGGCCGCGGCGTGGAAGATTACAAAGGGAGTTGCTGACACATGAGCGTGACCACCACACAGACGAAGCTCTTCGGGATGTTCGAGCTCGACGCGGCCAACACCGTCCTCTACTCGCGGGTCGAGACCGACGGGCGCGGGGACGACATCCCCGCGCCCGACCTGAGCGGGCGCAGCCTCTTCGAGGGCGGCGGCCCCTTCGCCAACGCCGACGAGCTGCGCCGCCGCATCAACAGCTTCCGCGTGAACGGGGCGCAGGCCGACAGCTTCGACTTCACCTGCGAGTACGAAGACGGCCCCGTCCCCGTCAGGGTCCTGCTGGCGCGCGTGCGCGAGCGGGCCGACCGCGAGAGCACCAAGTCCGTCCTCATACACATCCGGCAGAGGTGCTAACGGCGCGCCTCTCCCACAGGGGCCGCGCCGGGGGCGGCGGAAAGCTATCAGGCGAGAGTATGACTAATGAACCAACAGGCGGCGGTCAGACCCGCAAGTGGGCGCGGCAGGGCTTCTACGAAGGCCGCGGCGCGCCCGTCGAGGGCCGCGGGGCCGTGTCCGGGGGCACCTCGCTCGCCGGCCGCGTCCCCGAGGCCGTGGGGGTGCGCACCTTGAGCCGCCTCCTCTCCAACAGGCTCCTCGGCGCGCTGCCGGGCGAGGAGTTCGAGCGGCTGCTGCCGGCCCTCGAACCCGTCACGCTGGCCGGCCGCGACAAGCTCGACGACTCGCGCGAGGCGCAGCACGTCTACTTCCCCGAAGACTCGGTCGTCTCGCACCTCGTCCTGATGGAGGACGGCAGCACGGTCGAGGCGGCGATGACCGGCCGCGAGGGCCTGGTCGGCCTCGGGGCCGTCCTCGGCCAGCACGCGCCCTCGCACTGGATGCGGGTGACGCTGGCGGGCAGCGCCCTGCGGATGCGGGCCGAGACCTTCCGGCGCGAGTTCGCCGCGGGCGACGGCTTCCGCCGGCTGCTGCTCGAACACGCCGGCCGGCACTTCCTGCAGGTCACGCAGCGCGCCGCCTGCATCAGCCGCCACCGGGTCGAGCCGCGCCTCGCCGTCTGGCTCCTGATGCTGCACGACCGCGCCGGCTCGGACGTGCTGGCGCTCACGCAGGAATTCATCGCGCGCCGCCTCGGAACGCGCCGCGCCGGCATCACCGAGGTCGCCGGCCGGTTCCAGGAGCGCGGCCTCATCGCCTACAGCCGCGGCACCCTGCGCGTCCTCGACCGCGCCGGCCTCGAAGCCACCGCCTGCGAGTGCTACGGCGTCCTGCGCGACGCCAACTAGGACCGAGTTTCGAGTTACGGGTTTCGAGTTTCGAGTTAAGACAATTCTTTTAACTCGTAACTCGAAACTCGTAACTCGAAACTGAGGGAGCTTGCTCCCTCTCTGTACGCAACGGGACTGTGGACATCCCGCCGCGTCTGTCATACTCCCGCCAGCTCGATTGCCAGCGACAGCGTTCCCCTTGTGCACGCCGGCCCTTCTCCCGCACGGACAGTTTGAGGCCCCGACCGGACGAAACGAAAGATGTCCACGCAGAATGGTGAAAGCCGCCCGCTCATCCTCGTCGTCGAGGACATCGCCTGGATCAGGGAAGGGATGGTGCGGCGGTTAAGGGAGTGCGGCTACGACGTGGCCGAGGCGACCGACGCCGGCGAGGCCCTGGCGGCGGCCGAGCGCGCCCGCCCCGCCCTGATCCTCACCGAGGAGGAGTTGCCGACCTACGCGCAGCTCGTCACACGCCTCGCCGAGCGCCCCTCGCCCGCCCGCCTCTCCGTCGTCATCATCAACCCGGACGTGGAAGACGGCACCCGCTACGGCGACAGCATCATGCTCAGCGGCTACGACCGCATCGCCCACCTCCTCGCCACGCTGAAGACGTAAAAAGCGAGTAGACAGTAGACAGTAGGAAAGACGCCGCCGGCTGCGTTGTCCCCGGAGGAGACGGGCCGCCCGGCGCGGGCGATTTTTCTACTGGCTACTGACTACTGTCTACTGTCTACTGCTTTTTGCAACCGGCTCGCAAGGGAATCGCAACCTCGCGCGCAAGCTTTCCGGGTATTTTCTCCCGAAGCATCACTGCCCCGACAATTGTCTTAACAGTCGCCTCGCTTAAGACGCCGCTTGTCTCAAGGTCGCAGTGAATCAGAAATCTACATGGAGAGAGGAACCCGATCATGAAAATTTCCGTGTCACTCCGAACCTTCGCGGCGGCCGTCGCGCTCGCCTTCGCGCTCGCGCCGGCGGCCCTCGCCCAGAGCACGACCGGCACGACGAGCACTTCCGGCCCGGCCCGCTCCGCGGTGCCCTCCGGCCAGAAGGCGAAGATCAAGGGCTTCGTCGTCAGCCGCGGCTCTGACAGCTTCGTCGTGCAGGACGCCGTCTCGGGCGCGCAGACCACCGTCGTGCTCAACGACCAGACGAGCGTCAAGACGAAGGGCGGCTTCTTCGGCGGCGGCTCGCGCCAGACGCTGACGGCGATCATGCGCGGCCTCAACCTCGAGGTCGAGGGGCGCGGCGACGCCTCCGGCAGCCTCGTCGCCGAGAAGATTCGCTTCGACGAGCGCGACCTGCGGACGGCGCGCACCGTCGAGGCCAACATCGTGCCCGTCGAGGGCCGGGTCGGCGAGGCCGAGGGGCGGCTCGGCGCGGCCGAGCAGAACGCGCAGCGGATGTCGGGCCAGGTGGACGAGCTGGCCGCCGTCGCGAACGCCGCGAGCGGCGGGGCGGTCAAGGCGCAGGAGACGGCCGACCGCGCGGTCGAGGGCGTCCGCGTCGCCAACGACCGCATCAGCTCGCTCGACGAGTTCACGCCGCAGCAGAGCGTCAACGTCAACTTCCGCAACCGCAGCGCCGTGCTCTCGCCCGACGCCAAGAAGCAGATTGACGAGATCGCCTCCCACGCGCAGAACGCCAAGGGCTACCTCATCGAGGTCACGGGCTACGCCTACGAGTCGCGCAACAAGGCCGTCAACACGCGGCTCAGCCAGCAGCGGGCCGAGGCGGTCGTGCGCTACCTGGTCGAGAACCACAACATCCCGCTGCGCCGCATCGTGACGCCCTACGGCCTCGGCGCGGTCAACCCCGTGGCCGACAACACGACGCGCGCGGGCCGCGCCGAGAACCGGCGCGCCGAGATCCGCCTCCTCGTCAACCGCGGCCTCGCCGCGCCGAACCCCGACCTGAACCCTTCGAAGGTCTCTACGGCGACGCCGCAGTAAGCAGACGGCGACCCACGTCGAAGGCGCGGGCCGGGCCGACAGTCCGCCCGCGCCTTCACTTTCCCCCGAACGACTCGGCATCACTTCCCCCACCGACCCGCGGGTCGAGGCCGTCGCTGCCTCGCAACCGGCGGTCTCCCCGCGGGGCGGGAAAAACAATTAAGGATTAAGAATTAAGAATTGGTGTGCCTGGGAATCTTGAAGGCTCCCGGCCACGCCAATTCTTAATTTTTAATTCTTAATTCCTCCTTGCCCTGTTGTATCCTTCCGGCCCGTGCCGACCCCTTCGAACGAAAGACTGCTCGACGAACTCGAACGGCTGAAGCGGCCCGGCGGCTCGCGCGCCCGGCTGCGCGGCCTGCTCGCGCGGCTCGGCCGTCGCGAGTTCACCACGGCCGGCTCGCTCATACGCTTCCACGAGCTGCTCCTCTTCCTGCGCGCTTACCCTCGGAGCCCGGCGCTGCTCGCCCAGTCCGAAAAGCTCCTCGGCACTTTCCGGCGTCGCGTCGAGCGGCTGCGCGCAGCCGGCGCGGAAGACCTCGCCGAGCTGGAGCGGCCCGAGGTCTCCGGCGTCGCCGGCACGTCCTTCCCCGCCCTCTTCAGCTACCACGTCGTGCGCTGGCTCGCGGCGCGCTTCCCCTCGCGCGTCCGGCTCGACTGGGAGGGCTACGAGGAGGCGGGCCAGTTGGCCGCGGTGCTCCCGCGCTTCCTCCCCTTCCTGGAAGAGAACGCCTACGTCGAGAGCTACTTCCCCTTCCGCGAGTGGCTGCGCGCGGCCCGAGCCCGTAAGCAGAATGAGCTGGCGTGGCTGCTCCGCCGCTTCGAGCGGCTGGATGTCGCGGAGGAGGACGCGGCCGCGCTCTTCGACTTGCTCCGGCTGTGGGTGCGCTGGGAGTTGGACGATTCGCCGCTCACGCGGACGCGCCTGCGGCGGCGGCCCTCGCGCGGCCTCTTCTACCACGACGCGCCGCTCCTCACACGCCGCGACGTGTCGCTCGCCGCTGAGCTGGCGGACGAGACGCCGCTGCCGGTCGAGAAGCTGGCGCGGGCCGCGGGCGAGCGACTGCTCGACGCGGGCCGCGCGACGATGGCGATGCGCTACCGCGAGCTGCACGGCTTCACGCACGGCGACCCTTCGAGCGTCCTGCGCGCCGAGGCCGGGCGCGGCCTCGAAATCTTCCTCTGGGGCGTGCCGCCCGGCAGGCGTCTGCCGACGCTCGCCTACCACGTGGCGCTGCTCTTCAAGAACGGCGTGCCCTGCGGCTACGCCGAGGCGCTGACTCTCTTCGAGCGCGCCGAGGCCGGCCTCAACCTCTTCTACACCTTCCGCGACGGCGAGTCGGCCTGGGTCTACGCGCGGCTGCTGCGCGTGTTCCGGCAGGCGCTCGGCGCGCGCGTCTTCTCCGTAGACCCCTACCAGCTCGGCCACCTCAACGAGGAGGGCCTGCGTTCGGGCGCGTTCTGGTTCTACCGCAAGCTCGGCTTCCGGCCCGTCTCGCCGCGGCTGCTCAGGATGGTCGAGGCCGAGGAGCGGAAGCTCGCGGCGCGGCCCGGCCACCGCTCTTCGGAGCGCGTGCTGCGCGAGCTGTCGTCGGGCCACGTCCTCTTCGAGCCGCCTTCGGCCGCGCGCGGCGAGTGGGATCGCTTCCACGTGCGCAACCTCGGCCTCGCGGTCGCCCGCCGGATGGGCGCGCGCCACGGCGGCGACGACCGGAGGATGCGCCGCGCCGCGACCGCTTCGGTCTCGCGCGCGCTCGGCCTCGACGCCTCGCGCTGGCGCGAAGACGAGCGCCGCGCCTTCGAGCGCCTCGCGCCCCTCCTCGCCCTCGTCCCCGGCCTCCCGCGCTGGACGGACGCGGAGAAGCAAGACCTCGCCCGCCTCTTGCGCGCCAAGGCCGGCCGCGACGAACTCGACTACCTCCGCCGCCTCCAAAGCCACGCCCGCCTCCGCCGCGAGATCATCAGGCTGGGATCAACAAGCAGTAGCCAGTAGTCAGTAGACAGTAGCGCCCCGCGCCGAGACTGTTGACGCTGACAAACGAACGGTTCGACAGCGGAGGTCTTTCTACTGGCTACTGACTACTGAGTACTGTCTACTCC
>DASZKF010000063.1:0-1924 GCA_035947355.1 Pyrinomonadaceae bacterium | reverse complement strand
CGAACTCGTCCGAGCCGGCCGCCGAAGTCAAGCAGCACGCCGCCGCCAACGGGCTCAACTTCACCATCCTGAAGGACCCCGGCAACCAGATCGCCGACCGCTACGACGCGCAGGTCACGCCCGAGGCCTACCTGCTCGACGCCTCCGGCAAGCTCGTCTACCACGGCCGCATCGACAACTCGCGCTACGGCTACGTCATCACCTCGACCGAGCTGCGCGACGCCGTCGAGGCCGTCCTCGCCGGCAAGCCCGTCGAGAAGGCCGGGGCCAAGGCGTTCGGGTGCTCCATCAAGCGCGTGTAAGAGAGGAAGGCTGTGCGGGAATGACGAGGGGATTTCTGACGGCCGCGGCGCTCTGCGCGGCGCTCGCCTGCGCGGCTGGACTCTTGTCCGCGTGCGCCGGGCAGGGCGCGGCGCCGAAGCAGGGCGCGGCGAAGCCCGCGGCCAAACCGCAGGGCGGCGCCGCGAAGCCGGAAGGCGGCGGCGTGAAGTCGGCGGCAGCCGCCCCGAAGGTGACCGAGATCAAGGAGGCAGACCTCAAGTCTCTCCTCGGCGCGGGCGCCGGCCGCGAGCGCCCGCTGCTCGTCAACTTCTGGGCGACATGGTGCGGGCCCTGCCGCGAGGAGTTCCCCGACCTCGTCGAGATTCGCGGGCAGTACGGCCCCGACACGCTCGACTTCGTCCTCGTCTCGCTCGACGACCCTTCGGACATCGGCAAGGCCGTGCCGGAGTTTCTGGCCGAGGCGCGGGCCACGGCCTTCCCCTCTTACCTTCTGAACGCCGACGACTCGGACGCCGCCATCAACCTCGTGGACCCGACCTGGAGCGGCGAGCTTCCCGCGACCTTCCTCTACGACCGCTCGGGCGCGCTCGTCTTCAAACACAGGGGGCGCGTCAAGCCGGCGGAGCTGCGCGACGCGCTCGACGAGGCGCTCAAAGAGAAGAAGCCGGCCGAGGCCGGCGCGCAGCAGTGAGAACTGACCTGCGCGGTTTGAAGAAAACGGCGCGAGCCTTTATCCTGTGCTGTCCATCTGACAGCCGGATAATTCGAACAGGGGCTCCGCCGTTTTCTCCGCCATGAACTCTGAGACCATCACGCCGGAAGTAGTCGCCGCGCACAACCTCAAGCCGGAAGAGTTCGAGCGGATACGCGCGCCTCTCGGGCGTCATCTGCCCCCGATCTTCGGCGTAACCCGCCCCGATCAGCTCGCCGATACGCTCGGCTTCCTCCTCACGCTTGTAGACGGCTGACTCGCGCCCAAGCCTCATGGCTTCCTCGAATGAGCGCCCGGCGAATCGGCCGAAGCCTACGCTGCCTTCCTCCGCGCCCGGGCGCGCGCCGACGCACATCTGCCCGAGCTCAAAGAGGCGCGCGACTACCTCGCGCATACGGCCGAGCGCTAAAGTAGAGATTTCTGTCGGCGGGTTAAGCGACCACCCGGCCGTGCACTCGCGGGGGCCGCTTTCATCGGCGCTCGTGCTATTCGCGCGTGCTGGTTGCAGGCTAAGAGATTCATCCCGGGGCGAGAAGTTGTTGACTTTTCGCACTTTGATAACAGATTCTTGTGCAACCTGCCGGCATAGTTCGGTGACTTTCGCGCATGGCTCTTTCCCCTAACACCCGCCTCGGCCGCTACGAAATCCGCTCCCTGCTCGGCGAGGGCGGGATGGGCGAGGTCTATCTAGCGCGCGACCCGAAGATCGGGCGCGACGTGGCGATCAAAGTGCTGCCCGCGCAGTTCTCCGCTGACGCCGAACGCCTCGCGCGCTTCGAACAGGAGGCGTGCGCCGCCGGCGCGCTCAACCACCCGAACGTCCTCGCCGTCCACGACGTTGGGCAGCACGACGGCGCGCCCTTCGTCGTCTCCGAGTTGCTCGAAGGCGAGACGCTGCGCGAGAAGCTGCGGGGCGCGCCGCTCTCGCAG
>DASZKF010000062.1:0-2207 GCA_035947355.1 Pyrinomonadaceae bacterium | reverse complement strand
GACACCCGGCACCCGGCACCCGGCACGTGCTATGCTGGGCGCGGGAGGTCTATTTTTCGCATGGCACAGAAGGACGCGAAGGCCGTCGTACATCCGGCGGGCGACGGCCTGTTCGTCGCCGTCTCGCCGGGCGGGCACGCGCAGGTCCTGGAGACGAACCCGGAGCGCGCCAGCGCGGCGACGCCGATGGAGTTGCTGCTGCTGGCGCTCGGCGGCTGCACGGCCGTGGACGTGCTCTCCATCCTGAAGAAGAAGCGCGAGCGCGTGACCGACTACCGCGTCGAGGTGCGCGGGCACCGGCGCGAAGAGCACCCGCGCGCCTTCACGCGCATCGAGGTGCGCCACGTCGTCCGCGGCCGCGGCGTCTCGGCGAAGGCCGTGGCCGCGGCCGTCGAGTTGTCCGAGACGAAGTATTGCAGCGTGGCCGCGACGCTCAGGCCCGGCGTCGAGCTGGTCACGGCCTACGAGGTCGTCGAAGAGTCAGACGGAGACTGAGGTCCCCGGTTGACGCGTGCGGGGCGGCGCGCATCAGAGCTTTTGGCATGAGGTCGGGGGACTCCAAACTTCCTGTCTCGCTGTGGCAACGCCCGCGGGCGCGGAACTTTTTTCATCAAGGGTCGAAGATGTTTCTGAACGCGCAACACACTTTGGTCTGCGCCCTGGCGCTCGCGCTCTCTCTGGCCTGCGCGCGGGTCGAGACCCCGCCGGCCGGCGGCGGGGGCGCGACGGCCGCGGCCGTCGAGGCCGGCGACGCCTTCGTCCTCTCGGCCGACGACCAGTCGGACGGCGCGCTGGCCGTCACGCGCCGGATGGACGCCGAGGGGCGCGGCGGCGGCGGCGAGCTGCCGCGGCTCTCCGCGCAGGAGCACATGCGGCGCGCCGCCATCTACCACGCCAACCGCGCCTTCGAGGAGGCCCGCGCGCACTGGCGCGCCGTCATCGAGCGCCACCCGTCGGACGCGAACGTCCCCGCCGCGCACTTCGGGACGGGCCGCTCGCTCTTCCAGGAGCGGCGCTACGAGGAGGCGCTGCCGGTCTTCCAAAAGCTCGGCGAGACGTACATACAGACGCCGGCCGGCCGCGAAGGCTTCTACTACGTCGCCGCGACGCTCCTGCGCATGGATCGCCCCGGCGAGGCCGCCGCGCGCTACGCCGAGTACGCCGAGCGCTTCCCCGACGGCGAGCGGGTCGAGAACGCGTACCTGAACGTCATAGACTCGCTGCGCGAGGCGGGCCGCGCCGAAGAGGCTCTGCCCTGGATCACGCGCACGCGCGCGCGCTTCCCCGGCACGGCGACCGACACCAACGCGCTCTTCGCGCGCCTGCGCCTCGAAATCTCGCGCTCCGAGTGGGCCGCGGCCGTGCGCACGGCCGCAGAGTTAAGCCGCGCACGCTTCACGCGCGAGGTCAATACGAACGCCTCGGAGGTCGCCTACCTGCGTGCCTACGCGCTGGAGCGGTCGGGGCAGAGGGAGCAGGCCGTCAGGGCTTACCAGTCAATCGCCGACTCGGTCGGGTCTTACTTCGGCGGCCGCGCCACGGCGCGCCTGCGGATGCTGGGCGGGCAGGCGAAGACTTCGGCCGCGGCGCGCGAGGCACGGGTGCTGGCCGAGGTGCGGCGCGCGGCGGGCGGCTACCCCGCGCCGAACCGCGAGGCCCTCCTGCGGGCCACGGCGGGACGCGCCGTAGACCCGCGCTTCATGCTCGCCATCACGCGGCAGGAGAGCGGCTTCCGCGCCGACGCGAAGTCGCCGGCCGGCGCGCGCGGCCTGATGCAGCTCGTCCCCGACGTGGCCGCCAAGTACGCGCAGCCCGCCGGCGTCACGAACCTGCGCGAGGACGACCTCTACCGGCCCGAGGTCAACATCCGGCTGGCGAGCGTCTACCTCGACGAGCTGTTCAAGATGTTCCCTGGGCTGCCCGAGGCGGCCGCCGCCTCCTACAACGGCGGCGAGGACAGCGTCGCCCGCTGGGTGCGCCGCTCCGTCCACGACGACCCCGGCGTCTTCACCGCCGAGGTCGGCTTCACCGAGACGAAAGACTACGTCCACAAAGTGATGGCGAACTACCGCGCCTACCAGATGCTCTACACCGCAGACCTCAAGCCGCGGAAGTGAGGCTAGAGGCTCGTAAAGGAGAGCCGCGGAGCGGCGGCAGGTAATAGACGCGGAGCCCCGCAGGGGCGGCACACACCGGGCGTCGGTGTG
>DASZKF010000061.1:0-5748 GCA_035947355.1 Pyrinomonadaceae bacterium | reverse complement strand
AGTTTGTTTACCGTGAGTTGAATAGCGCGACGCTCACAGCACAAACTCGAAACTCGAAACCCGTAACTCGAAACTTTTTCTATCTCGGGGTGGGCGCGTTGGCGCCGGGCGGGACGATCCAGAGTTCGGTCGAGGCGGTGGGCCGCGTGCCGCCGTTGATGACGACGAGGCGGCTGGCCTCGACGCCGCGCTGGTTGACGAGGTACTCGCGGGCGCGGTCGGCGCGGCGCTGGCCGTCGCCGTAGCGGGGCCGGCTGCCGCCGTAGCCGATGATGTAGCCCTGCGCGCCGGGGCTGTTCTGCAGCTCGATGGCGTAGAGGTCGAGCCGGGCCTTCTCGTCGTCGCGCGCGATCTCGCCGAACTCGGTGTGGGTCGCCACGGGCGGGGCCGGGATGGACGACTGGCACGAGGCGCGGCATTCGAGGTTGTAGCCCTCGACCTCGACCGTCGCCGTGATCTGTCGGCCGCCGAGGCCGGCGGTATCAACCGTGATCGAGGGCGTGCCCTGCCCCGAAATGATCGTGCCCTCGGAGACGCGCCAGTTGTAGACGGGCGTGACGCCGGCCGTCCCGCCGCTGACGGAGGCCGTGAAGGTGATCGGCGCGCCGGTCTGCGTCACGTCGGGGCAGTAGATCGAGACGTTCGGGCAGACGGGGCGCGGCGGCGGGCAGGTGCGGACGACGACGCGCGTCGAGGTAAACGCCGTGCAGAGCGGGTCGACGCTGCCCGGCGGGCCGGTCTCCAGAGTGACCGAGGCGGCGTAGACGCCGGGCGCCGCGCCGCTCAGGTCCCAGACCACGTCGGCGCCCTCGGTCGTATCCACCTGCCCGCCCGAGACCGTCCAGCGGTAGCGAATCGGGTTGCCGTCGGGGCTCGTGCCGATGGCGCGGAGCCGGACGCGCGGGTTGGCGACCGACTCGGAGTCGGGGCAGAGCGTGACGACCTGCGTGTCGGATTCGAGCCTGATGGTGGGCGGCCGCGGCGTCGGGCCGGGCTGCGCGCCCGTCTGCTGCTGCCGCGCGTGTGAAGAGCTGTGGGCGAAGGCCGCGGCGACGAGGAGCAGCCATCCCAGGACGAAGGCGGGGCGCGTACGTGGAAGCATCTTCCCACTCCTTACTGTGTTTCGGAGAAATCGTCCGGCACAGGGTAAACCAAAACCGGGCCTGCCACAACGGTATTCTGACAAATTCCCTAAATTGACAATGCCGCCGGATTTCCACCCCGGCCGCCGTCTGGTAACCTGAAGGCGCTCCCCGCGGTTAGGACGCACTCTTAAATTCTCTGTCGGTAGGATTCAAATGAAACGATTCCTCGTCCCGTCGCTCCTCGCCGCGCTCCTCGCGGCGGCCCCGCGCGCCTCCTTCGCACAGGGCGTGCGCCAGTTGCCATCGCCCGCGGCGAAGGAGAGCGGGCAGCCGAACCTGTCGACCGGGCCTGACGGCCGCGTCTACCTGAGTTGGCTCGAACGGGTCGAGGGCAAGCGGTTCGCGCTGCGCTTCGCCGCGCGCGAGCGCCGGGGCTGGTCGGCGGGCCGGACGGTCGCCGAGGGCGACAACTGGTTCGTCAACTGGGCCGACTTCCCTTCGCTGGCCGCGCTGCCCGACGGCTCACTCGCGGCCCACTGGCTCGCTCGCAGCGGCCCCGGCGTCTACGCCTACGACGTGAAGATCGCGCGCTCGGCGGACGGCGGCGAGACCTGGTCGAAGCCCTTCACGCCGCACCGCGACGGCACGCAGACCGAGCACGGCTTCGTCTCGATGTTCCCGTCGGCGGGCGGACGGCTCGGGGCCGTCTGGCTCGACGGGCGCGAGATGAAGCACGGCGAGGGCGGGCACGGCCACGGCGAGATGACTTTGCGCTTCGCGGCGCTCGGGCCGGGCGATCAGGTAATCTCCGAGGCCCTGCTCGACCCGCGCGTCTGCGAGTGCTGCCAGACCTCGGCGGCGCTCACCTCCGAAGGCGTGGTCGTCGTCTACCGCGACCGCTCCGAGAAGGAGGTGCGTGACATCAGCGTCGTGCGCCTCGTAGACGGTAAGTGGAGCGAGCCGCGCGCGGTGCACGCCGACGGGTGGCAGATTGACGGCTGCCCGGTCAACGGCCCGTCGGTGGCGGCCGCGGGCCGGCGGGTCGCCGTCGCCTGGTTCACGATGGCCGGCGGCTCGCCGCGCGTCCGCCTCGCCTTCTCCGAGGACGCGGGCGCGAACTTTAAAGCGCCCGTCGAGGTCGGCGACGGCGACCCCGTGGGCCGCGCCGACGTGCTCCTGCTCGCCGACGGCAGCGCCCTCGTCTGCTGGGTCGAGCGGACGCCCGCCGGGGCCGAGGTGCGCGCCCGCCGCGTCCGCCCCGACGGCCGCCGCGACCCGTCCTTCGCCGTCGCCCCCTCCGGCGCGGCCCGCTCCAGCGGCTTCCCCCAGATGGCCCGCGCCGGCAACAAGATCACCTTCGCCTGGACGAGCCCCGACGGCGTCAAGACCGCCGAGACGGACGCGCCCGCACGCTGAAAGGGTAGTTATCGCAACATGATTGGCGTCACTCTCTAACGCCCCTAATCCCGGTTGCGGTAACGGTATTGCTCTCTCATGCACGTCATCACACGCAAACGGCTCAACGAGTTTGCCGAGAAACACCCGGAGACGATGACGGCTTTGGCCCACTGGTACAGCCTGGCGAAGCGCCATGATTTTTCGAGCTTTGCCGAACTGCGGGCGGTCTTCCCGTCAGCCGACCAGGTAGGCCGGCTGACCGTCTTCAACGTCGGCGGAAATAAGGTTCGCTTGGTCGCGGCCATCCACTATAATCGGCGGAAGTTATATATTCGCGCCGTGCTCACCCACGAAGAGTATGACGAGGGGAAGTGGAAGGAATAAGTTATGCAGAATCTGGACGTGAGTAAGACGGCTGACGCCTGGTCTTCGCTGGCCGGGGCGGTGTTCGTGCCGCACACGGAAGAAGAATACCGGAAGCTGGTCGCGCTGCTCGACGGCTTGGTTGATGAGGTCGGGGAAGACGAGTCGCACCCGCTCGCCTCGCTGATGGAGATAGTCGGTGTGTTAATCGAGAAGTACGAAGACGAGCACGTGCCACAGTTGCCGGTCGAATAGCACCCCTGACAAGTCGGACGTGACTGCCGACCTGCGACACCTCCTTCACCGTGCTTTGTTTCCCCTACTCAAACGCCTTCCGTGTGCAGCTCAATTCGGGCGTGACCTTGTTTGCGATATGACACGGAGCCGAGAGATTCGCGCGGGGCAGGACGTGGAGGTGAGAGAGTCGCCGATCCACGGGCTGGGCGTCTACGCGCGGCGGGCGTTCGAGGCGGGGGAGGTGGTGCTGCGCTGGGACACTTCGCGGCGGCTGACGGCCGGTGAGTTGGCCCCGCTGCCCGACGAGGAGCGGCGGTACACGCACCCCTTCGACGCTCAGACGACAATCCTGGTTCAGCCGCCCGAGCGGTATGTGAACCACAGCTGCGACAACAACACCTCGGTGCGGGACTTCTGCGACGTGGCGGTGCGGCGCATCGAGCCGGGCGAGGAAGTGACGAGCGATTACTCTTCGGACGGGTCGGGGTCGAGGTTTGAGTGTTGCTGCGGCGCGAAGAATTGCCGCGGGGCCGTCGGTCGGGGAGGGAGCGGAAGCCGCTGAGGAGAGTCCTCCGGTGGGAGACCTTGGCAACAGGATAGCTCGCGCCCCCGTGGAAGCGTGGGAGTTCGCTGTCGGGCTCGTCATCAACGCGCTCTTCCTCGGGCTGGTCGCGCTGCTGCTCTGGTCTCTGGACGGGCCGGCACTTGCCGCGCGCCTGGGCAAAGGCTACGCCGTCCTCTGGTGCGTCACCGCCTTCACGGCCATCTCGGTCGGCGTGATCCAAGCGTTCCTCGGCCTGGACGCGGGCTATGATTTCAACCTGTACGTCGCGCCCGGCGTCGCCTCCGGCGTCGTCTTGCTGACGTGCTGGTCGGCCTTCGCGGCGCTCACCGTCCGCGGCTTCGCCGCCGGCGCGCCCTTCTGGCCGGCGCTCGCCCTCCACGCCGCGGGGTTCCTGGCGAGCTTCGTCGGCTGGTCGGTCGTCTCTTCGTTCTACCAGGGCTACCTGTACAAGCTGATTAACCTGCCGCTCGCGCTCGCCGGCTACCTCGTCTTCGCGGCGTGGCCCGCCGCCGGCCGCGCGCTCTACGGCTGGTTCTTCGACCTCTTCTGAGGAGAAAGGGCGCGCGCATGAGTTCCGAAGGCCCTCCGGGCGAGGCCGCACGCGTGACTTTGGCCGAGGCCCTGGCGCGCCTGCCCGGCCCCGGCGGCGAGCGCTTCGCGAAGGTCTTCGGGCACGGCAGCCTCGTCGTAGAGGTCTTCGCGCCCCGCGGCCGCGACACGCAGCAGCCCCACGCGCGCGACGAGATTTACGTCGTCGTCAACGGCAGCGGCGAGTTCCTGAGCGGCGACACGCGCCGACCCTTCACGCCCGGCGACGTGCTCTTCGTCCCCGCCGGCCTCCCCCACCGCTTCGAGAACTTCGCCCCCGACCTCGCCGTCTGGGTCTTCTTCTACGGCCCGGAAGGAGGGGAGAAGAAAGTAGACAGTAGTCAGTAGTCAGTAGGCTCCACACGGCGGGCGCTGACGCTGACACGCAAACCGTTCGCAAGCGAATGTCTTCCTACTGGCTACTGACTACTGTCTACTGTCTACTTACCCCGTGTTCCGCAGCCCGGCGGCGATGCCGTTGATGGTGGCGGCGAGGGCGTAGTCGAGTTCTTCGGAGTGCTGGCCGGCGCGTTTGCGGCGCAGGAGTTCGATCTGGATGAGGCTGAGCGGGTCTACGTAGGGGTTGCGCAGCCGTATCGAGCGGGCCAGGACGGGGTTGCGTTCGAGCAGACGGCCCTGGCCGCTGACGCGCAGGATCATGCGGCGCGTGCGCTCGAACTCGTCGGCCAGCGTGCGGAAGACGCGCTCGCGTAAGTGCTCGTCTTCCACTAGGCCCGCGTAGCGGCGGGCGATCTGGAGGTCGGCCTTCGCCAGCCCCAGCTCCACGTCGCCGACGAGGTTCATGAACAGAGGGAAGTCGCGCATCATCCCGGCGAGCAGCTCCTCCCCGCCCTCCTCCCCCTCGATAAATCTTTCGAGCGCGTGGCCGACGCCGAACCAGGCCGGCAGAACGTGGCGGCTCTGCATCCAGCCGAAGACCCAGGGAATCGCGCGCAGGTCGGAGAGGCCGCGCCGCTCCGCGCGCCGCGCCGGCCGCGAGCCGATGCGCGCGAGGTCGAACTCGGCGACTGGCGTCGCCTCCTCGAAGTAGGCGAGCGTGTCCGCGTGCTCGGCGACGTGGCGGCGGTAGAAGGCGAAGGCGTCCGCGGAGAGCCGCTCCATCGCGCGCTCCCACTCGTCGCGGTGCGGCGCGCCGCCCGGCCGCGCGAGCGCTTCGAGCGCGGCGGCGACCATCAGCTCCAGGTTGCGCTCGGCCAGGACGGGGTCGGAGTATTTCCAGTTGAGCACCTCGCCCTGCTCCGTGAGCTTGAGGCGCCCGCCGAAGGCGCCGGCGGGCTGCGCGATGATGGCGCGGTGCGTCGGCCCGCCGCCCCGGCCCACCGTCCCCCCGCGCCCGTGGAAGAGACGCAGCTCGACGCCGCACTCGGCCGCGACGCGGTGCAGCTCGCGGTGGGCCTTGTAAATCTCCCACGTGCTCGTCAGCATCCCGCCATCCTTGTTCGAGTCGGAGTAGCCGAGCATCACCTCCTGCCGTCGGCCCCAGGAGTCCAG
>DASZKF010000060.1:0-8366 GCA_035947355.1 Pyrinomonadaceae bacterium | reverse complement strand
GCCTTTTGCCTTCCTCACGGTCGGGCTTCCGCCCGGTAACTCTGGCGCAGTTGGCGCACGCGGAGCCTTCGGTGGGTCGCGTCGGTGAGGCGGACTTCGACGCGGCGCAGGCCGGGGCCGCGTGCCGCGTCGCCGGCGTGGTAGCCGAGGACGTATTGGCCGGCGAGGTCTTCGGCGACGGCGCGGAAGACGGGGCTGAGGTCGTACTCGGCGCGGGCGTCGAGCGAGGAGCGCGCGTCGCCGACGACGAAGAACTGCCCGCCGGTCTTCTCGGCCAGCGCGCGGAAATTCTTCGACGGGCGGCGGGCGACGAGGCGGCCTTCGCGCGGCGCGTAGAGCGGGAGGTGTATGACGTAGAAGGAGACGCCGGCGCGCGCGGCCTCGTCAACCGCCGAGGCGGCGCTGGCGGCGCTCGCTGTGTCGAGGCCGTCGCTGAGGAGGATGACGATGCGGCGCTCGGCCGGGTGCGAAGGGCCGGCGGCAAAGGCGCGGGCGGCGGCGAGCGCGGCGTCGAAGATGGCGGTGCGGCGGTCGGGGAGGGCTTCGATGTGGAAGGCCGCGCCGGCCGCGGCCGCGTCGGTCGTGAAGGGGAGCGTCAGCTCGGGCCGCTCGCGGAACTGCATCACGGCGACGCGCGAGCCGGGGCCGAAGCGTCGGAAGAGCGCGAGGGCCGTCTCGCGCTGGCGGGCGATGATCTCGCGCGTGCTGCCCGAGGCGTCGAGCAGGAAGAGGAGCGCGACGCGCTCCGCTCCGGCCGCGAAGTATGCGGCCTCGACGCGGCGGCCGTCCTCGCGCACCTCGAAGTCCGCGCGGCCGAGGCGCGAGACCCTCCGCCCCCCGGCGTCGGTGACGTAGACGGGGACGGTCACGAGGTTCGTGTTGACGCGGACGACCTCTTCGGGGGGCGCGGCGTCCTGCGCGGCGGCGTCGCCCGCACAGAGGTGCGCCGTCAGGGTCAGCAGGAGGAGGTAGAGGCGGAGCGCGCGGACGGTGGGCGCCGGGCGTCGGCGGCGCGGGGCCGCGGCGCGTGGAAAATACATGCCGCCGGCGGGGCTAAAAGAGGAAGCGCCCGAAGAAGAGGATGCTCAGGATGACGGCCAGCGTGATGATGATGATTTTGATGAGAGTCACGGCCAATTCCTCAAGGTCAAAGCGCCCGGACTGAGTTGAGACCGGCATTTTATCGGCGCTCAGAATGGCGTGTCAACGTCGGGTTCGCCGGGCGGCGCGGTCGCGGCTGACAGAAAATACGCCGCCCGGCCGCGGCCGGTTCCGCCATTCCGATCACGCAGAACCGTTCTGCGGGGCTGCAAAACCGCTCCTCTCGGGGGCGTCGGGCCGGCGCGTCCCCGCCGCCCCGGCCGGGAGCGGCGCTTTAATTAAGGTTTGGTCGGTGTTATAGTTTCCGCCACAACGCTTCCTTAAAGCTGAGAGACCTTGAAGTTCGCAATCAGCGCCAGCGGCAGGAATTCTAAGGCGTCGCCCGTGACGACGGCGCTCGTTTTGCTCGTCCTGACGGGCCACGCCTTCGTCGTCAGCGCGACGCATTTCCACACGGCCCGCCAGAGCGGCCCCGCCGCCTTCGCCTGCGGCACGCACGCCGCCGAACACGCCGAAGCGCAGACCCCGACGCCGGCCGGCACGCACGAGCAATGCCTGCTCTGCCGCCTCCAGCACAATTTCGTCTCCGACCTACGGGACTCCGCCCCGGTGCTCGACGCCCCGCCGGCCGAAGCTCTCGGCCGCGTCCGCTCGCTCGACGCCTCCGCGCGCGGGGCGCACCTGCTCGCCCCTTCCGGCCGCGCCCCACCTCCCGCATAAAACCCTCCGTCCGGCGAAGTCCGGCGGCCGTCAACACCCGCCCGACCGCCCCCGGCAAGCCAAGGCTTAGCCGAGGACGGCGGCCGCGGCGCACGCTTCCACAGACGCCGCCGCCCCGCCCGGATGCCGACGACACGGCTGAGCTAAAGGCTCGACCGCTTCATCCCACGTCCGATTGCCAGAGGAGTTTTTATGCGTCGCGATCATACCCGGAGAGTCCTGCTTTCACTCCTGCTGCTGTTCCTCCCCGCCCGCGCCTTCGCGCAGGCGGGCGGCACGGTGAGCGGGTCAATCACTTTGGCCGACGGCGGGACGCCGCTGCACAACGTCATCGTCACCGTCGTGCAGTTGAAGCGCTCGGTCGAGACCGACGAGGCCGGCGCTTTCGTCATCAAGAACCTTCCGCCGGGCACGTACACGATTCTCGCGCACATGGAGGGCTTCCCCGACGTGACGCGGCAGGTGACGGTCACGGCCGGCGGCACGGCGAGGCTCGATTTGCAACTGCGCCTGGCGGGTCTGAAGGAGGAGGTGACGGTGACGGCGACCGGCGAGGAGCAGGCGCTCTTCGAGGCGTTCCAGGCCGTGACCACGCTCGACGCGACGCGCATCGCCGAGGAGAGCCACCCCTCGCTCGGCGAGGTGCTCGACAAAGAGCCGGGCGTCGCCAAGCGCAGCTTCGGCCCCGGCACGGCGCGGCCCGTCATCCGCGGCTTCGACGGCGACCGCGTGCTCGTCCTCCAGGACGGCGTGCGCACGGGCTCGCTCGGCTCGCAGTCGGGCGACCACGGCGAGCCGGTGGACGTACTCTCGCTCGAACGGCTCGAAGTCGTCAAAGGCCCCGCGACGCTCCTCTACGGCTCGAACGCCATCGGCGGCGTCGTCAACGCCATCACCGGACACGACTTCGCGCACGAGGGCTGGCGCGGGTACTTCACGGGCCTGGGCGGCACGACGAACAATCAGGGCGGCGTGAGCGGCGGGCTCGAATACGGCACCGGCCGCTGGATGTTCTGGGGCAACGGCAGCGCGCAGCGCACCGGCGACTACGACACGCCCGCGGGCCGCGTTCCGAACTCCGAGACGAAGAACCTCTTCGGCCTCGGCGGCTTCGGCTGGTACGGCGACAAGGGCTTCGCCAGCGTCACCTACAGCCACGACCGGCGCCGCTACGGCGTGCCCTTCGCCGCGCAGTTCGAGGGCGGGGAAGAGGAAGAGGCGGCCGCGGCCGTCTTCAGCGGCGGGCTGTTCGCGCCGCTTCAGGAAGAGGAGGAGGAGCAGATTGATCTCAAGATGCGCCGCCACGACCTGCAGTTCAACGGCGGCTTCCGCAACCTCGGGTCGTTCCTCGACTCCTTCCGCCTGACGCTCGACTACAGCGACTACCGGCATCAGGAACTCGAAGGCGAAGAGGTGGGGACGACCTTCAACAACAAGCAGTTCGTCTACCGCGGCGTCTTCGGCCAGCGCAAGACCGGGCGGCTCACGGGCAGCTTCGGCTTCTCCGGCTTCCACCGCGATTACGAGACCGTCGGCGCGGAGACTCTGGCCCCGCCCGTCAAGCAAAACTCCTTCGCCGTCTTCGCCCTCGAAACTCTCGACTTCGAGCGCGTCTCCTTCCAGTTCGGCGGGCGCGTCGAGCACAACGCCTATAACCCCACGGGCCTGCAAGACCGCTCCTTCACCGGCTTCTCCGGGGCGGCCGGCGTCCGCCTCGCGCTCTGGCGCGGCGGGGCGTTCGTCTTCAACTACACGCACTCGCACCGCGCGCCGGCGCTCGAAGAGCTTTACAACTTCGGCCCGCACGTCGGGAACCTGACCTTCGAGATCGGCAACCCCGACCTCAAGAGCGAGACCAGCGACGGCTTCGACTTCTCGCTCCGGCACCAGTCGGGCCGCGTCCGGGCCGAGGCCAACTTCTACTACTACAGGCTCCGCGACTTCGTCTTCCTCGCGCCCGTGGACGAGGACGGGGACGGCGAGGTTGACCGGGAAGACGGCCTCACGGTCGCGCGCTACTTGCAGGGCGACAGCCGCTACACGGGGACGGAGGTTGACCTCGAATTCGGCCTGCACGAGACGCTCTGGCTCAACCTCGGCCTCGACGCCGTGGACGCGCAGCTCGAAGACGGCACCCCGCTGCCGCGCATCCCGCCGCTCAGGGGCCGCGTCGGCCTCGACTGGCGCTACCGGAACCTGAGCGTGCGGCCCGAGGCCGTGCTCGTCAAAGACCAGGACCAAATCTTCCCGACCGAGACGCGCACCGCCGGCTACGCCGTCTTCAACCTCGTCGGCTCCTACACCATCCCGCGCCCGCACTACGCGCACATCTTCTCCGTCAACGCCTTCAACCTCGGCGACCGGCTCTACCGCAACCACCTCTCCTTCATCAAGGAGCTGGCCCCCGAGATCGGCCGCGGCCTCCGCTTCACCTACACGGTGAGGTTCTTCTGAGGGGCGGCGTGTGCTTTAATTGGCTCCCTGTAACCAGAGTCACTTCGGGAGCGAATTCCGCGGCGTGTACCGGGAGGCGATTTCAACACGGAGGGCGCGGAGGACACAGAGGACACAGAGAAGAAGGATTGGTTTTCTCCGTGCCCTCTGTGTCCTCCGCGCCCTCCGTGTTGAACCGGCGTCGCGCTACACTCAACGCATTCCGATATAAAATCACGAGTCTCAATGAGCAACCACAAAACCACTCGCCGGGAAACCAACTCCCCGAACGCGCGCAACCCTTTCGACATTTTTCGGCGGCTCGCCTCGGCACTCTTCCTTCTCTCGTGTGCGGCGCTGACGATTTCGGCCGAGCCGCTCGAAGCGAAAATCGAAATCGTTTCTACCAACCCGGCGCGCGTGCGCGTTGAAGGGAGACGCGAGGGCGGGGCGACCGCCTGGTCTTTCCGCAAGTCTTACGCGAGCGTGATCGGTCTTGAAAAGAGAATCGAAAACCTGTCACTCGCAGACGGACAGGGCGCTCAGGTGGCGGCGCGCCAGCTCGCGCCGGGAGAGTTCGAGGCCGAGAGGCCGGCGACGCGCTTCAGCTACGTCCTCAAACTCGACCCGCCGGACTTCGTCACCGACTCGCCCCACGTCTCCTGGCTCGCCGGCGAGTACGGCCTCCTGATGCTCGGCGACGTGCTGCCGCTCTCGACACCGGAAGCTCAGGTGAGTCTCATCCTCCCCGCGGGCTGGAGCGTCTCGTCTTCCGAGGAAAGGGACGCGGCCGGTAGATTCATCATCGCCGACGCCGAGCGCGCGGTCTTCGCCGTCGGCCGCGGTCTGAGGGAGCGGCGCGGGCGCGCCGGCGGGATGGAATTCCTGTTCGCGTCCGCGGGCGAGTGGGCGTTCGCCGACGAGGAGGCGACCGAAGTGCTCGGCGAGCTACTGAAGGAGCACGAGAAGGTCCTGGGCGGTGCGCCGCGCCGCCGCGTGTCGGTCGCGCTGATGCCGCTCCCGCGCCCCGGCGGCGCGAACGTCTGGGCTGCGGAGACGCGCGGCGCGACCGTCACGCTCGTCTCCGGTCGTCTGCCCTCGAAGCTCGCCGCGCTGGCGCAGTTGGGCGGCGCGCTCACGCACGAGGCGCTGCACCTCTGGGTGCCGAACGCCCTCGCGCTCGAAGGCGAGTACGACTGGTTCTACGAGGGCTTCACGAACTACCAGGCCCTGCGCGTCGGCATGCGGCGCGAGCAGTTGAGGTTTCAGGATTATCTGAACGCGCTCGGGCGCGCTTATGACAGCTACAAGTCGGCCCGCGGCCCGCGCGAGCTTTCGCTGACGGAAGCCTCGCGGCGGCGCTGGTCGGGCAGTCCCGCGCTCGTCTACCACAAAGGCATGCTCGTCGCCTTCCTCTACGACCTGACGCTGATGCACGGAACCGGCGGGAAGAGTTCGCTCGACGACGTGTACCGCGAGCTGTTCCGGCGCTTCGGCGGAGGTCAGAGCAGGGAAGACGCGAACGCCGCGGTCGCCGGCCTCCTCGGCCGGATGGCCGGCATGCGCGAGTTCACTGAGCGGTTCGTGCAGAGCGCCACCCCGATCAACCTGGCCGAGGCCGTCGCGCCCTTCGGCCTCGTCGTCGAGCCCGGCGGGGCGCGCACGCACGTCGGCGTGGCAGCCTCGCTCGACCGCCCGCAGCGGGAGTTGTTACGCAAGTTGGGTTACAATGAGAAACTCGAAGCCGAATCTCGCGAGCTTCGCCAGCGCATGAGGAGGCGTCAGGAATAGACTCTCGGCGGTCGCAGTCATCGAAGCTCTCCCGCGCGGTTGACGGCCGGATCACAACGGCCCCGCTCCCCGACAATGAACCTACGGATGTCGTCCACGAAACAAAAAGCCAGACTGGTTCTCATCGTCCTCGCCTTGTCGCTCGCCGCCGCCGGGTGCAGCACGCTCGCTGGCAAGGTGGAGACGGGCGTCGTCATCGCGCGCCGCGCGCAGGTGCGTAGCTCGACGGCCGTCGTCGCCGCCGACATCAAGGAGGTCGTGCGCGGCGACGTGGTGGAGATACTCAGTTCGACCACGGCGCAGGAGACCGGCGAGCGCTGGCTGCGCGTGCGCACGCGCGACGCCGAGCCGATTGAAGGCTGGATCGAGGCCCGCAACGTCATCTCGGAAGAGATGGTCGAGCGCTCGCGCCGCCTCGCGCGCGAGGACGAGGGCGTCCCCGCACAGGCTTCCGGGCAGCTCCGCGCCGGCACCAACATAAGGTTCTCGCCCGACCGCAGCGACAGCGACAACATCCTCATGAAGCTTGAGAGCGGCGCGCGCTTCGAGATCGTCGGCTGGAAGAGGGTGCCGCGGGCGAAAAGCCTTGAGACGGCCGAGAGCGACGACGCGCCGAAGGCCGGCGCCGCCGAACAGGGCTCGACCCGGCGGAGGCAGGACAAAGACGAAGCGAAGGAGCCGGAGGAGGTCAACGAACTCTGGTACAAAGTCCGCCTCCCGGCTTCGATCTCGCCCGCGCCGGCCGGCTGGGTCTTCGGCAAGCAGGTCGAGTTGACCGTCCCAAGCGACATCATCTTCTACCGCACGGGGCGCGAGTTCGTCGCCTGGCAGAGGCTCGACGGGCAGGGGGCCGAGACTTCGCACGCGCAGCTCGGGGACAAGGACGCGGCCAGGGACGCGCGCCCCGGGAGCTGGGTGATCCTGGAGAAGAGCAGCACCGGCGACGCCAACAGCCTCGACTCGCCTGACTTCGACCGGATATTCGTCCTCGGTTACGACAAGGATCGCCAGGAACACTACACGGCCTATCGCAGCCCCGACGTGAAAGGCTACCTGCCGCTGCGCGTCGAGGGCTCGGGCGACTCCAAAACTTTTATCATCAGGGCGCAGAGCGACGACCAGATCAAGGAAGTCAAATTCAGAACCTACATCAACGAGCGCGGGCTCCTCAAAGTCGAGGCGCTGGGCGAGCTGCCGAGGAACCCCAAGACCCGTTGAGCGGTGAAAGCCGGCCCCCTCCCGCCCCCGCCCCGCGGGGCGTCCGGCGCGCGGCTTCGACGCCCCGCTTGTGGGCAGTTGACAAATCGTTTTGCATGCCTATAATGTCCTTTCGCCTGAGTCAAGGCGGTTGACATCCTGCTAGCACAGAGCGCATTTGACGAGCCGCTTCTCTTTCGGAGGCTGGGGAGAGAGAGGGCGGCTGTTTCGTCGCCGAAAAGCCCGAAGGCCGGAGGCAACGGAAGGCTCGCGGGAGGCGTCAAAATCTGACGCGCTTGACAAGCGGCGAGACTTCATGTAAAGTCTCGGTTTCCTTGAGGCGAGAAAAACTTGCCTGGGGCAACCAAACGAATCCTGAAGCATCTAAATCCGGATTCGCTGAAATCAAGCGATCTTTGAAAACTAGATAGAGCGTGTCCCAATGGATGACCTTTGAGAGCGACGCTCGCGCGATAAAGCGCGGCGTACTCAAAACTCGAAAGAGTCATCATCGGACAATAACCAGTACGATGATGTTCCAGAATCAAATCTTAACGAGAGTTTGATCCTGGCTCAGAATCAACGCTGGCGGCGTGCCTCAGACATGCAAGTCGAACGCGAAAGGCCCCTTCGGGGGCCGAGTAGAGTGGCGCACGGGTGAGTAACACGTAGGTAATCTACCTCTGGGTGGGGAATAACAGCCGGAAACGGCTGCTAATACCGCATAACGCAGCGGCACCACATGGTGACAGTTGTTAAAGCGGGGGATCTTCGGACCTCGCGCCTGGAGAGGAGCCTGCGGCGGATTAGCTAGTTGGTGGGGTAACGGCCCACCAAGGCAACGATCCGTAGCCGGCCTGAGAGGGCGGTCGGCCACACTGGCACTGACATACGGGCCAGACTCCTACGGGAGGCAGCAGTCGGGAATTTTGGGCAATGGGCGAAAGCCTGACCCAGCAACGCCGCGTGGAGGATGAAGTTTTTCGGAATGTAAACTCCGTAAGAATGGGAAGAATAAGGGGGGGCCAACACCCCTCCCGATGACGGTACCATTCGTAAGCTCCGGCTAACTCCGTGCCAGCAGCCGCGGTAATACGGGGGGAGCAAGCGTTGTTCGGATTTAC
>DASZKF010000059.1:0-15010 GCA_035947355.1 Pyrinomonadaceae bacterium | reverse complement strand
ACCTGGGGCGCGGCCCCCTACAAAGATCAGCGCTTCGACTTCGACGCCGCCGTGGTGCGCCGCCTGCGCGAGGCGGGCGCGGTGCTGCTCGGCAAGCTGGCGATGATCGAGCTGGCCGGCGGCATGGGCTACAACCAGGCCGACGCCTCCCTGACCGGCGCGTGCCTTACGCCGTGGAACACGGGCTTCTGGAGCGGCGGGTCGTCTTCGGGGCCGGGCGCGGCGGTGGCGGCGGCTCTGGTCGGCTTCGCCGTCGGCTCGGAGACCTCCGGCTCGATCATCACGCCCGCAGCCTTCTGCGGCGTCTCGGGCCTGCGGCCGACCTACGGGCTCGTCTCCCGGCACGGCGCGATGGCTCTCTCGTGGACGCTCGACAAGCTCGGGCCGATGTGTCGCTCGGCCGAAGACTGCGGGCTGGTGCTCGCGGCAATCGCCGGCCTCGACCCGCTCGACCCGACGACGCGCGCGCCCGGAGCGCGGCCCGCGGGCCGTCGGCGGCGCAGGCCGCGCCTCGCCGTGGTGAAGGACTCTTACGAGAAGGCGCAGGACGAGGTGAGGAAGAACTTCCTCGCCTCGCTCGACGTGCTGCGCCGCTTCGCGACGGTCGAGATGGACGTGCCGCTGCCCGACTTCCCTTACGGCCCGGCCGTCGGCACCATCGTTGACGCGGAGGGCGCGAGCGCCTTCCGCGAACTCATCGAGTCGGGGCGCGTGCGCGAGCTGGCCTCGCCCGAGGGGCGCGTCGGTGGTTACGCGGCCTCGCTCGTCACGGCCGTTGATTATCTGCACGCGATGCGCCTGCGCGCGCCGATGCGCCGCGCCTGGGCAGCGATGTTCGAGAAGTACGACGCGCTCGTCGCGCCCTCGCGCGCCTCGGTCGCCTACCCGGTGGACAAGACTTTCGACCAGGCTTACCCCGGCTTGGCGGCGACCTCGCCCATCGGCGCGAGCAACCTCGTCGGCGTGCCGGCCGTCTCGGTGCCCAACGGCTTCGGCCAGCACGGACTCCCGACCGGCATCCAGTTCATCGCCGCCGCCTGGGCCGAGCGGGACCTCGTCGGCCTGGCCTCCCGCTACCAGTCGGCGACGGACTGGCACCGCCGACGCCCGCCGCACACATAGTTTCGGGTTGCGAGTTGCGAGTTTCGAGTTTGTTCGGCGTGAGTTGAACGGCTCAAGATGCGCAGCCCGAACTCGAAACCCGAAACTCGTAACCCGAAACTTTTTTATGCGTCGAGCAGGCGCGGCAGGTCGAGGACGAGGGCGACCGCGCCGTCGCGCAGTTCGGTCGCGCCGCTCACGCCGCGCCAGCGCGCGCCGTGGCGGCCGAGTCCGCGCACCAGAAACTCGCCGCGCCCCTCGACCTCGTCCACGACGACGGCCACCCTTGCATCCGCACCTTCATCACGACGGCCCGGCGCGCGCGCGACGACGAGCGACACGCGCGGCCCTTCGGGCTCGCCGTCCGCCGGCAGGCCGAGCAGCGCGCGAAGCTCGAAGAGCGGGAGCCTCTCGCCGCGCACGGCGACCGACCGCGCCCCGCCGTCTTCGCCGAAGAGGTCTTCGCGCGCGGCGACGCGCGCCTCGACGACGTGGCGCGCGTCGAGGCAGTAGCGGTGCCGGCCGGCGCGCACGAGGAGGGCCGGCAGGAGCGCGACGGTCGCCGGCAGACGCATCTCGAAGGTCGTGCCGCGCCCGCGTTCGCTCCGCACGCGTAGCTCGCCGCCCGCCTGCTCGACGGCCCGTTCGACGGCGTCGAGGCCGACGCCGCGCCCTGAAACGGCCGTCGCGCGCCCGGCGGTCGAGAAGCCGGGGCGGAAGATGAGGCGGAGCGCCTGCTGCTCGGTGACGTTCGCGTCAGGCGCGACGATGCCGCGCTCGCGGGCCGCGCGCGCGACGCGCTCGAGGTCAACGCCGCGCCCGTCGTCCGAGACGCGCAGCGCGACGCGCCCGGCTTCGGCCTCGGCCTCGATGCGCACCAGGCCCCGCGCGGGCTTGCCCGCCGCGCGCCGCTCGGCGGCCGTCTCGACGCCGTGGTCTATGGCGTTGCGCAGGAGGTGGAGCAGCGGGACGGCGACGCGCTCGGCCAGAGACCTGTCGAGCCGCGCCTCGCCGCCTTCGATCTCGAAATCAACCGCCTTGCCCGCCGCGCGCGCCACCGACTGACCGGCCCGCGCCGCGCGTTCGAGCGCCGCGCGCGCCGGCACCATGCGCAGGCCGATGAGCCGCTCCTCCAGCTCGTAGAAGCTTTGGCGGATGCGCGGCGCGCGCTCCTCCAGCTCCGCGAGGGCTTCGCCGCCCGGCCCTCCTTCGAGCGCGAGGCCGAGCGCGCCGGCCGTCTCGGCGGCCAGCCCGTGCGCCGCCGAGATCAATTCGTCGAGTTCTTCGAGCGTCACGCGCACTTGCATCGCTGCCGGGCCGGGCGGGTGTTCCGGGGAGAACTGTGCCGGCTCGGCGACCGACTCAGGCGTCGGCGAAGGCGCGACGGTCTCGTCCCCGGCCGGCGCCGCAGCGCCGCCCGCTTCGAGCAGCGTCGCGCCGAAGCCCGCGACGCGCTCGGCCAGTTCTTCGCGCGTCTCCTGCGTGGCGTGGACGATGCGGAAGCTGACGCGGTCGGGGTGGCCTGCGGCGACGCCGGGCTGGGCCGAGACGACCTCGCCGCGCTCCGAGAGCGACTCGCCGAGCCGCCGGAACTGCTCGTCGAAATCGGCGAGGCCGAACGAGACCTCGACGACGAACAGGCCCGCGCCCTCGCGCGCGGCCTCGCGCGCACGCTGCCTCTCGTACTCCGTGAGCGTGCGCGCGACTTCGGCCGGCAGCGAAGCCTCGGCGGCCGTCTGCGCCCCTCCGGCCGGCCGCGCGCCGGGCGCGGCGAGACGACGCAGGCGCTCGGCGAGGCCCGCGGGCGGGGCCGACGACGCGCCGCGCGCGGCCGCACCGAGGTCGGCCGCGATGGCGTCGAGCGCCTCGTCGAACGCCGCCAGAGCCTCTTCGCCGACGGCGACGCGGCCGCCGCGCACGGCGTCGAGCAGCGACTCGAAGTCGTGCGCCAGCGCGCCCGTCACCTCGACCCCGGCCGCCGCGGCCGAGCCTTTGAGCGTGTGGACGTGGCGGAAGATGCGGCCGACCAGCTCGCGCCGCGCGCGCCCCTCGCCGCGCGCCCCGCGCAGCGCCGCGAGGTCGCGGTAGAGGTCGTCCACGAGGTCTTCGGCCTCGGCCAGAAACTCGCTGAGCAGCCGGTCGTCCATCAAAGGAGTAGACAATAGTCAGTAGACAGTAGCCGGTAGAAAAACTTCGGGCGGCCCGCGCCCACGGAAGGCACGCGCGCCGCCCACTAGACTACTACTGACTACTGACTACTGACTACTGTCTACTTCTTCCGCCTACTTCGCGGAGGCCGTCTTGCCGCCGTTGCCGCCGTGCTGCGGCTGATCGGCGTCCGGCGAGGCCGGCTCCTCGTCGGGGTGCGGGGGGGCGTCCTCCTGCGGGCGCTCGCGGTCGAGGTCGCGTTTGATGGCGTCGAGGATGCCGTTGATGAACTGCGTGGCCTCGAAGGTCGAGAAGCGGCGGGCGATCTCGAGCGCCTCGTTGATGGCGACGGTGCGCGGCGTCGGCTCGTGGAGGAACTCGTAGACGGCGAGGCGCAGGATGTTGCGATCCACGACCGCCATGCGCGAGATGCGCCAGTGCTCGGCGCGCGAGCGGATGCGCTCGTCGAGCTCCTCCAGGTGCGAGAGCGCGCCGGTGGCGAGGCGCGTCGCGAACTCGCGCGCCCCCTCGTCCAGCTCCGGCTCGCCCAGCTCCTCCCAGTAGGCGCGCACCAGCTCGTCAGGCCGCGCCCCGCCCGCCACGTCCGCCGCAAAGAGCATCTGCAAGGCGCACTCGCGCGCCTTACGCCTTGAACCCATATGAATTAATGCGAAATGCTGAATGCGGAATGCGGAACGATGAATGTGAAGCGGCCCGGATGCTTTAATTCATCATTCATCATTCATCATTCATCATTTTTGAAAGCGTCCCTATAAAGATTAGCCAACTCGACGGCCGCCATCGCGGCCTCGAACCCCTTGTTGCCCGACTTCACCCCGGCGCGGTCTATGGCCTGCTCCAGCGTGTCGGCGGTGACGATGCCGTAGACGACGGGCACGCCCGTCTCCATCGCCGCCTGCGCGATGCCCTTCGTGACCTCGCCGGCGACGTACTCGAAGTGCGGCGTCTGCCCGCGGATGACCGTCCCCAGGCAGACGACGGCGTCGAACCTTTCGGACTCGGCGAGCCGGAGCGCGAGGAGCGGAATCTCGAACGAGCCCGGCACGCGGAAGTGCTCGACCGCGCCCTCGTCCGCGCCGAGGCGTTCGAGCGCGTCCAGAGCGCCCTCGACCAGCCGCGACGTGAGGAAGTCGTTCCACCGGCTCGACACCAGCGCGAAGCGGAAGCCACCGGCGTGCAGGCGTCCCTGATGCGTCACGGGCTGCAAAGCGTTCTCCGTCGTCTCCGAATCGTCGCGGGAAGTAAAGGCAAGGGCAGTATAGAAAAGGCGGTGGCGGGTGACAAGTGAGCAGGCAAAAAGTTTCGAGTTGCGGGTTTCGAGTTTCGAGTTAGAAGCTTCTCCGGGTTGAAGCTCAACTCTGAAAACACCAACTCTAAACTCTAAACCCGTAACTCGAAACTACCGCCCTCTGAAAGAGGGCGGTCGCTTTTCGAGGAAGGCGCGGGTGCCCTCGCGCGCGTCTTCGGTGGAGAAGAGGCGGGCGAAGAGTTCGGCTTCGAGGCGGAGTGCTTCTTCGAACGGGAGGCGGGTGCCGCGCGTGACGGCTTCGAGGCAGGCGCGGGCGGCGAGCGGCGCGGCCGCGTCGGAGACGGCGCTAGCGAGCGCCTCGGCTTCATTCAGAATTTCTTCGGTCGCGGCGACGCGGTTAACCAAGCCGAGGCGGAGGGCTTCGTCGGCGCTTATCTCTTCGCCCGCGAGCATCGCGGCGAGCGCGCGGCCGCGGCCGACAGCGCGGGCGAGCCGCTGCGTCCCGCCGTAGGCAGGGATGACGCCGAGCCGCGCCTCGGGCAAACTGAAGCGCGCGTCCGCGGCGGCGACCCGCAGGTGGCAGGCGAGCGCGAGTTCGCAGCCGCCCCCGGCCGCCGCGCCGCCGACCGCCGCGACGACCGGCGTGCCGCACAGCTCGACCGCGTCGCACACCTCCTGGCCTCGGGCGGCCTTCCGCCGCGCGCCCTCCTCGTCGAGACCTTCGAGTTCCGCGATGTCCGTCCCGGCGCAGAAGTCCTTGCCCGCGCCGCTCAGGATCACGGCCCGCAAATCGCCCCGCGCCGCGACGCCCGCGAAAATCTCCGCTAGGCGCTCCAGCATCTCGCCCGTCAGCGCGTTCCGCTTCTCCGGCCGTTGCAGAACGACATAGCCGACGCCCTCTCGCTCTTCGTAACTGACGGACATAAGAGCCGTGAATCGTAAATCGTGAATCGTAAATCGAAAAAGCGTATGGAGTCCGGCCGCCGTCGAATCATCCAACGGGCGGCTCGACCACGATTCACGATTTACGGCTTTTACACCAAGTTCATCGGCACCGGTTCTTCGGGTCGGCGTAGTCGTAGAAGCCGCGGCCCGACTTGCGGCCGTAGAGGCCGGCCATGACCATGCGCTTGAGGAGCGGCGGCGGGGCGAAGCGGCGCTCGCGGAACTCCGCGAACATGATCTCGGCGATGTAGTAGGTCGTGTCGAGGCCGACGAAGTCGAGGAGCGTCAGAGGCCCCATCGGGTGGCCGCAGCCGAGCTTCATGCCGTTGTCTATGTCAACGATAGAGCCGACGCCCTCTTCGAGCGCGCGGATGGAATCCAGAAGGTACGGGACGAGCAGGCGGTTGACGATGAAGCCGGAGCGGTCGCCGGCGCGCACCGGCACCTTGCCGAGCCGGCGGCCGAACTCGACGGCCTGCTCGTAGACGGCCTCGTCGGTCAGCACCGTGCGGACGACCTCGACGAGCTTCATCAGCGGGACGGGGTTGAAGAAGTGCAGGCCGACGAAGCGCCGCTGACGTTCGGCCGAGGTGGCCGTCATCATCTCGGTGATCGAGAGCGAGGAGGTGTTCGAGGCGAAGACCGTCTCGGCCTTGCAGAGCGAGTCGAGCTGCCGGAAGGTGTCGCGCTTGGTGTCGAGGTTCTCGATGATGGCCTCGATGATGATGTCGCAGTCGCGGAGGTCTTCGAGCGAGGTCGTGCCGCGCAGCCGCCCGCGAATCTCCCGCTGCTCGTCGGCCGTGATCGTCCCCTTCTCGGCGAACTTCGCCAGAGACTTCTCGACGCCGGCGAAGCCGCGCTCGCACAGCTCCTCAGTCACCTCGCGCACCACCACCTCGAACCCGGCCGACGCCGCCGTCTGCGCGATGCCCGAACCCATCAGCCCGCACCCGAGCACGCCAACTTTCTTGATCTCCATCTTTTTCCGTTCTCCTGAATTTAATTAAGTAGACAGTAGACAGTAGTCAGTAGACAGTAGAAATACAATCGCTATCGAGTCGCCCGCGTGTCAGCGTCAGCATTCGTAGCGCGGAGCGCTACTGACTACTGACTACTGTCTACTGTCTACTGCTTTTCCTCTTCCGGCAGCACGATGTTGAAGTTCCGCCCCTCGGCCTCGACCCAGTGTTCGAAGCGCCGCTGCCAGTCGGTGTAGTCGGCGTCGAGTTGGCCGACGCGGCGGTTGCGCTCGCGCCGCGCGAGGGCGCGGTCGGAGGCGAGGGCGCGGGCGCGCGCGAGCAGCGCCTTCAGCTCGTCGCGCAGCGCGTCGGCCTCCGCGCTCAGCCCCGGCGTCCGCTCCAGCTTGTTGACCGCGGCCGCGAGCCGCGACTCCTCCACGCGCGGGAAGGCGGCGAGCGCCTGCTGCCCCTCGTTGACGGCCTCGACGAACGCCTGCGCGGCCTGCCCCCCGCCGGGGGCCTGGCGCAGCCGCGCCGTGAGGTTGCCCCAGCGCGGCGGCGGCGCGTCGAAGTGGCGCGCGGCCATCACGAAGCTGACGACGACGAGCGCCAGGCAGCCGGCCTGCAAAAGGTGCCAGGCGTAGGAGACGGGGCCGCGCTGCCCGACCCGCTTGTAGCCGACGAAGAGCGCCATCAACATCCCGCAGGCCAGCCCGCCGAGGTGCGCCGCGTTGTCTATGAAGCCGCTGCCGAAGTAGCCGATGAAGAGGTTGATGGCGATGGTCGGCAGCATCCCCGTGCCGAAGGCGCGCTTCAACCCCTCGGGCAGCTCGTGCCGGAACCTTATCCCGAAGACGAAGAGCACCCCGATCAGTCCGAAGAGCGCGCCCGACGCGCCGGCCGAGGGCACGTCGTAAGCCTTGAAGAGGAAGCGGCCGAGCGCGCCCCGGTGGGCGAGGTCGGGCCGCACCGTCAGGTAGCTGGCCGCGACGCCCGCCACGCCAGTCACGATCCAGAAGCAGACGAAGCGCGCCGACCCGTAGAGCTTCTCCACGTAGGGGCCGAGCATGAAGAGGCCGTACATGTTCGAGAGCAGGTGGAGCGGCCCGAGGCCCGGCACGTAGACGTGCAGGAAGATCGGCGTGACGAAGCGCCACCACTGGCCCTCTCGGTCAATGAGGCTGTTGAGCTTCGCCCCGTAGGCCAGGAGCACGTTCCCCTGCGCCCCGCCCGAGAGCGCCATCAGCAGGTAGAGGAAGACGTTCGAGACGAGGAAGACGAAGGTGAAGGTCGCGGGCCGGCGGACGATGGCGCGCAGGAAGTGCACGGTCTCGCGGTCGTGCGGGCGCGGCGGTCGCGCGGGCGCGGCCCCCGGCCCGGCCGGCGCGCCGCACACGCCGCAGCGCGCCTCGCCCACGCCGACGAGCGCACCGCACTGCCGGCACACGCTCGGGCGACCGGCCTGCGCGCTTCGGTCTCGGGGTTGAGCTTCAGACAAAATCTTCGACTGCCACGGGTGATTTCGCACGGATTCTACACCGAAGCCCGACGCGGTGTCATGGAGGGAGTTTCGAGTTGCGGGTTTCGAGTTTCGAGTTAGAAGCTTCTCCGGGTTGAAGCTTAACTCTGAAACACAAACTCGAAACTCGAAACTCGAAACTCGAAACTTATTCAGTTTGACGTAAATCCCGTCACGCCCTTTCGGTCAGGGCGATTGAGACGGGGCCGAGAATTTCCGCGGCCCCGTTTGCTGCCAGCATTTAAAACCCGTGCGGGGGGCGGCACGCCTCTTGTAACGGGGCGGGTGTCGCGTCCGCGAATCCGCGAAGAGGTGATGAACGATTTTGGCTCCGCGTAAACGTCTCTCAGCCCTGACAGTCGCGCTCGCCCTGCTCGCCCCGCAGGCCGGGGGCATCCTCGTCTCCGGCCGCGCCCGGCCCGAGGGGCGGGCCGCGTCGGCCGGCCGCCGCGCGCAGAAGATGACGGACGAGTTGCTGGCGCGCGTAGGGCGCGCGCGGCCCGGCCGCGGCGAGACGGAGCGCGTCATCCTCAGCGCCGGCGAGGGCGCGCCGGCCGACGCCCTCCGGGACGCGCTGCGCGGCGCGGGCGCGGAGGTGCGCGCGCAGCTCGACGACCTCGGGATGGTCGTCGCCGACGTGGCCGTGGAAAAACTCCCCGAGGTCGCCGCGCGCGCCGAAGTCTCCTGGGTCTCGCACGACCAGGAGGTGCGCTCGACGGCCGACAACACCAGCCACCACGAGGTGACGACCGGCGCGAGCAAGTTCCTGCCCGCCGGGGCCGAGGCGCTCGCCGCGGGCGGCGGCGGCAACCGCGTCGGCATCGCGGTGCTCGACAGCGGCATCAGCCCGCCCGACGCCGCCGAGTTCGCCGGCTACGAGTGGCGGCAGTCGTCCGGCACGCTCGGCACCGGGCTGCTCTCGCAGAAGTATCTCGCCTCCTACCCGCGCCTCCTCAAGCACGTTGACTTCACGGGCGAGGGCACGACCGAAGACCGCTACGGGCACGGCACGCACACGGCGGGCGTGGCCGCCGGCTCCGGCCAGGCGAGCGAGGATTACGCCGCGCGCAACGCCGGCGCGCAGACCTACGGCGGCATCGCCACGGGCGCGCACCTCGTCTCGGTTCGCGTGCTCGGCTCCGACGGCCTCGGCAGGGTCTCGGGCGTCGTCGCCGGCATAGACTGGGTCATCAAGAACCGCAAGACCTATAACATACGCGTGATGAACCTCTCGCTCGGCGGCGCGGTGACGCAGAGCTACAGGACCGACCCGCTCTGCCTGGCCGCCGCGCGGGCCGTTGACGCCGGCATCGTCGTCGTCGCGGCCGCCGGCAACTGGGGCAAGGACGCCGAAGGTCGCCCCATCTACGGCGGCATCCACACGCCCGGCAACTCGCCGCGCGTCATCACCGTCGGCGCGACGAACACCTTCCAGACGGACGCGCGTTCGGACGACGCGGTCGCGACTTACTCTTCGCGCGGGCCGACGCTCGTTGACGGCTTCGTCAAGCCCGACCTGGTCGCGCCCGGCAACAAGCTCGGCGCGGCGGAGGCGGCCTCCTCTTCGGCCTCGGCCAGCAACGACTACACGGCGACGGGCGGGGGTGGCCTGCTCGGCACGCTGGTGAGCGGCGACACCTCGACGAACAAGCCGGTCGCCACCGGCACCTACCGCGTGATGAGCGGGACGAGCTTCGCCGCGCCGGCCGTCGCCGGCACCGTCGCCCTCATGCTGGAGGCCAACCCTTCGCTCACGCCGCGGCTGGTCAAGGCGCTCTTGATGCGCACGGCGCAGCGCCTGCCCGCCTACGAGCGGCTGGTGCAGGAGCGGAAGATGTCGCCCTTCGAACGCGTCATCACGGAGGGCGCGGGCGAGCTGAACGCGGCCGCGGCGCTGACGCTCGCGAAGGCCGTGCGCAAGGACGCCGACCGCGCCGCGCCCGGCCAGGACCTGATCACGAGCAAGAAGCTGACGTTCTCGAAGCTGGGCCTCACGTCCCCGATCGCGGGCGAGGGGATTCCGCTCAACAACGGGCTGATCTGGGCCGAGGGCGTCGCCTTTAACGAGCGTCTGACGCTGACGGACGGCTACCGGCTCCCGAACGGCGTGAGCGTCGGCCAGGGCTTCGTCATGGTTGACGGCGTCCTTCTGCCCGACGGCACGTACCTCCTCGCCGACGGCCGCGCCGCCTCGCCGCAGCACACGCTCGGCAGCGGCATCCTCCTCAACGACAGGTTCGTCCTCGGCGGGGGCATCCTCTTAAACGACGGCATCCTCCTGAACGACAGCATCCTCCTCGCCGACGGCTGCACCCTCGGCAGCGGCATCCTCCTCAACGACGGGATACTGCTCAACGACGGCATCCTGCTCAACGACCGACACAGCACGACCTACACGGCCGAGCCGACCTGGGCCTCGAACATGATCGAGCCGAGTTCCATGCGCATGAGCGAGGAGCAGGTGCTCCTCCAGGGCGAGTCGGCCACGCCCGCCTCCGTCCAGCGCCTCGGCGCCTCCAGCCCGCTCTACCCGAGACGGTAAGGCAGAAGGCGGAAGGCAGAAAGCAGAAGGCAGTCAAAGATCGCCGCATCTTGACTGCCTTCTGCTTTCTGCCTTCTTCGCTTACTCGACCTCCGCCTCCAGCCTGATCTCGCGGGGCGCGCCGGGCGCGTCGGTGACTTCGACGGGGGCGTGCCAGGTGAGGGTCTTGATGCGGCAGGTGCCGGTGTTGTCCTCGCGGCAGTAGAAGAGCGTGAGGCGGGCGCGCAGGGCGGCCGTGCCGGGCGCGGTCGCTTCGAGGGGGACGCGCAGCGGCAGGCTCAACTCCTTCGACGCGCGGGCCGTCTCGAAAAGGTCGCCGGGCGGCCGCGGGCCTTGCGCCTCGGGCCGCGCGAGCTTGAGGCGTTCGCGGCCGGCCTCGACCGTGATCTTGTAGCGCTGCGGCGCGGAGGGGTTGAGGTGGTGGCCTTCTGGCAGGCGCACGTGGACGACGAGCGCGCCGCCCGCGCCCGCGGCCAGGGGCTGCGGCGCGAGTTTGATCTCTTCGGCTTCGGGGCCGCTGGAGTCTTCGTCAACGTCGGCGGCGGCGCTCAGTTCGGGCGGGCGCAGGCCGTCGAGCTTGAGGGTCGCCGCCATCCCCGTCTTCAGATCAACGACGCGGACGGCGTGGTTGTTCGTGTCGGCGACGTAGAGGCGGCCCCGCGCGACGGAGAGTCCGCCCGGCTCGTAGAAGCTCGGCGCGGGGCCGTCCGCCTGGCCGGGCCGCCCCGTGCCGGCGAAGGTTCGGACGGTGCGGGCGCGCGGGTCGAGCAGCTTGATCTTGTGGTTGTAGGTGTCTGCGACGTAGAGCCGGCCTTCGTGGAAGGCGAGGCCGAGCGGGTGTTGGAGTCGGACTCCGTCGCCGCGCCCGTCGCGGTCGCCGAACTCGAAGAGGTCGCCGCCGGCGAGCGTCCGCACCTCTTCCGCCGTCTCCGGCTCGGAGGCGAGCGACGCAGGCTCGGCCGGGCCGCGCGACGCGTCACCGGCCGGCGGCGCGGCGCCGCGCGCGAAGCCCTTGAGGTCAATCGCGCGGATGATGTTCGACTCGCTGTCGGCGACGTAGAGCGTGCGGCCGTCGGAGGCCAGCCCCGACGGCTGCGCGAAGGCGGCCTCCGAGCGCGGGCCGTCGAGGCGCGCCTCGCGCCCCGTGCCGGCGAAGACCGAGAGCTGCCCGCGCCGGAGGTCGAGCCGCCAAATCTGGTGCGGCCCGGCCATCGCGACGTAAAGCATGTGGCCGTCGAGCAGCAAGTCCCACGGCGAACTCAGAGGGGTCGCGCGCGCCGCGCCGCCGCGCACGCGGTAGTCGCGCGACTGCTCGCCGGTGCCGGCGACGGTCTCGACCGTGCGCGCCTTCAAGTCCACGCGGCGGATGAGGTGGTTCGAAGTGTCCGCGACGTAGAGCGTGTCGCCGGCGAGCGCGAGGCCCTGCGGGCGGTAGAAGGTGGCGCGGTCGAGCGGCCCGTCGCGCGCGCCGCGCTCGCCCGTGCCGATGATGTCTAAGACCTTGCCGTCGAGCCGCGTGACGACGACGCGGTGGTGGTTCGAGTCGGCGATGAAGAGGCGGTCGCCTTTCGCGTCGGCGAGGACTTTGCCGGGGAAGGCGAGCGGCAGGTCGCCGACCTTCGCGCGCTCCAGCGCGAGCTTCAAAGGCTGCTCGTTCAGCCCGCCGCGCCGGCGGAACTCCTCGACGAGCCGGCCGATGGCCTCGTCGAGCGCCTCGTAGTGGCCCTCGCCCGCGACCTGCCCGACGACGTAGCCGGCCGGGTCAATGAGCACCTGCGTCGGCCACGCGCGGACGGCGTAGGAGCGCCAGATGCGGAAGTCCGCGTCGTTGACGACCGGGTGCTCGATGCCGTAGCGGAGGATGACGCGGCGGATGTTCTCGGTCTCTTTCTCGTTGTCGAACTTGGCCGAGTGGACGCCGATGACGACGAGCTGGCGCGCGTACTTCTCTTCGAGCCTCTGCAGGTCGGGGATGACGTGCAGGCAGTTGATGCAGCCGTAAGTCCAGAAGTCTAAGAGCACCACCTTGCCGCGCAAGTGCGCGAGCGAGAGCGGCGCGCCGGTGTTGAGCCACCCGCGCCCGCCTTCGAGTTCCGGCGCGCGCACGCGCCCCTCCTGTCTGAGCGCCATCGGTGTCGCGCCTTTCGCCGCGGGGTGGTTCACGACCGGCGCGGCGAGGGCGGCGCAGGTCAGAGACACGGCGGCGGCGAGTCGTGCCAGAGGCCGCAGTTGGGCTTTCGTAGTCCGACTCATTCGTCGTTGCCGTCGGGCGGGGCATGTCCGAAGTGAAAGGCGATGCGGCCGAACTGCCGCCCGCCCTGCTCCAGAGGCTTGAACTTCCACTTGCGCGCCGCCGTGACGGCCGCCTGCCGCAGCAGCGGGTGGCCGCTGACGGCGCGCGCGCACGCGACGCCGCCCTCTTCGACCAAAACCTCGACGACCACCTTGCCCGTGGCCCGCGCCACCTTCGCAATCGGAGGGTAGACCGGCTCAACCTTCTGCTCCGCCCGCGCGAGCAGCGCGGCGGAGGCGAGGCGCGCCACGCCCCGCGCCTCCGGCGCGTCGCCGCCGGGCAGGCACGGCGGTTCGTTGGGCGGGGCCGCGCCGCCCTCCGGGGCCTGCGCGCCGTCGCCCTCGTCGGCCTCGGCCCACCCCACGTAGCTTGGAAACATGCGACGATGTAGTTCCGCGAACAGGTCGCGCTTTGGCTCTAGGGGGTTCCCCGTGTCCAGCACAATGCGCAGTTCGTGGTAGGTCATCTTCTCCTCGTCGCGCTCCCAGCCGCTAGAGACGACGCGGAGGACGAGGTGCCCGGCCTGCTCGTCGAGTCGGTGCTCGCCGCCCCACCAGATCGAGCTGACGCTGCGCGGCAGCGTCTCGATGTCTTTCTCCGTCAGGAAGTCTTCCAGCCCCAGCTTTCTGACGAGCGTGCCGTCGGCGCGGTAGATGACCACCACGTCGGGGCCATAGCCGACCGCGTGCCAGTTGTCGAAGGTGATGACATAGCGGCCGCTGTCGGCCACCAGCGCGCTGACGGGCGCGACCTCGTTGACGAGCGCGAAGGCGGCGGCGCGGGAGTAGGAGTTGCCGCGCCGGACGAGGAACGCGCCCTGGCAGCGGTTCCCCTTCGACCCTTCGGGCGCGCCCGCGTCCGGCTTGCCCTCCACCTTGTCCGAAAAATACTTGAGTTGACTCTCGAGCTTCTTCGGCGTGACCTCGAAGGCGAAGCGCTTATTCGGAGAGTAATAAGTTCTCTTCTCCGGCAAAGCCCACGAGTCGGCGTGAGCGGCCGCGGCCATCGCCCCCAACGCAAAAGCGAGGGCCAGCGCCTCGAAGGCCGCCCGCGCCCGTTTCATCCTGCGTGCTCCGAACATCTCGGACACCTCCGCGAATTTTTATTCCGGCCCCGCCTGATGTTCGTTTGACGCCCCGGAGGCTTCAAGGAGTTGGTCGAGGCGCTCGACGGCGCGGCGCAGGTGCGGGATGACGATGGAGCCGCCGACGACGAGCGCGACGTTGAAGGCGTCGAGGAACTCCTCGCGCGTGACGCCGACCAACGCGCACTGCTTGACGTGGTAGGTGATGCAGTCGTCGCAGCGCAAGACCATTGAGGCCGCGAGCCCCATCAGCTCCTTCGTGCGCTTGTCGAGCGCCCCGTCCTCGTAAGCCTGCGTGTCGAGCGCGAAGAAGCGCTTGATGCCGAGGTGGTTGCTGCCCAGGATACGCTCGTTCATCTCCGCCCGGTAGCGGTCGAATTCGTCCATCGCCCGTCCCCTCCCCCTACTTACGGCTCGCGCGTTCGCTGCGGTTTGCCGACAGTGTAGCACGGCGCGCGGGTCTTGCCTTCCGGCGCCCCTTCGCGCAAACTCGCAGGCCGGGGATGGGCGGCGAATCCGAACGACGTGAGTTGCTTTTGATGCGCGCGGGCGCGCACCTCTTCGCCGTCTACGCCGGAGAGGCCGAGGGCGTCGAGGCCTGGCGCGAGCCCGCGCCGCTGCCGCACGCGCCGGCGGCCGTGCTCGGCGTCGTCTGCGTCCGCGGGCGAATGAGGACGGTGCTCGACCCCGCGGCGCTCATCGGCGCGTCGGCCGGAAGCGGGGCGACGAACGAAGAGACGGCGGCCCGCTTCGTCGTCACCCTGCGCGGCGATGAACAGCTCGCGCTCGCCGTCGCGCACGCCGAGCCCGCCCCCGCGCCCGACGCCCCGGCCGCGCCGCCCGACCCGCCCGCCCCTTTCCTCCGCGCCACCCTCCCGCACCAAGGCCGCGCCGTCCACCTCCTCGACCCCTCGCGCCTCTTCGACGCCGCCCTCCAGGGCGCGGAACGCAGAAGGCCCAGACAAAAATAAGTCCGGAGTCTCAAGTCTCAAGTCTGGAGTCAAGAACTTGTCTTTGACTCTAGACTTGAGACTTGAGACTCCGGACTTATTTTTGTCTGGGCCTTCTGCGTTCCGCGCCCTGGAGGGCGGCGTCGAAGAGGCGCGAGGGGTCGAGGAGGTGGACGGCGCGGCCTTGGTGCGGGAGGGT
>DASZKF010000058.1:0-9275 GCA_035947355.1 Pyrinomonadaceae bacterium | reverse complement strand
AACGCCGGACGGAGAGAGATTCCTCACGTTCGTTCGGAATGACAGGGAGGGTTGGGACGACCGCGGGGGGGCTGAACTGATGACTGACGGCTGACGGCTCGTCCGCTACTCGTACCGCAACGCCTCCGCCGGCGCGATCCGCGCCGCCTGCCGGGCGGGGATCCAGGTCATCAGGAGGGCGACGACGATCGTCGCGGCCAGGACGACGACGATCATCTCCCACGGCACGAGGAACGCCGTGGCCTCCACCCCCAGCTCGTCGCTGGCGAAGAGGTTGCGGGCCAGGAACAACCCGAGCGCCGTGCCGGAGAGCACGCCGAGCCCCACCACGAAGGCCGTCTCGATCAGGAGCGACAAGGCGACCAACCCCCGTTGGTACCCGATCGCCCGCAGCACGCCGATCTGCTGCCGCCGCTCCACCACCGAGCGGAAGGCGATCACGCCGACCGCCGCCACCCCGACGACCAGCCCCAGCCCCATGAACCCCTGGACGATGTACAGGAACCCGGTCGACTGCCGCTGGTTCTCCGCCAACTGGTCGCGGATCGCCGTCGCCTGGACCCCGTTCGCCAGCAGCGCCGCCTCGATCGCCTTCGCCACCTCGCCGGCCCGCGCCGGTTCGGCCAGCTTCACGTAGTAGCGGGTCAACGCCGGCGCCGGATAGACCGCCCCGACCGTTGCCCGGTTCGCGTAGAGCCCGAACAGACTGCTGATCTTGCTGTCGGGATACCGGGTAGGGCTGGAATTCCGCCGAGCCCGAACGCGCACCAGATTGTAAACGATTAGGCCGCGCCGCTTCGTAACGCGAGTCTTACCCTTTGAACCTCATCCGCCTCATCAACTCCTTAAAGCGCGGGTCGGAGCGCAACGGGTCCATCACGGGGTCAACCTTCAACTGATTCATCCAATTACCTCGCTCCTCATAATCCTTCCTGAGCCATTCGAGCGCCTGGTCTTTATCGCCCAGGGCCAGATAAACGGCGGCTAACCGATAGGGCACGACCCGACCCCTCTTGCGGGTGGCCTTCAGCTCGTCGAGGATTTTGAGGGCTTCACCTTTGTTACCGGCCACCGCGTAGCCGTAGGCGAGGCCCGCCCACGCGCCGCCGTTGTTACTGAAGCCGGCGGCCGTTTTGAATTCTGCAATTGCCTCGTCAAACTTTTGTTGCGCCCCGTAGACGAACCCCAGGAAAAAATGGCCGAGGACGTTCTCTCCCTTCTTCAGCGACTCCTTGCAGTACCGCGCCGCTTCTTCGTAGCGCCGCATGGAGTAATAAATTCTGGCGAGAACAATGTCGGCTGCGGTAGACGGCGTCAGCTCGTCTGCTCTCTTCGCCTCGGCGAGCGCCTCGTCGAAGCGCCCCATTGACGCGAGGTACGCGGCGTAGCCCAGGTGACCGGCGGCACTGTCAGGGGCGAGGTGAAGAACGAGTTTGTATTCGCGCTCCGCCTTTTCCCAATCGTATTCGATATTGTAGTAGAGTCCCGCCAACGCGCGATGGGCCTCCGCCGAGTTGTTATCCATGGCGAGAGCCTTGAGCAGTGCGGCTTTAGCCGGGGGGAGAACTTCCTTGTTGCTCAAGCCGTCGGGGTCTGAATAACTGAGCTGGAGCCAGGCGCGCGACAGTTCTACATAGGCGAGGGCAAACTTCGGGTCTTTATTCACCGCCCGCTCGTAGAGCTTGATAGCCTCGCGCGCGTTGACCAGCTTCCCGCCGGGGGTTCGGGGATCGCTCTTGCTGAGATACTCGCGCGCCTTTAAGAACAGTTCGTTCGCTTCCGCGTTCTGCGAATAAACCGTGTCGGCAGCCGCCTGTCTCTTTACGCCGTCTGCGCTTCGGGCAGAAGTTCGGGAGGTGTCCGGAGCCGATGCGTGCAAGATTAGTGGGAGGAGTACCATTAACATTCTTTTCATACTGATCCCCGCAGCCCGCAACAGCAATTTATCAGGTTAAGATGTGAAACTAATTTTCATGTAGACGGAAGAGTATTGTGATGAACCGGCCCCACCCCGTGACAAGAAGTAATAAACGCGGCCCCGATTACCGCAGCGCGTCCGCCTCGGCGGCGCCTGCGCTCTCCAGCAGCTCACAGGCGGCGGCGACGTCGAGCGGGCGCGAGAAGAGGAACCCCTGCCCGTACTCGCACTTCAGCTCCCGGAGGTAGGCGAGCTGCTCCCTCGTCTCGACGCCTTCGGCGACGATGTCCATGCCCATGTTCCGCGCGAGCATGATGATGGTGCGGACGATCTCGTTCTCGCCGTCGCCGCTGACGAAGGAGCGGTCGATCTTCAGGGTGTGGATGGGGAAGCGGTGGAGGTAGCTCAGGCTGGAATACCCCGTTCCGAAGTCGTCCATGCTCAGACGGACGCCGAGCGCGCGCAACTGCAACAGCATCTGCGTCACGGTCTCGGTGTTCTCGATGACGGAACTCTCGGTGATCTCCAGGTGGAGGCGGCGCGGGTCGAACCCGGTCTCCCGCAGGATCTGCTTCACCTGGCCGATCAGGTCGGGCTGCATGAACTGCTTGCCCGAGAGGTTGACGCTCAGGGAGAGGGGGCGGGCCGCGCCGGACGCCGCCTGGAGGCGGTGCATCTGGCGGCAAGCCTCGCCGAGGACCCACCGGCCGAGCGGGATGATGAGCCCCGTCTCCTCGGCCACGGGGATGAATTCGGACGGCGCGACGAGCCCCCGCTCGGGGTGGCGCCAGCGCACCAGCGCCTCGAAGCCCTGGATCGCGGTGTCGGCGAGCGACACGATGGGCTGGTAGTGGACGACGAACTCCTCCCGCTCGACCGCGCGCCTCAAGTCCGTCTCCAGCCGCAGGAGGGCGACGGCGCGCGCGTGCATGCCGGTGTCGAAAATCTCGTAGCGCGACTTGCCGGCGGCCTTGGCGCGGTACATCGCCGTGTCGGCGTCGCGCACGACCTCCTCGGGCCGCTCGTAGCCGGTGGTCGAGAGCGCGATGCCGATGCTCACCGTGGTGAAGACCTCGTGGCCGCCGACGTTGATCGGCGTCGCCATCTCCCGCTGGAGCCGCTGGGCCACGCGTATCGTGTCGTTCGCGTCCTCGACCCCGTCGAGGAGGACGGCGAACTCGTCGCCCCCGAAGCGCGCGACCGTGTCGAGGTGGCGCAGGCACTTCTCGATGCGCGCGGCGGTGGCGACCAGCACCTGATCCCCCATCGTGTGCCCGAGGCTGTCGTTGATGTTCTTGAAGCGGTCGAGGTCGAGGAAGAGGACGGCGAAGAGGTACCTCTTCTCGGACCGCTTGGCGCGCTCGACGGCGAGCTTGAGGTGATCCATGAACAGCGCGCGGTTCGGAAGGCCCGTCAGCGCGTCGTGGAAGGCGTCGTGCAGCAGCTTCTCTTCCATCTGCTTGCGCCTGCTGATGTCGCGCGCGACGACCTGGACCGCCGGCCTGTCCTTGTAGGTGAAGGGGACGGCCGCCGCCTCGACGCACACCTCCGTCCCGTCGGGCCGCACCAGCTTCGCCTCGAGGAAGGCGGCGTCCCTGGCGTCGCCGGCGGCCTCGTAAATCACCCCCCCGGCGCCGTCCCGGAGGTCACGCCCCACGAACTCTTTAACGGGGCGGCCGACGATCTGCCCCTCCGTCTCGGCCCCGAGGAGTTTGACGCCGGCGCCGTTGACGAAGACCACCTCCCCGCCGACGTGGACGAAGATCGCGTCCGGGGAGAGTTCGACCAGGCGGTGGTACCGCTCCTCGCTCTCGCGCAGCGCGCGCAGCGCCCGCGCGCGCTCGACGGCGTACCGCAGCGACCGCCCGAGCGTGGGGGCGTCGAGCTTCCCCTTGACGAGGTAATCGGCCGCCCCGGCGCGCATCGCCTCGGCGTCCACCTCGTCCCCGCCCTGGCCCGTGAGCAGGATCATCGGCGCGCCGCGGCCGTCGCCGCCCGCCTCGCGCAGAAGGTCCAGCCCGCTCCTCTCCCCGAGGCGGTAGTCCAGGAGGTAGACGTCGTGATCGCCCCGGCCGACCGCCCCGAGCGCCTCCTCGTAGGAGGGCACCCAGTCGAGGCTGAACGCGCCGCGGCCGAGCTCGGCCAGCAGGTCGCGCGTCATCACGTAATCGTCCTCGTCGTCGTCAACGAGCAGGACTCTAATGGGTCGTGCGTCCATCTCAGGAAGCGCCGCGCGCGTCGGGTAGTTCCACGATCTCGAACCAATACTTGCCGAGGGTCTTCATCACTTCGACGAGCGACTCGAACTGCACCGGCTTGGTGATGAAAGAGTTCACCCCGAGGTCGTACGTGCGGTAGATGTCCTCCTCGGCCTTCGAGGTCGTGAGGACGACGACGGGGATGGAGCGCAGGGAAGGGTCGCCCTTGATCTCACGCAGCGCCTCGCGCCCGTCCTTCCGCGGCATGTTCAGGTCGAGCAGGATCAGGCCCGGCCGGGGCGACGCCCCCTCGCCGGCGAACTTGCCCCGGTGGTACAGGTAATCGAGCAGTTCTTCGCCGTCCTCGACGAAGCGCAGGTCGTTGGCGAGCCGGCTCTCCTCGAGGGCCTCGCTCGCCATCATCCGGTCGTCCGCGTCGTCGTCGGCAATCAGGATGGTGATCGGTCTGGCGTCGGCACTCATCAGTCTCTCTCTCCTCGGTGCTGGGTGACGGGTAGCGTGACAAGGAAGGTGGAGCCGCGGCCGGGCTGGCTGGCGGCGGTGATGCTCCCGCCGTGCCGCTCCGCGATGCGGCGGCAGACGGCGAGCCCGACGCCCGTCCCCTCGTAGGCCTGGCGCCCGTGCAGCCGCTGGAAGACGGTGAAGATGCGGTCGAGGTACTTCTCATCAAACCCGATGCCGTTGTCGGCGACGTGGATGCGGCAGAGGTCGCCCGCCACGGAGGCCGCGCGCTCGCACCACACCCTGACCAGCGGCGGCTCGCCCGGCCGGTGAAACTTCAAAGCATTACCGATCAGGTTTTGCAGCAGCTGGCGCATCTGGAGCGGGTCGGCCTCCAGCGTCAACATCTCGCCCATCTCGACGCGCCCGCCGGAGCGCTCGACGCGCGCCTCGAGGTCGGAGACGACCCCCCCGGCCACCTCCCGCAGGTCTACCGCGACGAACGGCTGGGCCTTCGTCGTGACGCGCGAGAAGGTGAGCAGGTCGTTGATCAGGGTCTGCATGCGGCTGGCCGCGTTCTGCATCCGCTCCAGGTAGTCGCGCCCGCCGTCGCCGAGCGCGTCCCCGTATTTCGTCTTGAGGCGGTCGCCGAAAGCCTGAATCTTCCTGAGCGGCTCCTGGAGGTCGTGCGACGCGACTGAGGCGAAGTCTTGCAGCTCGCGGTTGCTGCTCTCCAGCTTCGCCGCGAACACTTTCAGCTCCGCCTCGCTCCGGCGCAGCGCCACCTCGGCGCGCCGGCGCTCGAAGGCCACGGCGACCTGCCCCGCCACCGACGTTAGGAATTCGACGTCGCGCCCCGTGTAGACGCCCGTCTCCTCGTAGTGCTGGACGATCAGCACGCCGATGGCGCCGGAGGGCGTCCGCAGCGGCACGCCGAGCCACGAGGCCGAGAAGGTCCCGAAGACCTCGACCAGGCCCTCCTCGGCCATCCGCCGCTGGTCGTCTTCGGAGAGGAGCAGCGGGGTGTCGTTATGCAGGACGTAGCCGGTCAGGCCCTTGCCGAGCGGCCGGGGCGGCGGCGGCGGGTCGTACTTGTCCACGAAAAATTCGAAGTGGAGGAACCCGGTCTCGGGGTTGTAGAGGGCGATTAAAAAGTTTTCGGCGTAGAGGACTCGCCCGACGGCACGGTGGATCAGGGAGAAGAGCTCGTTCAAGTCGTAGGTGGTGTTGAGGCCCTGGACGATCTCCAGGAGGGCATGGCGCTCCTCTTCCGCCCGCCTCCGGCCCGTCACGTCCTCGACAGTCCCCTCGAAATAAAGGACGGCGCCGTCCTCATCCCTGACCGCCCTGGCGTTCTCACGCGCATAAAAGGTCGCCCCGTCTTTGCGCTTCCAGAGCGATTCTAACCCTATCACCTCGCCGGCCTGCTCGAGGGCCTGTTTGAACTCGGAGCGCGGGTACTGGGGTTCAAATTCCCGGTTCAGGTCGCGCGCCGCCAACTCATCCAGGGAGGCGTAACCCAGCATCCTGAGCAGCGCCGGGTTAGCCAGGAGGACGCGCCCGCCGGGCGACGTGCGGTAGACGCCGATCGGGAGCCCATCGAGGAACGGTGTGACCGGCGCCGCGCCGGGCGCGTCAGTCGGGCGCGCCATCTCGTCTTCCACGGGTGTCATGCTCATAAACAAGAAAGGGGTCTTTAGAGTGGGGAGCCGCCGCCGGCTTTCGGGGCGGACGCGGAGGCGGTCAGTAAGGACTATTCTGATGCCTCCCTCCGGGCGGAGGGCCGGGAGGCAAGGTCTACCGAGAGGCAGTGTGGCGTGAGGTCGCAGAGGGTGCGGGGGAGTCGTAATGCCCCCGCCCTAAAAATATTATCAGAGCAGGCTCAGTGTATTCAACACCTTTTAGTCAAACGCGCTCGCCGGGACATCAGCGTACGCCGCCGAGGGCCCGCCCGCTGCGTTCGGGCGTCGCAGGCCCGATATTAAGAGAGACACCCCGGTGGTTTTATCCGGACAGTCCTGGCCCCCTAAGCGAGCCGGGCGGCGTCCGGCCCCGTGGAGAGTTCAGCGGGCCACGGCCGCCAGGGACTGCTCCGCCAGGCGCGTATACTTGGCGGCCGCCTTCCAGTTGGTGACGACGGTGTAGCCGACCCGACCCGCGTCGAGCCGCATTTCTTGCAGCGGGTCGCGCTCGAAGCCCGCGGCGGCAGACACCACCATTTTTTTCGAGCCGTGAACCTTCCAGTACCAGAACAGCCCGTCCCCGTAACTCCGCCTCGCGCTCGACAGGTGGTAGTAGACGGGGCTGCGCGGCAGCCAGCCGAGCAGCGCCCCGGCGCGGCCGAGCGCGCCGACGAACTCGGCCTCCAACTTCTCGGGGCTGACCTTCGCCTCGGCGCGGTGCTCCAGATAATCCGCGTAACTGGGCGAGGTGTGGACGATCTCTTCGAGGGATTTCAGCGTCTCCGAGACGCGCGCGGCGATCAAGAGGTCGTAAGCCCGGGCGGCCTTCATCTCGGACAGGAGGCGTGAGGTTTCGCCGTCGGCCGCGCCCCTGAAAGCCTTGACGGCGGCCTCGGCCCAGCGCGCGTGCAGACGCGCCTTCGCCAGGAGCAGTTGCCGCACGGAGCCGCCCGCGGGGCCGAGGCACAGCGGGCGGTAGGTGTCAGGCCGCTCGCGCTCGCAGTCGGGCGGCGCGTCGCCCGCGGCCGACCACGCCCGCCCGACTTCTTCGTAGAGGAAGGCGGCCGTGTCGAGGTCCGTCTTCAGCTCGCCCTGACGCATGCCGGCGACGGCGACGAACAGGCCGGGGTAGAGCCTGCGCGTGAGGCGGCGGTAATCGCCGCCTCCACCGGCCGCGGCCGCCTCGTCTAGCCGGCGAAGCTTTTCCAAGACCTTCTCCGCCCTCCGAACGTCCTTCTCCCGCAACCCGGACGTCTCGCCGGCGGCGGAGTTCCCGCGTGACACCGCCGCGCACCCGAGCAGGCAGGCGGCGCACAGCAGCGCGCGGAGGGCCGCCGCCCGGCGACGTTGCCGACGGCCCCCGCCCGTAAGCGTGTTAGGCGGCCGCACGGTCGAACCTCTCGCCGACCAGTTCGGCCGTCAGCTGGTGAACGCGTGCCACGTCCGCGCGGCTCAGCCGCAGCGGGGAGAGGCGATCCTGCGTGAGCGCGTCGAGGGCCGCCACCTCGCTGGAGTCGTGGGCGTCGGCGACGGCGTCGGCCAGGTGCAGGAGGAGCGCGGCCGGGTCGTTAACGAACCTCACGTCGTGGTGGGCCTGGACGCTGAGTGCTCCGGCCGGGACGTGACAGGCGTCCACGACCCACTGCCCGACTTGCGTGTGGTCAACGCCGAAGGCCGCCACTTCGCGTTCGAGGCGGAAGGGGTGGCCGAGCCAGATGATCCTTTCGGCCTCTTCGGGGAAGAGCGAGCGTAGGAGGGCTTCGCCGAGGTCGTGGAGCAGGCCCGCGGTGTAGGCCGCCTCCGGGTCGAGCTCCCCCGTCTTTTCGGCCAGCAGCATGGCGGCCGTCGCGCAGCGCCGCGCGTGCTCGCGCAACGCCTCCGCCTCGTAGCTGACCCGCTCGCACACTTCCGCCCGCGCGATGATCTCGCGGACGGCTTCGGGGCCGAGGCGCGCGCAGGCCGCGTAGAGGCTGGCCGTCCGCTCGCCGACGGGCCGGCCGGCGTTGTCGGCGCGCAGGACGGCCGCGGCGAGCGCCGGCTCTGCCGCGACCTCTTTCACTAAGATTTCCGGCGTGAGACTCGACAGGTCGCTCGGCGGCCTGACGGGGAGGAACTGAGAGCCGAAGTCGCCGCGGGCGATGTGGTCGCGTATTTTCGCCAGCGCCTCAAGCCCGCAGAACGCGCGGACCGCTTCGGGGTCGAAGCGCGACCCGGCGCCCTCCAGCAGTTCCGCGACCGCCGCCTGGTGGTCGAGCGCGTCACGGAAGGGGCGCGGGCTGGTCATGGCGTCGTAGGCGTCGGCCACGCGGATGATGCGCGCGCCGACGGGTATCTGCTCGCCCGCTAGCCCTTCCGGGTAGCCCCCGCCGTCGTAATCCTCGTGGTGATAACGCACCAGCTCCGCCGCCTCCTCCATGCCGGGGACGCGGGCCAGCATGCGCGCGCCGCGCTCGGCGTGCTGCCGGACGACCCCGCGCTCGTCGGCGGTGAGCACGTCGGGCTTGAGGAGGATGCGGTCGGGCGTGGCGATCTTCCCGATGTCGTGCAGCAGCGCCGCGAGCGTGATTTGTTCGAGCAGTTCGACGCCCAGGCGCATGCGGCGGGCGACGGCCGTGGCGTAGCCGCTGACGCGCCGGCCGTGGCCGTAGATGTGACGATCCTTCGCCTCCAACGCGTCCGAGACGGCGCGGATGATCCCGCACGAGGTCGCCTGAATGCGCCGCGAGAGGCGTTCGTTAGACTCCGCCAGCTCGTGGCGTGCGCGGTTGGCCTCGTAGTGCTCGAGGGCGCGGGCCGCCGTCAGCCGCAGGTCCTCGTTGCCCCACGGCTTCGCCACGTAGCGGTAGACCTGCCCGCAGTTGACCGCCTCGACGCGCGCCTCCATGTCCGCGTAGCCGGTGAGTATGATCCTCACCATGTGGGGCCGCAGCGCGGCGGCCCGCTTGAGGAGCTCGATGCCGGTCATGCCGGGCATCCGCTGGTCGGTGATCAAGAGCGCCACGTCGTGCTGTTGCA
>DASZKF010000057.1:0-1674 GCA_035947355.1 Pyrinomonadaceae bacterium | reverse complement strand
TGCAACAGCACGACGTGGCGCTCTTGATCACCGACCAGCGGATGCCCGGCATGACCGGCATCGAGCTCCTCAAGCGGGCCGCCGCGCTGCGGCCCCACATGGTGAGGATCATACTCACCGGCTACGCGGACATGGAGGCGCTCGTCGAGGCGGTCAACTGCGGGCAGGTCTACCGCTACGTGGCGAAGCCGTGGGGCAACGAGGACCTGCGGCTGACGGCGGCCCGCGCCCTCGAGCACTACGAGGCCAACCGCAGCCACCACGAGCTGACGCGCGCCCACGAGCGTCTGAACGCCCGCCTGCAGGAACTCGCGCGCAGCTTCGTCCGCACCATCGCCGACGCGCTCGAAGCCAAGGACGAGTACACGCACGGCCACGCCCGCCGCGTGAGCGGCTACGCGGCCGCGGTCGGCCGCCGCCTCGGGCTCGACTCGCACGAATTAGAACGGCTCACGCTCGCGGCGCTGCTGCACGACATCGGGAAGATCGCCACGCCCGACCGCATCCTCCTCAAGCCCGACGTGCTCACCGCCGACGAGCGCGGGGTCGTCCGGCAGCACGCCGAGCGCGGCGCGCGCATGCTGGCCGGCGCCCCCGACATGGAGGACGTGGCCGACATCATCCGCCACCACCACGAGCACTTCGACGGCGCCGGCTACCCCGAGGGCCTCTCAGGCGAGATGATCCCGCTGGCCTCGCGCATCATCCACCTGACGGACGCCTACGACGCGATGACCAGCCCGCGCCCGTTCCGCGAGGCGTGCGACCACGAGACCGCCGTGCGGCTCATCGAGCGGCAGTCGGGCGCGCAGTTCGACCCCGCGGTCGTCCGCGCCTTCGTCGAACTCGAAGCGCTCTCGGCCATCCGCTCCCGCGTCTCGCCGGAGACCTGGGGCGGGCTGATGACGGAAGCCTCCTTCGCGCTCTCGGACGCCGAGCCTTCCCTCGAAGAGCTGCGGCGCGAGGTCGAGTGTGACCCCGTCCTCGCGGCCTGCGTCCTGCACGAGGCCAACACGCGCTACACGGCCGAGCCGACCGCCCGCATCACTGAAGCCTGCGCCCGGCTCGGCGGTCTGCGGCTCTCGCTGCTCGTGGCGCGCGTCGGCTCCGCCGACCGCAGCGACCCCGAGGCGCGGCGCGGCTGGGAGCGCGCGCTGCGCTCGGCCGAGGCCGCCCGCCTGCTCGCCGCCCGCACGCGCCTGATGGACGAGGACGAGGCTTACACGCTGGGGCTGCTGCACGACATCGGCCAGACGCTTCTGGCGACGCTCTTCCCCGAGCAGGCCGAGGCGGTGCGCGGCCTCTGCGAGGAGGCGCGCATCGAGGAGGAGGTCGCCTCCTTCGGCGTTGACCACGCGCAGGTCGGGCAGTGGGTGCTCGAAGCGTGCCGGCTGCCGCGCGCGCTCGCGGCGGCCGTCCAGGCCCACCACGACGTGCTGCGCATCAACGCGCCGGTGGCCTTACTCCTGCACACGGCCGACGCGGTGGCGCGCGTTGACGAGGGCTGCGACTTCTCGGCCCTCGACGCGCTCGGCTCCGACCGCCTCGCCATGCTCGGCCTTAACCGCTCGGTGCTGGCGGACGTGCACGCGCGCGTCGCCGCCCGCACCGAACCGCACCTCGCCGCCATAGACTGACGGCGGGTTGCAGAGGGGGGGGGGGGGGGGGGGGGGG
>DASZKF010000056.1:0-5963 GCA_035947355.1 Pyrinomonadaceae bacterium | reverse complement strand
GGGCGCGGGTACTGAAGGCAAAAGGCAAGAGGCAAAAATAACTGCCCCACTCGTTTCCTCGAAGACGCCCTCCCTCACGGTCGGGCTTCTGACTCGCCCGGTAACTATCTGTAAACCTTACCGGGCGGGGCGGCGTATTTAGATGCGGCCCGGCATTCCGGCCCGTCAAAGGCTTCGGATGAAAACGCTCTACACCTTCTACGCGGACGCGGCGAAGATCGCCCTGCAGTCCATCTTCGCGCACAAGCTGCGCGCCTTCCTGACGCTCATCGGAATCATCATCGGCGTCGCCTCGGTGGTGGTCGTCGGGGCGGCCATCTCGGGGCTGAACACCTACGTCATGGAGCGCGTCACGGCCGTCCTCGGCTCGAACCACTTCATGATCGCGCGGATGGCGCACCAGGGGCAGCTCTCGGAGGAGGAGTGGGAGAAGCGGAACCGGCGCAACAAGCGGCTCGAGCTCGAAGACTACGAGTGGGTCAAGGCGCACTGCGCGGCCTGTACGGAGGTCGGCGCGCAGTACGAGCAGCGCGCCGACCTCAAGCACGAGGGGCAGGAGATGTTCGGAACCGAGATCGCCGGCGTGACGGCGAACATGCTGGCCGTCGAGGAGAAGACCATCGCCGAGGGCCGCTTCATCGTGCCGCAGGAGGTGGACACGGCGGCGATGGTCATCGTGCTCGGCTGGGACGTGAGGGAGAGGTTCTTCCCCGGCGTCGAGGCCGTCGGCAAGCACATGAGCGTCCACGGCATCCCGATGGAGGTCGTCGGCGTCGAGGAGAAGCGCGGCTCGATGTTCGGCCAGTCGCTCGACAACCACGTGTACCTGCCGCTCACCACCTTCCGCAAAATCTTCGGGGGCCGGCAGAGCCTGCAGATTCACGGCAAGGCGGCGACGCGCGAGCAGTTCCAGGCGGCGGTCGAGGACGCGCGGCAGGCGCTCAGGAACAAGCACAAGCTCAAGGGCAACGAGGAGGACGACTTCGGCCTCGTCAACACGGACGAGCTGAACAACGCCGTGGACTCTCTGACGGGCGGCATCGCGGCGGTCGTCGTCCCGATCACGTTCATCTCGCTCGTCGTCGGCGGGATCGTCGTGATGAACATCATGCTGGTGTCGGTGACGGAGCGCACCTTCGAGATCGGCCTGCGCAAGGCGCTGGGCGCGACGCGCAAGCAGGTGCTCCTGCAGTTCCTGATCGAGTCCTCGTTCCTGACGACCTTCGGCGGCATCCTCGGCATCCTGCTCGCGTTCGGGCTGGTCTGGGTCATCTCGGCCTCGACCTCGATCACGATGACCGTGACGGTCGTCTACATCGCGCTCTCGGTCGCCGTCTCGGGCGGCATCGGCATGATCGCCGGCATCTACCCGGCCTTCCGCGCCTCGCGCCTCGACCCGATACTCGCGCTGGCGCGCAAGTAGTTTCAAGTTTCAAGTTTCGAGTTTCGAGTTTCAAGTTCGGGCCGCGCGCGTCGCGCCACTCAACCCACGCTGAACAAACTCGAAACTCGAAACTCGAAACTGAATGAGCGTTTTATGCGAATTCCCCAGTTCCTGCCGAAGGAAATTTTGCGGATGTCTCTGGAGAGCATCCGGGCGCACAAGCTGCGCAGCTTCCTGACGGTCTTCGGCATCGTCATCGGGGTGGTGGTGGTGATCGTGGTGGCGTCGCTGCTGACGGGCGTGCGGCAGTCGGTCGTGGACGTGATCGCCGAGTACGGGACGAACAACATCTACGCCTTCCACCTCTCGACCGGCTTCAACGCCGGGCCGAACTTCGAGGAGGAGCGCACCCGCAAGCCCTTCCGTGAGGAGGATGCCGAGGCCATCCGGCGGGGCGCGCCGGCCGCCGAGGAGGTGGCGAGCGTGCTCCTCGTCGCCTGGTGGGACTCGACCATCCAGTACCGGGGCAAGAACCACCGGCGCGGCAACCTCCAGGGCGTCTCGGCCAACTACGCCGCGGCCGCCAACCTCTCCGTCGCCGGCGGCCGCTTCATCACCGAGACGGACGACTCGAACCGGCGCCACGTGATGGTCGTCGGCGTCAACGTCGTCGAGGCGCTCTTCCCCGGCAAGACGCCGGACGAGATCGTCGGCACCGAGGTCAAGCTCGGCGGCCGCCCCTTCGAGATCATCGGCGTCCTGGAGAAGCGCAAGAGCGCCATCTTCGGCGAGAACGAGGAGGACAACGCCGTCTTCATCCCGTTCCGCACGGCCCGGCAGGTCTCGCCCGGCAGCGAGTACATCCTCTTCATCATCCGCGCCCGCCAGGGCCAGTTCCAGGCGGCGCTCGACCAGACCGAGGAGGTTTTGCGCCGCGTCCGCCACGTGAAGTTCGACGAGCCGAACAACTTCGACCTCGGCACGGCCGACAAGTTCATCACGCAGTTCGACAGCATCATGGGGATGATCGGGCTCATCGCCATCGCCGTCTCGTCCATCGGGCTGATGGTCGGCGGCATCGGCGTGATGAACATCATGCTCGTCTCGGTGACGGAGCGGACGCAGGAGATCGGCGTCCGCAAGGCGGTCGGGGCGCGCCGGCGCGACATCGTCCGGCAGTTCCTCTACGAGGCGATGACCCTGACCTTCATGGGCGGCGTCATCGGCGTCGTCGCGGCCGTCGGCATCAGCAAGATCGTCGCCTTCCTCTTCCCTTCGCTCCCGGCCGAGATACCGCTCTGGGCGGTCGTCGCCGGCCTCGCCGTCTCCGTCTTCGTCGGCCTCGTCTTCGGCGTCTGGCCCGCGCGCAAGGCTTCGCGCTTAGACCCGATTGAGTGCCTGCGCTACGAATGAAGGGCGCGGCCGGGTCAGGCCAGGCGGAAGTGCTCGGCGATGAGCCGCGCGGTCTCGGCCGGCGGCCGGTCGGTCGTATCCAACGTCAGCCCGGAGTCCGGCAGCCGCGGGTACTCGAAGGCCCCTGCCTCTTTCAGCCGCCGGTAAACCGCGGCCGAACGCAGCTTGCCGAACTCCCCGCGCCCCGGCTCCTCGATGCGCCTCTCCAACTCGCCTTCGGCGCACGTCAGCCCGACGAAAAGCACCTCGCCGCCCGCGGATTCGACCGCGCCGGCGGCCTCCGTGATGAACCCTGCGCGGACGGTGCGCTCGGGGCTGAAGGTGAAGACGAGCGAGACGCCGCGCCGGGCGGCCTCGCGGAAGACGGAGAGCCAGACGCGCTCGCGCAGGAGGACGAAAGGCTCGGTGCCGAAGTCGAAGACGGCGCTCACCAGGTCAACGGCGAGGTGGTTGTGGAACAGCCGGAAGCCGGTGAGCGCGGCCAGCTCGCGGCCGACGGTCAGCTTCCCGACGCCCGGCGGCCCGTGGAGGAAGATCAGTTTCATGCGCCTCAAACCGTGAGCCTGGCGGCGCGCCCAGCCGCCGGCCTCAACTCTTCTGCAACTCGCGCAGCAGCTCCTCGCGGAAGTAGCCGACGGGGATCGTGCCCTGCTTCATGAAGAGGACGTGGAAGGCTTTGGGCGAGAAGCTCGCGCCCTGCTGGCGCGCGGCGTCGGCGCGCAGGGCGTAAATCTGATCCTTGCCGAGGCGGTAGGTGATGGCCTGCGTCGGCCACTTGGAGTAGCGGAAGATGGCCCGCTCCGAGGACTCGCAGCTTGCGCGCTTGGCGTCGGACTTCGCGGGGTCGGCGCACTTGCCCGGCAGGAAGTCAACGATCTCGGAGAATAAATCAACGGCCTCGTCGTAGCTCATGCGGTTGGTGTGGATGCCGGTGTCTATCCGGACGCGGAGGTCTCGGTAGAGCTTGCCGCGCAGCTGGTAGAGCCGCTCCTCGTCGGTGTAGAACCCCGTGGGCGCGCCCGGCGCGGGCTCGGCCATCAGGGCCTCCGAATACAAGGCCCAGCCCTCGCTCGCCATCGAGTCCTGCCACATCGAGGAGGAGTCCTCGACCGCGCCGGGCGTGAGCCAGCGGACGGGCGCGATGTCGGACTTGTATTGCGTCATCACCTTGAAGTGCCAGTCGTGCCCCGGAAAGCCCTCGTGGACGGCGAGGTCTGCGAGCGCCGCGCGGTTGTTGTCCTTCAAGGCCGCCTCGTCGTTGCCCGTCGGCGAGACGTAGAAGCGCCCGACCCCGCTCGTCTTAAACGGCGGCGCCGGGTAGTAGGCCGCGCCGTCTATCGAGGCCAGGAGCGGCGGCGGCGTGATCGTCACGTCGAGCTTGTAGTCGGCCGGCACGTCGAAGACCCCGGTCCTGCGCCCGTACTCGACGACGCGGAAGCAGGTGTCCCGGTACCACGCGACCATCTCGTCGTCCGACTTCGGGTAGTCCTTCGACAGCTCGTCGAAGACGGCGCGCACGGCCGCCGGGCCGTCTTCGGGAAGCTGCATGCCGCGCTTTTGGCCGATCTGCCGGGCCAGCTCGGACATCTCGCGCCGCGTCCCCTCGACGATCTCCATCGCCCCGCCGTAGAGTTCGGCGGCCGTCGTCTGGAGGCGGAGGTTGTTCTTGACGGCCCAGTCGTACTCGGCCTCGCCCAACGCGTAGCGGTCGGCGGCGAACTGCGGTTTGGGTTGCGGGTCGCGCCCCGGCGCGGAGTCGAAGAAGGTCAGCTTGACGAACTCGCCGAAGCGGCGGTAGGCGTCGGCCGCCTGCTTTGAAGCGTCGCGCAGCCCGGCGTGCAGTTGGCCGCTGGCCTCGCCCAGGGCGAGGCGCTCCTCGGCGAGCTTCGGCAGCTCCTCCTCGAAATACTTGGCGTTGGCCTCGGAGGTGTTGATGCCGTCGCGCCGGAGCATGCGGTGGTCGGCCACGTTGCCCGAGCGCGCGCCGGCTTCGAGCTGCTGCTGCGCGGCCGAGAGGAAGCGCGGGATGTCGGCGACGCGCTTGGTGACGAGCGTCCACTCCTCGAAGGTGCCGTAGCCCTTCGGGCCGGTCTCGGTCATGCCCTGGAGCTGCCAGTCTATGGCGCGGAACGGCTCGCTGACGTAGGTGTCTACGGCGCGCTCCTGGTAGCGACGCTCCTGGTGCTGGTGCAGGAGGAAGCGTATCTGCGCGAGCGCGACCTCGCGGTCTATGCGGCGCGCGGGCGAGAGCGACTGCGCGTCCGTCGCCTCGAAAGCCTTCTGCGTCTCGGCGAGCCAGCGATCCTCTTCGGCGAGCGCGGCCGGCGAGTGGTCGCGCAGCCGGCCGTCGGCCTCGCGCAAAGAGGGGTCGAGGCCGGCGCCGCCGAGGTAGGTGTTGACCGTGGGGTTGCGGCGCAGGAACTCAACGACGTAGCGGTCGTGGGCGGCCTTGAAGGCCGCGTCGCCGCCGCCGGCCTGCGGCGCGGCCGTGTTGGTGTTCGGGGCGGGCTGCGGGGCGGCGCAGCCGGCCAGCGCGACGAGCGTCAGAAGCAGCAGATATTTTCTCATCCTTCAAAGTCTCTCTCGGGTGTGGTCTGTTGGAGGCCCGGCGGAGAGGTTAACGCCCCGCGCCGCCGAGCCGCAACCCGGCATTCGAGTTTCGAGTTTCGAGTTTAGGGTTTCGAGTTTGTGCCCCGCGAGTTGAATGGCACGACTTGCGCCGCCCGAACTCGAAACCCGAAACCCGCAACTCGAAACTTTCGTCCCCGTCGGCTACACTGGCCGGGAGGCTTACCCAACCTGACTTTTGTGAAAGCGCGCTGATGGGCGAACTCAACGAGGGGCGCTGGGCGGTGATGAGCGAGCGCGGGTGCGAGGCCCTGGGCCTCACCTACGCGGAGGCTCTGGAGCTTGAGCGCAGGCTGAAGGGCGAGCGGGTGAGCGGGCTGTGCGTCATCACCGACGCGGCCGGGCGGCGGCTCCCGCCCGCCAGGAAAACTGACCCGCCCGCCGAAGCCGGCAAGGGTAAGCCCGCGGCGTAGCCGGGAAAGGGGCGAAGGCTGTTTCGGCGGGCTGCCCTAAATCAAATTACCGTTGAGCATACGGTAGAGCCGTGCTCAACACAGAGGGGGGGGGGGGGGGGGGGGGGGGGGGGGGGGGGGGGGGG
>DASZKF010000055.1:0-2274 GCA_035947355.1 Pyrinomonadaceae bacterium | reverse complement strand
ACCCCGACCTGGCGGGCCAGGAGGATGTGCTCGCGGGTCTGCGGCATCGGCCCGTCGGTGGCGGCCACGACCAGCACCGCCCCGTCCATCTGCGCCGCCCCCGTGATCATGTTCTTGACGTAGTCGGCGTGCCCCGGACAGTCGACGTGCGCGTAGTGGCGGTTCTGAGTCTCGTACTCGACGTGCGCCGTCGCGATCGTGATGCCGCGCGCCTTCTCCTCCGGCGCGTTGTCTATCGAGTCGAACGAGCGGAAGGCGATCTTCGGGTTGTGCTTCGCCAAGACCTTCGTGATCGCCGCCGTCAGGGTGGTCTTCCCGTGATCGACGTGCCCGATGGTCCCGATGTTGACGTGCGGCTTCGACCGGTCGAATCTCTCCTTCGCCATGTTGTGATAGCCTCTTCAGGTGTAAAGTAACGGACTGGTGCCTCGGTTTAATGGAGCCCGAGACGGGATTTGAACCCGTGACCTCCTCCTTACCAAGGAGGCGCTCTACCCCTGAGCTACTCGGGCCGAACTGGGTTCGGCCGCGGCCGGCCGGAACGTGGAGCGGGAGACGAGGCTCGAACTCGCGACCCTCAGCTTGGAAGGCTGATGCTCTACCAACTGAGCTACTCCCGCCCAGAGAAATGATGAGTGCGGAATGATGAATGATGAATGAAAGACCTCCTCATTCATCATTCCGCACTCATCATTCATCATTTAAATGGTGCAGGGGGTAGGATTCGAACCTACGTAGGGTGTGAACCCGCCGGGTTTACAGCCCGGTGCCATTAACCACTCGACCACCCCTGCCGAGAGCTTTTCAAGAGCCGGCGAAGGGACTTGAACCCCCGACCCGCGGTTTACAAAACCGCTGCTCTACCAACTGAGCTACGCCGGCACGCTACAGACGCCTGCACGCGCGTTCCGACAAAACGCGAATACTACCAACACCTTCGCGAAAAGGCAAGCCGCCGCCCGGCGCGCCCGGCCGTGAACAAACCTGTTGACGCTCGCGCCCGCCAGACAGTAGGATGGTTAATGCCCGCGGCCGGCGCCCTTTCGGCCCGGCCCGCCGCCCCGTTCGTCACGCCACTCCGGCCCCACCGACCGCCCCCCGGCCTCCAGTCGCAGGCGGCTCCCGAGCGACGAAAGTCTTTGATGCCACAACCGTACAAGGAGATTCCCGTGCTTAGAAGCAGCATCGTTCTGACCTGCAAAGCGGTTGCCTTAGTGCTCTTATTGTGCGCCTTCGCCCTGCTCACGGCAAGCGCGCAGACGCGCCGCGGCGACCAGACCCGCAGGCCCGCGCCGGGCCGCCCGCAGGAGCCTTCGACCATCATCACGCCGACGGCCGAGCGCGCCCCGGCCGTGGTCGCGCGCGAGAGCGAGGTGGCCTGCGGCGGCTTCATCACGACGGCCGCGCCGGCCGGCGCGCTCGAAATCGTCGGCTCCGACGAGGAGCGCGAGCGGCGCGTCTTCGGCGAGGGCGACTTCGTCTACGTCCGCGGCGGCGCGCAGCACGGGATGGCCGTCGGGCAGGAGTTCACGGTGGTGCGGCCGCGCGGGCGTTTCCGCTCGCCGTTCTCGCGCAAGAGCGGCCCGCTCGGCATCTACACGCAGGAGGTCGGGCGCGTCCGGGTGCTGCGCGTCCGCGACCAGGTCTCTGTGGCCGAGGTCGTCCGCTCGTGCGACAACATCCTGCTGGGCGACCTGCTCCGGCCGGCGGCGCGGCGCGCGGTGCCCGCGGAGCGGCTCGGTCTGACGCTCGACCGCTTCGCCGAGCCGACCGGCAAGCAGACCGGCCGCATCGTGCTGGCGCGCGACACCCGCGAGCTGCTCTCGCGCGACCAGGTCGTCTTCATAGACCTCGGCGCGGAGGACAACCTGAAGGTCGGCGACTACCTGACCGTCTTCCGCCCGCGCAAGCGCGGCACCTTCGTCGAGTACGGCGACGAGATGGCGCAGAACACGCGGCGCGGCTTCGAGAGCGACGAGTTCCGCGGCGGCAAATTCTCCAACCAGGCGCAGCGCCTCAAGGACGTTGACGGCAGCTCCAGCGGCCCGACCGTGAAGACGCCCAAGATCAAGAGCCGCCGCCCGCCCGTCCCGCGCCAGGTGGTCGGCGAGCTGGTCGTGCTCCACGTCGAGGGGCGGACGGCGACCGCCGTCATCACGCGCGTCATACAGGAGGTGCACACCGGCGATCACGTCGAGGTGCAGTAGCCGCTTCAGTCTCGTGCCAGGGGGGTGACATAAGGTAGCCGGCGCGGGCGTCACGCGTGACGCCCGC
>DASZKF010000054.1:0-3595 GCA_035947355.1 Pyrinomonadaceae bacterium | reverse complement strand
GCGTCTCAGAAGTGATGAATGCGGAATGATGAATTAAAGCAGCTCGTCTTTAATTCATCATTCCGCATTCCGCATTCATCATTTCTTTCTTCGACGCCCTCCCTCACGGTCGGGCTTCTGACTTACTTCAGCGCGGCGACGAGCGTCGGCGCGGCCGCGTCCTTGTCGGCGAAGGAGACGAGGACGAGGACGCTGCGCTCGGCGAGCCTCACGGTGATGCGCCCCGAAACCTCTCCGAAGGTGAAGGAGCACTCCTGCTCGCGCACGTTCTCCTGCGGCAGGAGGGCGATCTTGAGGGCCGCGGCCCCGCCCCCGGCGCTCAGGCCGAGCACGTCCCGCATGAACTGTTCGATGAACTCGCGCTGCAGGAACTCTTCGCCCGGCTGGCCCAGCTCTTCGGGGAAGTCTCCGATGCGCGCGACGATGCAAGGGTCTTCGGGCGTCCCGGCGACGTAGACCTTGACGGGCACCTGCGGCCCCGACGAAGCGCGGCCCGCGGCCTGGGGCTGCGCGCCGCCGTCCTGCTTCTGTGACGCCGCGCCGGCCGCGGCGGCCGCGAGAATGATTGCCAGCGCCGCCGCGATTCGGGGGACGGCCCGCGCGCTGCGGGCGCGGCGCTCGAGACGCGAATCGAAGCGTTGTGTAATGCCTGATGCATGCTTCCGAAACGTAATCATCGGCTTTTCCCCCTCGCCGCCTGCGAGAGCAAGGGGGATGCCGCGGAGGAGTAGACAGTAGACAGTAGTTAGTAGCCAGTAGGTTCTTTAGAGGCCGCTGACGCCGACACGCGAACGAATCGCTAACGAAGGTTTTTCTACTGTCTACTGACTACTGTCTACTGTCTACTTCCCCGTGATACTCCCGTAAAACTTCCGGCAGAAGAGTGTCCGAAGCTGGCGGCCTCCGGACAGGGTGGTGCGGTGAGGTGTGCCCGGCCGGCGCGGCCCTTTGGGAGGAGGAGGCGGCGGATGATTTTCCCCATCGGCGACGACAACAGCGACCGCTTGACGACGCCTTACGTCAACTACCTCCTGATCGCCCTCAACGTCCTCGTCTTCGTCGTCTTCCAGGGCTTCGGCGCGAACGACCGCTTCACTTACGCCTGGGCCACCGTCCCGCAGGAGATCGTGACGGGCGTGGACATCGCGCGGCCCGTCGTCGTCCAGGACCCGATCAGCGGCGACCCCGTCGGCCGCATCCCTTTGCAGCCGACGCCGGTCTCGGTCTACCTGACGCTCCTGACCTCGATGTTCATGCACGGCGGGTTCGCGCACCTGTTCGGCAACATGCTCTACCTCTGGATTTTCGGCGACAACATCGAGGACGACCTGGGCCACGCGCGCTACGCCGCCTTCTACCTCGTGTGCGGCCTGCTGGCCTCCCTGGCGCACGTCCTGACGAACACCGGCTCTTACATCCCGAGCCTCGGCGCGTCGGGCGCGATCTCGGGCGTGCTCGGCGGCTACCTCGTGCTCCACCCGCGGCGTCGCGTCCACGCCGTCGTGCTGCGCGGGTTCGTCACGCAGGTGCCGGGGTGGGTCGCCGTCGGCCTCTGGTTCGTCTTCCAACTCATCAGCGGGATCGGGATGCTCGGCCGCGGCTCGCAGGCGGGCGGCGTCGCCTACGCGGCGCACATCGGCGGCTTCATCGCCGGCCTCGCGCTCGTCAAGCTGTTCGCCGTCGGCCGCGCGCCCCGGCCCGCGCGGGCCTGGGGGCGCTGAACGCGGCCTTCGCCGGGGAGGGATTGGAATGGCAAGCAACGCAGAAGTGATCTCGACGCTCAACAGTCTGATCGAGACCTGCCGCGACGGGCAGGAGGGCTTCAAGACGGCGGCCGAGGGCGTGCGCGGCGAGGAGCTGAAGCGGCTCTTCCGCGAGTACTCCCAGCAGCGCGCGCGCTTCGCCGGCGAGTTGCAGCAGGAGGTCCGCCGGCTCGGCGGCGAGGCGGCGGACTCCGGCAGCGTGTCGGCCGCGCTCCACCGCGGGTGGATGGGCCTGAAGTCTGCCATCACAGGCGGGGACGACGGCGCGATCATCGCCGAGTGCGAGCGCGGCGAGGACGCGGCGGTCGCGGGCTACCGTTCCGCGCTCGGCACGGACTTGCCGTCCCACGTGCGCGCCATCGTCGAGCGGCAGTTCTCCGAGGTCAAGCAGGCCCACGAACGCGTCCGCTCGCTGGAGACGGCCGGCGGCGCGGGAGCGTAGCCGGAAGGCAAAAGGCGAGAGGCAAAAGTGGAAGACGCAGGCCGCGCAGGCTTTTGTCTTCCACTTTTGCCTCTCGCCTTTTGCCTCTTGCCTTTTGCCTTCCCTACTGCTTCTTCTCGACGATGTCGTTCTTCTGTGTTCCGACGAAGGCGAGGAGGTCTTTCTTCTCCTGCTCGGGCACCTTGAACTTGTCGAGGGTGGCGACGAGGTGCTTGCCGGCCGCCTCCCACTCGGCCTCGGTGATGCCGAGGCCGACGTGCGAGTCCTTCATCGTCCGGCCCGTGTAGATGCAGGGGCCGCCGGCCGCCGCGCAGAACTGGTCGAGGATGTGCTGGCGGATGCGCTTCTTCGAGTCGGTGCTGTGGCCGACGAAGAAGCGCTCGAACTGCTTGTCGCTGACGAGCCGCATGACGAAGTCGTCCACGACGGCCGCGATGGCGTCGTAGCCGCCGAGCCGCTGGTAGAGCGTCTTCGCCTCCTGGCCCCGCGCCGGGGCCGCGCCGCCCCAGGCGAGCGCCGCGAGGAGGGCGAGCGTCAGTGTCGAAAGGGTCAGTCGTCGCATGTTCAGTCTCCTCCGGTGCGAAACGGTTTTCGGCGGCCGCCGGTGCGGCCGCGGCCGCGGGCCTCACAAACTGATATACGACGACGCCGGCCCGGCCGGATTGGCCGGGTCGTGTTTGCCGGCCCGCGCGCGGCTCGGTTAAGATTCTCGCCTCAAGGAGGCGCACGCCGCAGATGCCCACGACCGCAGAGACGCCGCCGCCCGTGAACCGGCAGGGGCTCGACATCCGCTCGACGCCGCGCGGGGAGATGAACCTCTACCCGCTCGACACCTTCCCCTACGAGTACGCGGGGCGGGAGATCCGCATCCGCTTCGAGCTGCCCGAGTTCACCTGCGTCTGCCCCTTCTCGGACTTCCCCGACTTCGCCACCTTCCGGCTCGAATACGTCCCCGGCGAGCGCTGCGTCGAGCTCAAGAGCCTCAAGCTCTACATCAACTCGTTCCGCGACGTCAAAATCTTCCACGAGCACGTCGTCAACGTCATCCTCGAAGACTTCGTCGCCGCCTGCGACCCGCTCGAAGTCCACCTCGAAGGCGACTTCAACGTCCGCGGCAACATCAAGACGGTCGTCAGCGCGCGGTACAAAAAAGCAGTAGACAGTAGTCAGTAGTCAGTAGTCAGTAGTAAATTCGGGGTTGCGTTTTTCAGCTCAAGTCCCACCGACTGGAGATTGGGTAGCCGTGGCTGCTAGAGCGGTTTTCGATTCAGTGTAAGACATAGCCGCAGTGTTTGAACCAAGCGCGGGCGTCCGACTCGCTCACCGTCGCGACGGCTCGCCTGATGGCCGCTTCCAGCGCCTCGCGCGTGCGCGCCTTCGCCGCCCGCAG
>DASZKF010000053.1:0-1529 GCA_035947355.1 Pyrinomonadaceae bacterium | reverse complement strand
GTTCAGGGCAGGCTGAGAGGCCCAACGAAGCCGAGCGAACTCGAAACTCGAAACCCGCAACCCGAAACTTTATTGGTCGGCGTTGACGTTCGGGATGGGGCGGCCCATGCTGCGGTAGATGCTCTCGATCTCTTCGAGTTTTTCCTTCGCCTCGGCGTTGGCCGGGTCGTGGCGCAGCACCTCGCGGAAGTCTGCGAGCGCGTACTTATAGAGGCGCGGGTTGCCCGCCGAGTAGTAGACGTTGCCGCGCTCCAGGTAAGCCCCGGCCGCCTCCCGCTTCTCGGCCGCCGAAGCGCCCGCCCGCCTCGCCTTCGCGCCCGCCTCCTTGATGCGCGCGTCGAGCTTCTTCGTGTCCACCAGCGCCCGCTCGGAGGCCGGCCCGGAGTTCGCGTTCGCGTTCGCGCCGCCGTGCGACGAGACGACGCCAAGCTCGGAGTTGGACGCGCCGGCCCGGTTCTCGTTGCCGGCCGCGGGCGTCGGGCTCGCGCTCTGGCGCGCAGGCCCCGCGCTCTGGCTGCTCCCGCAGGCGGCGAGGAGGGTGGCGGCCGAGAGTAAGAGGGCCAGGGACAGCGTGCGCATGTTGCAAACTCCTGTGCGGGTCTGAAGATGAACTTTGGCCCAATGATACACGCGGGCGCCCGCCGAGTCACACGGACGCGGCGGGCGCCCGGCCGGGCAGGCGCATCGTTACCAACCGGCCGGCCCGCGCGGCAGCCCCCTCAGTCGGCCGGCGACTTCTTGGCGTCGCCGGGGGCGGCGTCCCTGGCCTTCCGCAACTCTTCGCGCAGGCCGGGCAGTTGCGGGTAGGAGGGGTCTGCGCGCTCCAGCCGGTCGAGCGTCTGGGCGGCCTCTTCGAAGCGCTTCGACTCGATGAGCAGGAAGGCGAGGTTGTGGAGCGAGGCGAGGTGCGTCGGGTCGCGCTCCAGCGTCTCGCGCAGCACCGACATGGCCTTGTCGCGCTGCGGCGGGTCGCGGAAGTAGTAGGTCGCGGCCAGCTCCAGGCGGACGTCGCCGTCGTCGGGCCGCTTGGCGAGCGCGGCCAGGTACCAGCGCTCGGCGGTGTCGAAGCGGCGGGCGGCGTTGTTGGCGTGGCCGAGCTTGACGAGCGTGTCGTAGTCGTCGGGGCGGAGCTGGTTGGCGCGCGTCAGGAAGTCAATCGCCTCCTCGTAGTTGCGCGCGTCGAGGTGGGCCTGGGCGGCGCGGGCCTGCGCGTCGAAGTCCTGCGCCGCCTCGCGGGCCGCGCGCGAGGCCGCCTCGGCCGCCGTCTGCAAGCGCTGCCGCTCCTTCACGTCGTTGGTCGGCACGCCCTGCTCGCCGGCCGCGGCCGCCGCCCCCGCGCCGCGCGCCCCCGACTCGGCCGGCTGACTCTGGTTCAAGTGCACGACCAGGTGGAAGGCGGCGACGTAACCCAGCAGCAGCCCGACGACGGCGAACAGGATGTTCTCTCTGGTCATAAAAAAAGTTTCGAGTTTCGGGTTTCGAGTTTCGAGTTTGTTCTGCATCGGTTGAATGGCTCAACCTGCGCCGCC
>DASZKF010000052.1:0-2972 GCA_035947355.1 Pyrinomonadaceae bacterium | reverse complement strand
CACAGAGAAGAGATTGTCTTCTCTGTGCCCTCCGTGAACTCTGTGAACTCTGTGTTGAACTTACGGCACGTCACACTCAACCCGGATTCCACCACCCGCGCCGCCTACGGGGCCGCGCACCCGACGGCCTCCAGCTCGACGACGCGGCTGAAGTTGGCGCGCGAGTTGGTGGCGACGAGGCGGACGCGGTCGGTCGTGACCGGGTCGAAGCTGAGGACGCGCAGGGCTCGGTCGTTGGCGCGCACCTGCCCGCCCGGCACGGTCTGCCAGCGCGCGCCGTCCCAGAACTGCACTTCGAAATTAATCAGCCCGTAGACGAGCGCCGTCACGTCCGGGGTCGGCTCGACCGGGATATTGAAATCGTCGCGCAGCGTGTAGACGCGCACCTGGCTGATGTTCTTCACGTCGTCGAAGGCCACTTCGAGCCAGTCGGGGTACGCGTCGCGAGTCGCGTCGTTCCAGCCGCCGCCCGCGCCCCAGCCCGCTCCCGTCCGGTCGCCGTCTATCGCGGACATGACGTTGAAGTCCCAGTTCGGGTAGACCGAGGAGGCGAGGGCCGTCGCGCCGGCCGCGGACGCGGCGACGTTGTGCGTCTGCGCGCAGGGCGCGGCGGCGGGCGTCGGGGCGGCGAGCTTCATGACGAAGGCGTCGTCGTCGGTGACGAGGCGGTGCGGCTCGGCGTTCGAGTTCGGGAAGTCTTCGGAGAAGGTGTAGCCGGTGACGTAGACGTTGCCGGCCGCGTCCGTCGCGACGCCCTCGCCGATCTCGCGCCGCAGGCCCCCGACGAAGGTGCTGAAGTCGAGGGCGGCGCCGCCCGCGGAGAGGCGCGCGGCGAAAGCCTCCTCGCCGCCCGCGGGCGTCGTGCGGAACGCGCCCGCCAGCGGGAAGTCGTTTGACTTCGTGCGCCCGGTGACGCTCGCAAGGCCGCCGCGGTCGACGGCGACGCCGAGGCCGTAGTCGTCGCCCGCCCCGCCGAGGTAGGTCGAGTAGTTGAGCTTCTGCCCCTTGCGGTTGAGCTTCGTGACGAAGGCGTCGTCGCCGCCCGCGTTCGAGGGCTGGAGCGCGTTCGCCACGGGGAAGTTCGCGGAGCGCGTCGAGCCGGTCACGTAGACCTGCCCCCACCTGTCAACGGCGACCGCGCGCGCGAGGTCGCTGTCGGCCCCGCCGAGGAAGGTGCTGAAGGCCGGCGCGCCGCCGTCGGGCCTGAGCTTCAGGACGAAGGCGTCCTCCTGCCCGGCGTGCGCGGGCTGCAAGGCTTTCGCGACGGGGAAGTCGGCGGAGGCCGTGTGGCCCGCGACGTAGAGGTTGCCTTCGCCGTCGGCCGCGACGGCCTGCCCGCGGTCGTCGCCCGCCCCGCCCAGGTACGTGCCGTAGACGAGCGCCGCCCCGCCGGGGCTGAGCTTCAGGACAAACGCGTCCTCAAGCCCGGCGTTGTCGGGCTGGAGCGCGTTCGCCACGGGGAAGTTCGCGGAGCGCGTGTAGCCGGCGACGGCCGCCGCGCCGTCGGGCGTGACGACGACGGAGTGTCCAACCTCCTCGTCCGCGCCGCCGAGGTAAGTGCTGTAGAGGAGCGCGCGGCCGTCGGCCGAGAGCTTCGCGGCGAAGGCGTCCACGGGGCCGCCGCCGAAGGCCGTTTGCAGCGCGCTGGCCGTGGGGAAGTTGTCCGAGCGCGTGTAGCCGGTGACGTGCGCGCGGCCCGCCGCGTCTACGGCCACGCCGAAGCCCCAGTCGTCGTCCGCGCCGCCGAGGTAGGTGCTGTAGAGGACGGTGTCGCCCGCCGGGTTGAGCTTGACGACGAAGACGTCGGTCTTGCCGCCGAAGAAGGGCTGCGCGGTGACGGACGGCAGGCCCGGCGTGAAGCTGACCGAGGAGGTGACGCCCGTCAGGTAGATGTTGCCGGCGCGGTCGAGCGCGACGGCGTAGCCGTAGTCGCGCCCCTGGCCGCCGAGGACGTGGCTGAACTCGTAGGTCGGGTCTATGACGAGCGGGAGCGCGCGGTCGTACTTGCCGAGCGCGAAGCCGACCGAGCCGTCGGCCGCGACCGCGTAGCGCACCTCGACTGCGAAGCGCCGACCGTCACGCTCCTGCCACGCGACCGGCGCGCGCTCGCGCACCTCGGCCGGGGGCACGGCGGCGGGTGAGGCGTTGTTATTCACTGCCGTCGCTTGAGAGTCTTTACCGGCGGTCGCCGCGCCCGGCTCGGCGGGCAGGCGGACGCGCAGGTCGCCGGTGGACGAGTCCACGAGGACTTCCGACGCGCCCTCGTAGCGCCAGCGGATGCGCGCGGGGTCGGCCCCGGCGGCGACCGTGTAGGTGCTCTTGAGCTTACCTTCGTCGCCGTCGTAGCGCAGCCGTATGCCTTCGTAGAGGCCGCGGTAGACGATACGGCCGTAGGTCGGCACGCTCGCGCGCCAGCGCCGCGGGTCGCTGCCGATGAAGTAATTCACGGTGCCGGGCAGCGCGCCGTCGGCCTCGATCGCGGCCTCCTTCTTCGCGCCCTCGAAGCGCAGGCCGAGCCGCAGCAGCTCGGGCCGCCGCCGCTCGCCCTTGCGCCGCGGCCGGTAGGCCGAGAGCGGCGGCGGCAGCGCGAAGTCTATGCCGTCCGAACGGAAGAGCGCCGTCCCCTGGAGGCCGCGCGCGTGAAACCTCACCTCGCCCCCGAACTGACCGGCGTTCGGCACGAACGAGAGCGGCAGCGCCCCGAGCGCCTCGCCGCTCACTTCCCTCCCCTTAGCCGCCGCGCTCGCGCGCGCCGCCGGCAGGAACGACAACAGGAGCGAGAGCGCCAGCGCCGCGCCGATGACGCGCCGAATACGTCGTGACGTTAAGTTGTGTGGGTGCGACATGGCGTTTCACTCAAGTTGCGGGTTGCGGGTTGCGAGTTAAGGCGATTTTTGATTTTAGATTTTTGATTTGCGATTGAAAGGGCAGGGCGGCGTTTGCGCCTTCAAATCAAAAATCAAAAATCGCAA
>DASZKF010000051.1:0-12209 GCA_035947355.1 Pyrinomonadaceae bacterium | reverse complement strand
GAGTTCGCGCCGGGTGAGTTGAATGGCTCTACGCGTGTTGCGAACTCGAAACTCGAAACTCGAAACTATTGTTTCTCCTCCCCGTCGAGGCGGTGGCGCTTGAGCATGCGTTGGAGGGTGGTGCGGTCGATGCCTAAGAGGCGCGCGGCCGCCTGCTTGTTGCCGCCGGTGTGCGCGAGTGCGCGCGCGACGTGGCGCGCTTCGAGTTCGGCGAGCGTCAGGATTTCTTCGGCCGCGCCGCCGCCGTCGGCCGGGGGCGGCGCGGGGGCCGCGCCGGCGGGCGCGCGGTAGTCGCGGACGCGCTCGGGCAGGTCTTCGGGGCGGATGGCCTGGTCGCAGAGCGCGGCGGCGCGCACGACGGCGTTCTCCAGCTCGCGGATGTTGCCCGGCCAGTCGTAGGCTTCGAGCAGGCGGACGGCCTCGCTCGCGAAGTTCGCGCACCTCCCCGGAGACTGCCGCGCCGCGCGCTCGGCGAAGTGGCGCGCGAGCGGCATCACGTCCTCGCGCCGCTCGCGCAGGGGCGGGAGGTGGAGCGTGACGGCGTTGAGCCGGTAGAAGAGGTCCTGGCGGAAGCGCCCCTCGCGCATCTCGCGCTCCACGTCGCGGTTCGAGGCCGCGATGACGCGCACGTCCACGCTGACGGTCTGGTTCGACCCGACGCGCCGAATCTCGCCCTCCTGCAACGCGCGCAGGAGCTTGACCTGGAAGGCCGGTGTCGTCTCCGTGATCTCGTCGAGGAAGACGGTGCCGCCGTCGGCCTCCTGCAAGAGCCCGCGCCGGTCGCGCTCGGCCCCCGTGAAGGCGCCGCGGACGTGGCCGAACAGCTCCGACTCGATCAGCTCCGACGGGATGGCGCCGCAGTTGACGGCGACGAAGGGGCGCGCGGCGCGCGCGCTGCGGCGGTGGATGGCGCGGGCGACCAGCTCCTTGCCCGTGCCCGACTCGCCGGTGATGAGGACGGGGAGCGTCGTGCCGGCGACGCGTCCCACCAGCTTCATCACCTCGACGAAGGCCGCGCTGACGCCGACCAGCTCGATGTCCGAGGTGTAGACGGGCGGGCGCGGCAGTTCGCCCGTCGTCTCCGGGCGCGCGCGCTTCTCGATGCCGCGCCGCACGGCCCGCGCGATTCCGAGCACGCGCTCGTTCTCGAAAGGCTTCGGCAGGTAGTCGTAGGCCCCGGAGGAGACGGCGTCGAGCGCGCCGACGGCCGAGGCGTGGCCGGTCATCAGGACGATCTGCGCCTCGGGCTGCTCGGCCGTGAAGCGGCGCAGCACGTCGTAGCCCTCGTCGCCGCCCGTGTCGCTCAGCTTCACGTCGCAGAAGACGAGCGACCAGCGCTCGCCGCCCAAAAGCTCGAAGGCGCGGTCGGCCGACTCGGCCTCTGAGACCTCCCAGCCGTCGCCGCGCAGCAGCTCGGCCACGTTGCCGCGCACCAACTCGTTGTCGTCCACCACGAGGGCTTTCATCTTCGTCCGGTTGTCGACTGTGTATGCGTGCGGAGGTGCTGGAACAACCCGACAATGATACTGCAAACCGGCCGCCGCCGGCACAAAAAGTTTCGGGTTGCGGGTTTCGAGTTTCGAGTTTGTTCGGCGCGAGTTGAACGGTTCACCGGGCGCGGCACGAACTCGAAACTCGAAACCCGCAACCCGAAACTTATCTGATCCCGATCTCGCGCAGCAGGCGGTCGAAGCGCGGGTCCTGGCGCAGGGAGTCTACGTGCGGGTCGACGCCGATGAAGGTGAGGCCGACGGCGCGCTCCTCGCGGGCGCGTTCGAGCCAGGCGAAGGCCGCGTCGGCGTCGCCCAGGAGCGCGTAGATGAGGCCCAGCTCGTAGGGCGTGACCAACTGCTCGTCGCGGCTCGCCGTCAGCTCGGAGAGGATGGCGCGAGCCTCGGCGGCGCGGCCGGCGGCGGCCAGGACGTGCGCGTACTTGGCGCGCGTCGTCGGCGTGTCGCCGGCGAACGCACGCTCCTTCTCGTAGACGGCCAGCGCCTCCGAGACGCGGCCCATCATCCCGTAAGACCAGCGCATGACGACGTGCGCGGCCACCGAGCCGGGGTCTAGCTCCAGAGCCCGGTGGCACTGCGCGACCGCCTCGTCGTAGCGGCGCGCGTGGAAGAGGACGTTGGCGACGGCCATCGCCATCACGGCCGAGCGCGGCGAAAGCTCCTGCGCCCGCATGGCCTGCGCCAGCGCCTCCTCGTGGCGGCCCATCGCCGAGAGGCTGAAGGCGTACCAGCGGCGCGAGATGGCCGAGTCCGGGTTGAGCTCGATGGCGCGGCGGAACTCGGCGTCGGCCCCGGCCCAGTCGCGCTCGTAGTGCGTCTTGATGAAGGCCAGAGAGGCGTGCGCCTCGGCCAGACGGTCGTCGGCGGCGACGGCGCGGCGCGCGGCGGCCAGCGCCTTCGCGAAGGCGTCCGAGGGCGGCGGCTCGACGTACCAGTTCAGCAGCGCGTAGCCGTCGGCCAGCTCGGCCCAGGCGGGCGCGAACTCCGGGTCTATCTCGACGGCCCGCTCGAAGCGCTCGATGGCCTGGCGGATGCCGTCGGCCGTGCGCTTGGCGGCGAAGTAGCGGCCGGCGGCGTAGAGCTGCTGCGCCTCGCCGCGGTCGTGCGTGACGGGGGCGGTCGTCGCCGCCGAACGCTCGCCGGTCATCCGCGGGGCGCGGGGGCGCGGGGCGGCGGGGCCGGACGGCGCGCGCCCGGCCAGGGGGTTGCGCGTCCGGCGCACAAGCTCCTGGAAGCGCGGCTCGTCGCGCAGCCAGTCGAAGTGCGGGTCTACGCCGAGCCAGACGAGGCGGCCGTCGCGGATCTCGACGGCGCGCTCCAGGTGCGCGAGCGTCTGCTCGCGCTCCCGAAGGTGGCCGTGCACCATCGCCAGAAGGTAGGGCGAGACGTAGCGGGCCGGCTGCGCGCGCGCGATCTCTTCCAGGAGCGCGCGCGTCTCTTCGAGTCGGCCGGCGGCCGCGTTGGCCGCGGCCAGGTAGGCCATCGTGTAGGGGCTCCGGCCGAGCAGCGTCATCGCCTTCTGGGCGGTCCCGACCGCCTCCTCGTGCCGGCCCGTGCGCGACAGGACCATCGAGAGGAAGACGTGCGTCAGCCCGTAGCGCGGCTCGCGGGCGGCGAGCTGGCGCGTGCAGGCGAGCGCCTCCTCGTAGCGCCGCGAGTAGTAGAACATCCAGCACTGGGTCTGCGGCACGATGGGCGTCAGGGGGTCGAGCTCGAGCGCGCGCCGCACCTGCACCATCGCCTCGTCGAAGCGGCCCGACATGCCGAGGAAGTAGGAGTACCAGAGCCGGCCCGTCACGTAGTTCGGGTTCAGCTCCACGGCCCGCCGCAGGTAGCGGCCGCACGCCTCCCAGTCGAAGTCGTGCATCATCGTGGCGAAGCCGAGCGCGGCGTAGGCTTCGGCCAGCGTGTCGTCGAGCGCGACGGCCTTGAGCGCGGCCTCCTTCGCCGCGGCCGAGGTCTCGGCGAAGGGCAGCACGGCGTAGATGCCGAGCCAGTTGTAGTAGTCGGCGATGCCGGCGTAGGCGAGCGCGTAGTCGGGCGCGAGCGCCACGGCCCTCTGGTAGCAGACGAGCGCCTCGGCGAAGCCCTCGACCGTGAAGGTGTTCCAGTGGTAGCGGCCGCGCAGGTACGCCTCGAACGCCTCGGGGTTGTCGGTGCCGCGCTTGGCGAGCTGCTGGCGCTCGTCGCCGGAGAGGTGCGGGATGAGCGCCTCGGCGACGCGCTCGCTCATGTCGTCTTCGAGGCTTAGAACGTCGGTGAAGGTCTCGTCGAACTGGCCGGCCCAGACGCTCGCGCCCTCGCGCACGTCGAGCAGTTGGACGGTGACGCGGATGCGCTCGCCGGCGCGGCGGATTCTCCCGTCCAGGACGAACTGCACGCCCAGCTCGCGGCCCGCGCCGAGCGGGTCGCCGTCGGCCGCGGCGTAGCGCAGCACGGCGCTCGTCGGGCGCACCGCCAGCCGGCGCACGTTCGACAGGCGCGTGATGAGCGCGTCGGCCAGGCCCACGCCGAGGAACGACTCGTCCCCGCCACGGCCGGAGGGGTGGCTGAGCAGCTTGAGCGGGAGCACGGCCAGCGTCTTCTCCGTGGCCGGCGACTCGGCCGCCGCCGCCTTCGCCGGGCGCGGCGCGGGGAAGTAGGCGGGCGCCGAGACGGGGCGGCCTTCGAGGTGGCGGGCGATGTCCTCGCGCAGCTCCTCGGCCGTGCGGTAGCGGCGCTGCGGCTCCTTCCGGAGCGCCTTCATCACGATCTGGTCGACGCCGCCGGCCAGCTCGCGGCGCAACTCTTCGAGCGTGGCGCCGCGCGCGCCCGCCAACGCTTCGGGCGTGGCCGGGCCGCCGTCGCCGACCGGCAGGATGTCCTCGGCGCTCGACGCCGTCACACTCGGCCGCTCCGGCTCGTCCTCGCAGATGACGCGCGAGACCTCGTGCGGCGAGCGGTGGCGCAGCCGGTAGGGGCGGTGCCCGGAGAGAAGCTCGTAGAGCATCACGCCCATGCTGTAGACGTCCGAGGCGGGCGTGACGGCGAGGCCCTGCACCTGCTCGGGGCTGGCGTACTCGGGCGTCATCAGCCGCATCGCGGTCGCCGTCATCGGCGAGGTGTCGGCGGCGAGTTCCGGGTTGAGCAGCTTGGCGATTCCGAAGTCCAGGAGCTTCGGCACGCCGGCGGCCGTCACCAGGATGTTCGACGGCTTGATGTCGCGGTGGATGATGAGGTTCTGGTGCGCGTAGGCGACGGCCGCCGCGACCTGCGAGAAGAGCTGGAGGCGCGCGCGCACCGTCAGCCGGCGCTCGTCGCAGTAGTGGTAGACGGGCTGGCCCTGGATGTACTCCATGACGAAGTAGGGCAGCCCGTCCTCGGTCGAGCCGCCGTCGAGCAGCCGCCCGATGTTGGGGTGGTTGAGCGAGGCGAGAATCTGCCGCTCGTTGCGGAAGCGCCGGAGGATGAAGTCTGTGTCCATCCCGCGCTTGACCAGCTTGACGGCGACCCGCCTCTGGAAGGCGCTGTCGGCGCGCTCGGCGAGGTAGACAGCGCCCATCCCGCCGCGGCCGATCTCGCGCACCAGCCGGTAGGCGCCGACGCGGCGGCCCTCCATCGGGTCGGTCTCGTCCACGGGCGGCGCGGCGAACAACTGCGACTCGTCCGCGGAGACCGCGCGCGACTCGCCGAAGCTGTCGGCGCGGTCGAACTGCCCGACGAGGGCCTCGACCTGCGCCCGCAGGCCGCCGTCTCCGGCGCAGGCCCTTTCGAGGAAGGCCGCGCGCTCGCCCGGCGCGAGGTCGAGCGCCGCCTGAAAAATCTCTTCGATCTGCTTCCAGCGGTCCGGGGACATAAGAAAAAGCCGGCCGGCGACGGTGAGCAAAGCGACTCCGCTCGGCACCCATCACCCGCCACTATAAACAACACCGCCGCTTTCATCAATCTGACTAAAAAGTAGCCGGCGGCCGGTAAAAAGTGGAGCCCGGCCGCGGCCGGTCGGGCGCGGCGCGGCCCCGTTTCAGCACAGAGGGCACGGAGGTTCCGCAGAGTTCACAGGGGAAGACATGTCCTTCTCCGTGTTCTCCGCGACTCCTCCGTGCCCTCTGTGCTCGAAACGAACGCACGCCACTCCCAACCTTCGCCGGCCGGTGGCCCCGCCGGCGTCAACGACTGCCACTGAGTTAACGCGACAACCGCCCGCGCGTTCAATCCCCCGGTTGTAAAAAAGCAGCCCCCGGAGGGGCTGGTCGCCTCGCGGTCGCGGCGGCCCCGCTTCAGGCCGCGGGCTGTAGATACCGGTCGAGCCAGTCGAGGACGTTCGCGTACCAGAAGCGCGAGTTCTGCGGCTTCAGTATCCAGTGGCCCTCGTCCGGGAAGACGATGAGCTTCGAGGGCACGTCCTGCTTCTGCAGGTAGGTGAAGAGCTGGAGGCCCTGATCCACGGGGACGCGGAAGTCCAACTCGCCGTGCGTGACGAGCGTCGGCGTCCTGAAGTTGCGGACGTGGCGGTGCGGCGACCACTTCGCGTAAAGCTCCGGGTTCTCCCAGGGCGTCCCCTTAAACTCCCACTCGGGGAACCAAAGCTCCTCGGTCACGCCGTACATGCTCTCGGTGTGGAAGACGCCGGCGTGCGAGACGAAGGCTTTGAAGCGGACGGCCGGGTGGTCGTTGTGGCCGAGCAGCCAGTTGACCATGTAGCCGCCGTAGCTGGCCCCGGCCGCGCCGACCCGCTCCTTGTCCACGAACGGCATCGCCGCGACCTTCGCCACGCCGTTCATCAGGTCGGTGTAGACCTTGCCGGCCCAGTCGCCGGAAATCTCGTTGGTGAACTGCTGGCCGAAGCCGATCGAGCCGCGCGGGTTCGGCATGAAGACGACGTAGCCGCGCGCCGCGTAGATTTGCGGGTTCCAGCGGTAGCCCCAACTGTCGTTCCAGACGCTCTGCGGCCCGCCGTGGATGAGCACGAGGAGCGGGTACTTTTTCGCGGGGTCGAACTGCGGCGGGCGGAAGAGCCAGCCCTGCACCTGCGCGCCGGCCGCGCCCTCCCACACGACCTCCTCGGCCGGGCGCAGCCCGAAGCCGGCCATCAGCTCGTCGTTGAAGCGCGTCAGCGGCACGGCCTGGTCGCCGCCCGCGCCGGCGGGCGCGACGCCGTCGAGGCGGAGCGCGTAAATCTCGGTCGGCCGCGCGGCCGTCGAGCGCGTGAAGACGAGCAGGCGGCCGTCGGCCGAGACGCGCACGTCGTCGTTAAAGCCCTCGACGATCTTCTTCACCGAGCCGCCGGCGAGTGAAGCGACGAAGACCGGGTGCCGGCCGCGCTCGCCCGCCGTCAGGTAGGCGGTGCGGCCGTCGGACGTGAACGCGATGCTCTCGACGTTCGCGTCGAACTTCGGCAGGAGGTCGCGCGTCGTGTTGGCCTGCCGGTCGTAGAGCATCAGCCGCCAGCGGTCGCTCTCGAACATCGGCGTGGCCTGCGAGCGGTAGGCGATGAAGCGGCCGTCGGGCGAGTAGACGGGCGAGGCGTCCGCGCCCTTGTTGTCGCCCGTCAGCCGCCGCGGCTCGCCGCCCGCGACGGGGACGACCCAGAGGTCTGTGTTGGTGGAAGTCGCCTCGACCTTATCGGTATTGCGCTCGAAGGCCAGCTCCTTCGAGTCGGGCGAGAAGGCGTAGGCCGGTGGGCCGCCCAGGGAGAAGGGCGGGGCGTCGAAGTCGCCGGGGGTGAGGTCGCGCGCCGCGCCGCCCTCCGAGGGGACGACGAAGACGTGCGTGCGCTTGCCGTCCTTCCAGGCCGTCCAGTGGCGGTAGAGCAGACGCGTGACGACCTTCGCCTTGACCTTGCCGGCCGCGGCCTCCTCCTCGCGCCGCTTGTTGCAGGCGTCGTCGGCGCAGTCGGGGTAGACGTCGGAAGCGAAGGCGATGAGCCGCCCGTCGGGCGACCAGACGGGGTCGGCCGCGCCGGTCGAGATGTTAGTCACCTGGCGGCGGCCGCCGCCCGCGGCGTCCATCGTCCAGACCTGGCCGCCGGTGACGAAGGCGATCCTTTGACCGTCGGGCGACCAGCGGGGCGCGGTCGCGCTGGCGTCGCCGGTCGTAATCTGTTTCGGCTCGCCGCCCGCCGCGGGGACGACGTAGACGTGCGTCAACGTGCGGTTGGCCTCCACTTGGGGGACGCCGACCGTGAAGGCGACGAGGCGGCCGTCGGGCGAGAGCTGCGGGTCGCCGACGCGACGAATCTTCAACATCTCGTCCACCGTGAACGGCCGCACCGCCTGCCGCCCCACGGCCGCGGCGCACGCGCACGCGACGAGCGCGCAGACAAACAACGGTCTCACAAAACGTCTCATAGTCTTCTCCTCAAAAAGACTCTCTCGGCATGGACTGTAAGGCAGGAGGAGAATGTAGCATAAAGCAGTAGACAGTAGACAGTAGCCAGTAGCCAGTAGGAAAAACCGTCGGGCAGCGAGCCGTTACAACGTAGCAGATTCGCCGCCCGATGCTTTTCTACTGTCTACTGACTACTGTCTACTGCTCTTCTTCGGCAGCAGACGCCGGACGGCGGCGGCGAGCGAGGCCGAGTCCTGGGGCTTGCGGAGGAAGAGGTCTACGCCGGCCTCGAGCGACTCGCGCTCGCGGTCGGTGCCGGAGAACATGATGATCGGGGTCGCGCGCCGGTGCCGGAGCGAGCGGGCCTCGCGCGCGAGCGTGGCGCCGTCGGCGCCGGGCAGGTCGTAGTCGAGGAGCAGCAGGTCGTAAGGGGTCGCGCGGCGCAGGCGCGCCAGCGCGTCGCCGCCGTCGGCGCACGTCTCGACCCGCCAGCCCTCGGCCTCGAGCGTGCCGCGCACGGCGTCGGCCACGACCGCGTCGTCCTCGACGTGGAGGACGGTGGCGGCCCGCGCGGCGCCGGCGTCGGCGAAGCGCGGCGCGTGCGCGGGCTCGCGGACGGTGATGATGCTGCGCCGCCGCGGCTTGATGGGCGAGCGCTCGGCCAGGAGTTCGCGGTGGCGGTTGTTGAGAATCGAGGCGAGGCTGTTGTGGTGGCGGAAGCCGAGCAGGTGCGCGGCGCGCGAGACCGAGCCGCCCGCCTCGCTCAGCGCCCGCCCGATGATGCCCGCCTCGAAGCGGTGCACCGCCTCCTTGAGCGAGAAGCCCTCCCAGCCGCGCGGCGACTGCCGCCGCCCCTCGGCGGCCTGTGAGATCAGCCGGCGCGCGCAGGCGCACAGGCGCGCGTGCGCGGGCCGAGCCGGCGAAGGCGACAGCAGCGAGGCGGCGCGCTCGAAGCTCTCCGCCAGCTCCGGCAAAGGCAGGTGCTCGCTCAGCTCTTCGGCGAGGGCCAGCGCGGCCTGCCCCTCGGCCTCCGCGTCGCCGGCCTGCCGGGCCGCCTCGGCCGCGCGCAGGAAGGAATCATGCGCGGGGCCGTGCCGCCCGAGCCGCGCCCGCGCCGCGCCCTGAACCGTCAGGACGGCGGACAGCAGCGAAGGCTCGCCGGCAGTTTCGAGGGCTCGGGCGAGGCCCGCCGACAACTCTTCGGCCTCGGCCGCACGGCCCTCGGCGAGCAGCAGGCGCGCGCGCGTCTCCCCGACCCGCGCGGCCTCGCCCGCGTCGTCCGCCCCGCCGAGCAGCGAGAGCGCGCGCGCGAGGTGGCGGTGCGCCTCGGCGAAATCTGCGAGCGAGAGGAAGAGGCGGCCGAGGCCGTGCTCCGCGGCGGCCTGCCGTCGCGCGCGCCCGGCCCGCCCGAAGTGGAGCGCGGCCGCGGCGTACTCGGCCCGCGCCCTTTCGAGGTAGTCACTGCGTCCCTCGGCCTCGCCGAGCGCGGCCAGGAGGTCTGCGTAGGCGGCGCAGAAGTCGCCCCGCCGCGCGTGATCCGCGCCGCCGTCGAAAAGGGGAGCCGCCTGCTCGTAGAGGAACAGCGCGTCGTGCCAGCGGCCGGCGGCGCGCTCGGCGGCTGCGGCCCGCCAGAGGGCTTCGGCACGCGCCTCGCCCTCGGCGGGAATCTGGGCCGGCGCTTCGGCGCGGGCCGGCGCGCGGTCGTCTTGTCCGGGGGCGATGACGCCGGGCAAGGTCTGGGTGGCCGATTTCATCTTGAGGAGTCCTTGTGCGTGGGGCCGAAAACCTCCGCGGCGAGACCGGGGCGGGCCTGGCCGCGCGGGACGCGCGCCGCCGCCTGGCCCCACGGGGGCTTGGCGCGGGCGCAGGGGCGTCCGGGCCAAACGGGGGCTCGGCGGGCGGCCGTCGCCGCCGGCAGTTTGGGGTTCAGATTTCCGGCTGAGTCATCCGAGGGCGCGCCGCACGTCTGTTGACGCGGACGGCCGCTCGCGGCTGAGCCGGCGGCGGCGGGGCAGGCCGCGGCCGGCGTGGGAAGCGTGCGGCCCGCGCGCCGGGCTGCGCGGATGCGTCGGGCAGACGGCGACGGGGCCACTGGGCGGGTGAGATTAACTCCCCGCCCGGCGGAAAGCAACAGAAGAATGGCCCCGGCGCGAGAAACCGGAGGCCGTTTTTAAGGCTTTAATAAGTGATGCCGAAAAAATTGCATCCCGCGAGGGCGGGATTAAAGAAGTTTCGGGTTTCGGGTTTCGAGTTTCGAGTTTGTTCGCCGTCAGTTGAGCCTTTCAACTAACGCCACGCGAACTCGAAACTCGAAACCCGAAACTTCTTTATCAGGGCGCGAGCGTGCGGTTCTGCTCGTCGAGCCAGGTCTTGAGCGGGGCGTAGTAGTCAATGATGGCGGTGGCGTCCATCTTCTCCTCGCCGGTGAGGGCCTTGAGCGCCTCGGGCCACGGACGGCTCTGGCCCATCGCGAGCATCTTCTTGAGGTTCTCCCCGACCTGCTTGTTGTCGTAGACCGAGCAGCGGTGGAGCGGCCCCGTGAACCCGGCCTGCCGGCACATCGCGCGGTGGAACTGGAACTGGAGGATGGCCGCGAGGAAGTAGCGCGCGTAAGGGGTGTTGGCGGGGACGTGGTACTTGGCGCCCGCGTCGAAGTCTTCCTCGCTGCGCGGGGCGGGCGGCGCGATGCCCTGATACTTCGTGCGCAGCTCCCACCAGACGCGGTTGTAATCGCCGGGCCCGACCTCGCCCGAGAAGACCTTCCAGCGCCACTGGTCTACCAGATACCCGAACGGCAGGAAGGCGACCTTGTCGAGCGCGCTCCGCAGCAGCAGGCCGGTGTCGGCGCTCGCGTCCGGGACGGCGGTGATGAAGCCGAGGCGCTGGAAGTATTCGGGCGTCACCGAGAGCGCGACGGCGTCGCCGATGGCCTCGTGGAAGCCGTCGTTGGCCCCGCCCTGGAACATCGGCGGCTGGTGGGCGTAGGCCATCTGGTAGTAGTTGTGGCCGAGCTCGTGGTGGACGACCGAGAAGTCCTCGGCCGTGATCTGGATGCACATCTTGAGGCGCACGTCCTTCTGCGCGTCTATGTCCCAGGCCGAGGCGTGGCAGACGACCTCTCGGCCTTCGGGCTTCTCGAAGAGGGAGCGCTCCCAGAAGGTCGGCGGCAGCGGCTCGAAGCCGAGCGACGTGAAGAAGCCCTCGCCGTAGCGCACCATCTGTTTGGCGTCGGTGTTGCGCTGGCGGAGGATTTGGGTGAGGTCGTAGCCGGGGTCGCCCGCGGGCGGCTTCAGCTCGGGGTAGACGTTGCCCCAGGTCTGGCTCCACATGTTTCCGAGGAGGTGCGCGGGGATGGGGCCGTCTTTGGGGACGACGGCGTCGCCGTACTTCTGGTTGAGCTTCGCCCGCGTGTAGGTGTAGAGCGAGTCGTAGAGCGGCTTGACCTGCTGCCAGAGCCGCTCCATCTCGGCGGCGAACTCGTCGGGCGGCATGTCGTAGTTCGAGCGCCACATCGCGCCCACGTCCTTGAAGCCCATCTCGCGCGCGCCCTTGTTCGCCAGCTCGACGAAGCGGACGTACTTCTGCTTGTAAGGCGGCGAGACCTTGTGCCACCCGACCCACACGCGCTTCAGCTCTTCGGGGTCGCGGCTCGTCGCCATGATCTTCTCCAGCTCGCCGAGCGCCATGCACTTGTCGGGCGGCTGGCCCTCCGGGCAGAACTTGCCCTTGCCGTATTCGCTTTCGAGCGACGCGGCGAGCCTCGTCAGCTCTTCCCGCTCGGCCGGGTTCGTGGGCGCGGGCAGGACGGTGGCGAGCTTGAGTAGCATGAACTTGCGCGCCAGCTCGGCCGGGAGTTGCAGCCCCTCGAAGCGGCGCGCGCCGGAGGCCAGCTCGGTGACGGCGGCGATGTAATCGTCGTTGGCCTCGGCCGAGAGCGCCTCGGTGTCTTCGGTGATGAAGGTGCTCTGCACCCAGGAGGCGCGGTTGAGCTTGATGCCGAGGTCTTTCAGGCGGGCCTCGGCGTCGGCCATGAACTTCTCGGCCTCGGCGACGGTCGCGGGGCCGCCCGCGGCCGGGCCGGGCGCGGGCGCGGCGCAGGACGAAAGCAGGACGGCCGCGGCGAGCAAGAGGCTGGCGGCGGCCGCGGCCGTGCGTTGCAGGGTGCGGCGGGAAGTTTTCATACGGAGACTCCGTTGACGTTCGCGCGGTCGGAAGACGATTCCGTGGGAGACTGAATGTAACGCTGCCCGGTGCCTTAAAGATACCTCAACACGCCGGCGGCGAGAAGGCCGACGGAAGTTTCGAGTTTCGAGTTACGAGTTCCGAGTCAAAACAAATTCCTAACTCGAAACTCGAAACTCGAAACTTCTTTTACCTCGTGCCGCCGGCGGC
>DASZKF010000050.1:0-4180 GCA_035947355.1 Pyrinomonadaceae bacterium | reverse complement strand
CTGACGGTCGGGCTTCTGACCCGCTCTCCTACTGACTACTGCTCTTGTATAATGCGGCGGAACATTTGCGCCGAGAATTAGCACGGCGTCGGCGGGGTGTCAACGTGGGTGCCCGCAGACGTTCGGAAAGGGGCTGAGGATCACCTTGTCACTGATGCTCGAAGAGATCGCGCAGCAGCCCGAGGCACTGGCGCGGACGATCCGCGAGGAGCGGGCGAAGGTCGAGGGGCTGGGGCGGTTCCTGCGCGGGCGCGGCGTGCGGCTCGTCGTGCTCGTCGCGCGCGGGTCGTCCGACAACGCCGCGCTCTTCGGCCGCTACCTGCTGGAGATCACGACCGGCATCCCCGTCGCCCTGGCCGCGCCGTCCGTCCACACGCTCTACGGCGCGCGCCTCAGGCTCGACGGCGCGCTCGTCGTCGGCGTCTCGCAGTCGGGCGAGGGCGAGGACATCAACCGCGTCCTCGACGGCGCGCGCGCGGGCGGGGCGCACACCGTCGGCATCACGAACGAGCCCGACTCTTCGATGACGAAGCTGGTTGACGAGACGCTCCTCATGCACGGCGGCCGCGAGCGCTCGGTGGCGGCGACGAAGACTTACACGGGGCAGCTCCTGCACTTCTACATGCTCGCCGCGGCGCTCGCGGACGGCGGCGCGCGGCCCGCCTACGAGGCCATCCCGGACTTCGCCGCGCGCGCGCTCGAACTACGGCCGGCGGTCGAGCGGCTCGTCGAGCGCTACGTCTTCATGGAGAACTGCGTCGTCGTCGGCCGGGGGCTGATCTACGCCAACGCCTTCGAGATGGCGCTCAAGCTGATGGAGACCTGCTACGTGGTGGCCGAGCGCTTCTCCTCGGCCGACTTCCTGCACGGCCCGCTGGCGGTCGTCGAGCGGCACTTCCCGATCTTCGCCTTCGCGCCGCCCGGCGTCACGCTCGCCGGCGTCCGCGAGCTGCTCGCGCGGCTCCGCGAGCTGCGGGCCGACACGCTCGTCTTCACCTCCGACGACGAGACGGCCGGCTCCTGCACGAACTCCGTGCGCCTGCCCGCCGAGATAGACGAGACGCTCGCGGTGATCCCCTACATCATCCCCGCGCAGCTCTTCGCCGCCCTCCTCGCCGACGCCAAAGGTCTCGACCCCGACGCCCCGCGCTCGCTCGCCAAGGTGACGAGGACGGTGTGAGAAGAAATGATGAATGATGAATGCGGAATGATGAATTAAAGACAAGTTGAATGATGAAGCTCAGCGTGCGTCACATTCATCATTCATCATTCCGCATTCATCATTTCTTTTTGAGGTGTCAATGAAACTTCTGATTCTCGGCGGCACTTTGTTTCTCGGCCGGCATCTGGTCGGGGAGGCGTCGGCGCGGGGCCACGAGGTGACGATCTTTAACCGGGGGCGGCGCAATCCTGAGTTGTTCCCGGAGGTGGAGCGGCTGCGGGGCGACCGTGACGGCGGTCTCGACGCGCTGCGGGGGAGGAGTTGGGACGCGGTCGTTGACACCAGCGGCTACGTGCCGCGCGTCGTGCGGGCGTCGGCCGAGTTGTTGGCCGACGCCGTCGGGCTTTACGTCTTCGTCTCGTCGGTCTCGGCCTACGCGGACTTCAGCCGGCCGTTCGACGAGGACTCGCCCGCGGCGACGATGCCGGACGAGACGGTCGAGGAGGTGAACGGCGAGACGTACGGGCCTCTGAAGGTGCTCTGCGAGCGGGCGGCCGAGGCGGCGATGCCGGGGCGCGTGCTCGTCTTACGGCCCGGCCTCATCGTCGGCCCGCACGACCCGACCGTGCGCTTCTCTTACTGGACGGCCCGCGTCGCGCGCGGCGGCGAAGTCCTCGCGCCCGGCGACCCCGCGCGGCGGATTCAGTTCGTTGACGCGCGCGACCTCGCGGCCTGGACGCTGCGGATGGCCGAGGCGGGCCGCCCCGGCCTCTACAACGCCGCGGGGCCGGATTACGCCCTGACGATGGGCCGCTTCCTCGAAGAGTGCCGCGCGGCGAGTGCGAGCGACGCTAGCTTCACCTGGGTCGGCGAGCAGTTCCTGCTCGAACGCGGCGTCGAGCCCTGGAGCGAGCTGCCCCTCTGGATGCCCGAGTCGAGCGAGAAGCACCGCTACTTCCTCCGCGCCGACATCGGCCGCGCCCTCGCCTTCGGCCTCACCTTCCGCCCGCTCCGCGAAACCATCCGCGACACGCTCGCCTGGCAGCGCGAGACCGAAGGCCAGCCCCTCCCCAGCAAGCCCGGCCTCCCCCAGCCCGACGTGACCCTCAAGCCCGAACGCGAGCGCGAACTTTTAGACGAGTGGCACAGAAGGAGTAGACAGTAGTCAGTAGCCAGTAGGCCCCGCATAATGGAGACAGACGCTGACTCGCTGACCATCCGATGCCGAAGGTCTTTCTACTGGCTACTGACTACTGTCTACTGTCTACTTGTTGGGATGAGGCGGAGGATGCGGTCGTCGTCTTGTGCGGGGTCGCCGCGGCCGTCGCGGTTCGAGGTCGAGAAGTAGAGCGCGCCGTCCGGCCCCTCGGCCACTTCGCGGATGCGGCCGTACTGCTTTTCGACGAGGCGCTCTTCGGAGACGACGCGGCGGCCTTCAAGGACGACGCGGATGATGCACTCGCCGCGCAGGTTGCCGAAGAAGAAGTTGCCGCGGAAGGCGGGGAAGGCCGCGCCCGCGTAGAAGACGCCGCTCGCCGGTGCGACCGCGGGCGTGTATTCGAGCAGCGGCGGCTCGGTGCCGGCCCGCGTCTCGCGGTGGTGGACGAGAGGCCAGCCGTAGTTGCGGCCGCGCTCGACGACGTTGACCTCGTCGCCGCCGCCGGGGCCGTCGAACCCCGTCGGGCCGTGCTCGGTCTGGAACATCAGGCCGGTGCCGGGCTGAAAGTCGAGCCCTTGAGCGTTGCGGTGGCCGTAAGACCAGATTTCGGGCCGCGCGTCCGTGCGACCGTTGAAGGGGTTGTCGGGCGGGACGGTGCCGTCGTCGTTGAGCCGCAAAGTCTTCCCGGCGAGCGAGTCGAGGCGCTGCGCCAGCTCGCGCCGGGCGGCGTCGCCGGTCGTGACGTAGAGCTTGCCGTCGGGGCCGAAGCGCAGGCGCGTGCCGGCGTGGTGCTGCGCGGCCGGGATGTCTTCGATGATGAGGCGGCGTTCGGCGAGCGCGCCCCCGGTTTCGCGGAAGCGTACGACGCGCACCTTGACGCCGCCCCGCTCGTAGGCGTAGGCGAGGTAGAGCAGGCGGTTCTCCGAGAAGCGCGGGTGGAGCGCGAGGCCCATCAGGCCGCTCTCGCTGCGCGTCTCCACGTCCTCGATGACGGCGAGGGGTTCGGCCCGCAGCCGGTCGTTCTCAAAGACGCGGACGCGCCCCGGCCGCTCGGTGAAGAACATGCGGCCGTCGGGCGCGAAGGCGATTGACCAGGGGACTTCGAGGCCGGAGGCGACCGTCTCGACGCGGAAGGCGGCGGCCGCGCGCCGGGCTTCAGGCGAGCCGCCGGCGACGGCCGACTCGCCCGCGCCCCGCCCCGGCGGCGGCTGCCGGCACGCCGGAAGCAGTGCCAGCGCCGCGGCGGCGCAGGCCGCAAGGAGTTCCCTTCCCATGTTGTCCGACCGCGGCCCCGGACGCTTCAGTGCGAGATGTACTCGTGGAGGAGCTGCAGCTCGGCCCCCTGCTCGCTGATCTCGACGCGCATGATGTCGCGCATCGAGAGCATGCCGACGAACTTCTCGCCGTCCATCACGGGGAGGTGGCGGCTGCCGACGCGCTCCATCCGTTCGAGCGCCTCGTGCGGCGTGTCGTTGCACTCGATGACGGCGCGCGGCTCGCTCATCACCTCGCGGATCGGAACCTCGCGCGGGTCTTTGCCCGCCACGACGACGCGCTTGAGGAGGTCGCGCTCGGAGAAGATGCCGACGAGCCGCTGGTCTGAGTCGAGGACGCAGACCGCGCCGATGTTGCGATTCGCCATGAACTCGGCCGCGTCGAAGGCGGTCGCCGTGTCGGGCACGAAGTAGGGTTCGCGATCACAAACCACGCGACTGATGGTGGTCATCACCGACTCCCTCCGGTCAGTTTCTGCTCAGAGCGGCCACATTATACCGAGACGGCCGCCGCCATTAGAAGCTTTTTGTGCGGCCCCTTTTGTCCCTCTTTTCTCATTAAAGGCCGCGCTTCAGAAGCCCGAC
>DASZKF010000049.1:0-4742 GCA_035947355.1 Pyrinomonadaceae bacterium | reverse complement strand
GCGCTTGAAGTAAGATGCGCCGTGGCGGGCGGCGGCACAAGATGTTGGAGGCGCGCGCGGCGCACGGCGCAATATCAAGTAGCGACCGGGTTTCACCGCCCGACGGCCGAGGGCCGGCTCCCGTCTAACGCGCGCAGGGTTTCAAGGCGTCGAACCCGCCGCCCGCGCCTAACCCCCGAAGTCAGGAACCGTGAAGTGGAAAACATCGAGCGCACACAGTTCGTGGTCTTGACCGGCCACCTGGACGAGCAGCCCCTGCCCGACCTCATCCGGAGGCTGCGCGTGCAGAGGAAGTCCGGGCGGCTACAGGTCGAGTACCCCGAAGCCCCCGGCTCGTTCTTCTTCGAGGACGGTCAGCTGGTGGACGCGCGGCTCGGCAGCCTGCGCGGCGTCGAGGCCCTCTACGCCGCCCTCTCCATGGACGGGGCCTCCTTCAACTTCAACCCGCTCGTCCGGCCGCCCGAGCGCAACATAGACCGGCAGGGGCAGCAGTTCGTCTGGGACTTGATCGAAGGCCCGCGGCGCGAGGGGCTGGCGGAGATCAAAGCCTCGGGCCGGAGTCTCGACCCGCCGGCGGCCGCGCCGCCCTTGCCGCAGCACGCGCCGCCCCAGTTGCCGCCGGCCGCCGAGCTGGTCGCGCCACTGGAAGAGCGACTGACGGCGGTCGAAGAGGCCATCGTCTCGACCTCGCGCCGCTTCTCCCGCGAGCGCCTGCTCTACGCCGTCGTCATCGGCTTCCTCTCCGGGCTCAGTCTGGTCGCGACCGTCAACGTCGTCTTCGACCCGTTCAGACCCGACCCCGCCCCGGCCCCCGCCGCCGCGCCCCCCGCGCCGGCCCGCGTCAACACGTCAGCCGCGCCCGCCGGCGCAGACCCGCAGCCGTCCGACTTAAAGCAGCGGACGGAGGCGTCGGCCGAGCAGGAGGAGCCGCCCGTGCCGGCCTCGGCGGCCGTCATCGGAACGCGCAGGGCCGCCGGCCTCCAGGCCCCGCGCGGCGAGTACGTCGTGCAAGTCCTCGTGGAGGTGAAGGACGGGCGCGTGACCGACGCGCGCGTGTGGAACCCCCGGCCCGGCGCGGGCGCTTACGAGGCGGTCGCCCTCAAGATGGCGAGGGAGCGCCGCTACCCCGAAAGCTTTTCGGGCGGCGAGAGGCTCCGGATCAGGGTGAAACCGTAGCGGACGCGGAAAGGCGATGCTGTTCATACAGAGCAACAGCCTGGCGCTCTCGCTGGCCGAAGGCGAGCGCCTCCGCCTGCTCGACGCGCTCGCGGCGCGCGGCCTCAACCCGCTCATCCGCTCGGCGCGCCGCCGCCTCTTCGGCTCGCTCGTAGGGCAGGGGGCGGACGCCGCCTCAGCCGCTCGCGCCGCGGCGGAGCTGGAGCGCGAGTGCGCGTCGCAGCGCGAGTCTGAAACTAAAGTCTCTTACACGCCGGGGGAGCTCTTCTGCACGGACGACTGCGTGCTCTCGCTCCTCTTCGGGGCGGGCGGCCTGAGCGCGGGCGTCATCTACAGCGCCGAGACGCGGGAGCCGCTGCCGAAGCTCGAACGCTTCTGCCGCGAGGTGCGCGCGGCGCTGGCCGAACTCGAGGAAGGAGCGCCGGGGCCGTCCGGGGAGGCGGGCAGGCCGCGCGGCGTGACCGAGTGGCAGGCGGGCGCGGGCAGGTCTGCGGGGGGCCTGGCGCGGTTCATGGCGATCCAGCCGGCCGACTTCGTACGCGCCGCCGCCGCGCTCCGCGGCGGTCGCGAGCTGGCGCGCGCCTCGGCCCTGATGGGCGAGCCGTCGGTGCGCGCGTTCCTGCGGCGCGTGCAGGAGATGCGGCGCGAGGGCTACACGCCGCGCCGGCTGTTCCAGGAGGCGGGCGGCGTCCCCCTGGAGCTGATGCTGGAGGCCGGGCTGCTGGAGCGCGAGGTGAGGGTGAGCTGCCGCAAGTCGGGCCACGCGCTCTTCGACCTGCCCTCGCCCGACGCGCTCGCGGCCATCACGCTCAGCCGGGCGAAGTGCAGCCAGTGCGCCTCGCCCGCCTCGGACGAGGTCATCGAGGAGACGATCAACCCGACGCGGCTCGCCGTCTCTCTGCTCGAAGACGGCCGCTGGCTGAGCAACCGCGTCTACCAACTCGTCCGCTCGCTCGGCGTGCCCGACAGCGAGATCGCCACCGGCCCCGCCTCCGCGCACGGCGAGTCGCACCTGGCCGTTGACGTCTGCGGCAACTCCTTCCTCTTCGTCACCAGGGACGGCGACCTGACGCCGGCGCTGTGCCGCCGCCTCGGCGAGGTCGTCGAGGAGACCGAGGCGACGCACCTCGTCGTCGTCGTCACGGGCAGGGTCGAGGACGAGGGGCAACTGCGGCTCTACGAGTTCGCCTGGCGGCGGGCGCGCGCCGGGCGGGATTTAGACCTCACGCTGGTCGAAGGTCTCGACGCCGCGCGGCCGCTCGTCGGGCGCGCGTTCGAGCGGGCCGTCACGCGCCAACTGACGCGCAGCCTCTTCGCCCTCGACGCCGCGCTCGGCTTCAGCGCCGGCAGCTTCGTCCTCGGCTGGTTCAAGCTGGCGAAGGCCGCCGCAGCGCAACGAGCCGACGACGCCCGCCCGCCCTCCTCCGAAGACCTCCCGCGCCAGATCGCCTCCTGACCCGCCTCAGCAACCGAAACAAATTAACAGGGATGGACAAGATAAGAAATGATGAATGCGGAATGCGGAATGCGGAATGTGAAGCACGCTGAGCTTCATCATTCAAGTAGCATCTAATTCATCATTCATCATTCCGCATTCATCATTTCATCGTTATTCGTACCTGAGCGCGATGACCGGATCAACTCTCGTCGCCTTGCGCGCCGGGATGGAGGAGGCGAGGAAGGCGACGGCCGTGAGGATGAGCGTGACGCCGGCGTAGACCGAGGGGTCGGTGGCCGAGACGCCGTAGAGCAGGCTCGCCAGCACGCGCGTCAGGCCGGCCGCGGCGGCGAGCCCCAAACAGACGCCCGCGAGCGTGAGCGACATGCCCTGGCCGAGCATGATGCGCAGCACGTCGCGCCGCTGCGCGCCGAGCGCCATGCGGATTCCGATCTCGTGCGTCCGCTGCGCCACCGCGTAGCTCATCACGCCGTAAAGGCCGACCGCCGCCAGGAGCAGTGCCGCCCCGGCGAAGACGGCGACCAGCAGCATGGTGAAGCGCCGCTGCGCGAGCGACTCCCCCAGCAGCTGCTCCATCGTCCTCACGTTGTAGACGGGCTGATCCTTGTCCACCGCCCAGACCTGCTCGCGCACCGCGGCGGCGAGCGCCGCGGGGTCGCCCGCGCAGCGCACGACGAGCGTCATCACCTGCGACGGCACCTGCCGGTGCGGCAGGTAGAGCTGCATCGTCGGGGCCGTCTCCAGGCCGTAGTGGCGCACCTCGCCGACGACGCCGACGACCGTCATCCACGGGCGCGACGGGTCGGTCCTGATCCGCTTGCCGAGCGCCCCGCCCTCGGGCCAGAAGCGGCGGGCCAGGCCCTCGTTGACGATCACGACCGGCGGCGCCTCCGCCGTGTCCTGCGGGCCGAACGCGCGCCCGCCGAGCAGCGGAATCCGCATCGCCTTGAAGTAGCCGGCGTCCACCATGTAGCGCTCGGGGTCGGGGATGTCTTCGCGGCCCGCGGCCTCGTGCCCCTCGACGTAGAGACCGATCCGGTCGAAGTTGCCGCTGACGGGGAGGTTGCTGACGACGCCGGCCGCCTCGACGCCCGGAAGCTGACGCGCGCGCTCCAGGACCTTCTCGAAGAAGTCTGCGTGCTGCCACTCCTCCGGGTAGCGCGCGCCGGGCAGGAAGGCGTACATGGTTAAAACATTCCGCGGGTCGAAGCCGGGGTTGACCTGCTGCAAGCGGACGAAGCTCTTGACGAGCAGCCCCGCGCCGACGAGCAGAAGCAGTGACAGCGCGACTTCGGAGACGACGAGGAAACTCCGCAGACGCTTGCGGCCCGCCCCGCCCGTCTGACACCGCCCGCCCTCCTTGAGCATCTCGTGCAGATTAGGTCTGGAGGCGGCGAGCGCCGGCGCGAGGCCGAAGGCGACGCCGGTCAAAAGCGACACGCCGAGCGTGAAGAGCAGCACGCGCGAGTCCAGCCCGATCTCGTCGGGCCGCGGTATCGCGCCGGAGCCGAGCGCGGCGAGCAGGTTCGTCGCCCACAGCGCCAGCAGAAGCCCCGCAGCCCCGCCCAGGGACGCGAGCAGGACGCTCTCCGTGAGGAGCTGCCGGACGATGCGAAGCCGCCCGGCCCCCAGCGCCATGCGGACGGCCATCTCCTTCTGGCGCGCGGCGGCGCGCGCCAGAAGCAGGTTCGCGACGTTGGCGCAGGCGATCAGCAAAACGAGTCCGACGGCGGCGAGGAACGTCAGAAGCGCCGGCCGTATGCCGCCCACCGCCTGCTCGTGCAGGGAGGCGACGGCCGCCCCCGCGCCCGCGTTCGTGTCCGGGTGCTGCTCGCGGAGCTGCGCGGCGATGGCGTCCATCTCGGCCTGCGCCTGCTCCAGCGTGACGCCCGGCTTGAGCCGCGCGATGGCGGCGTCTACCGAGCGGCCGTCGCGCGTCCACTGGCCGAGGTCAGGCGCGAAGGGCGCCCACAGCTCCGCCTGCTCGAAGTCGCCGCCCGTGAATTTCGGCCCGGCGAAGCCCGCCGGCATGACGCCGACGACCGTGTAGCCATGCCCGTTCAGCGTCAGGCTCTGCCCGACGACGCGCGGGTCGCCGCCGAAGCGG
>DASZKF010000048.1:0-1853 GCA_035947355.1 Pyrinomonadaceae bacterium | reverse complement strand
CGCACGTCCTCGTGGCGGCCGCCGTAGGTGTGTTCGAGCGCGTAGCGGCACTGCGGGCAGAGGTCGCCCTCGATGTAGATGCCGTAGTGCTTCTCGACCTCGGCCCGGAGCTGCTGCGGGATGAGGTGCAGCGGCTCCTCGTGCATCGGGCAGTCCTTGATGGCGTAGACCGCGCCCTGCTCGGTGCGCGTCCACTCCTCTAACCCGCGCTTGAGCATGGTGACGATGGTGGACTTGCCGCCGCCCACCGGGCCCATCAGGAGCAGGATGCGCTTGCGGACTTCGAGGCGCTGGGCGGCCGACTTGAAGTACTCGACGATGCGGGAGATCGGCTCCTCGATTCCGAACAGCTCCTCGGCGAAGAAGTTGTAGCGGGCGACCTCGTCGCGCGTGCCCTCGTTGAGCTTCTCGACGCCGCGGGCGTGGATCATGTCGTTGATGCGCGCGTGCGAGAGCTGGGCGAGCCGGGGCTGCTGCGTGACCAGCTCGAAGTAGTCGCGGAAGGAGCCCTCCCACTGAAGCGCCGCGTGCTCCTGGCGCAGCTCTTCGAGCCGCGCCGTGATGTCGAATTTGCTGCCGTCCTGCTCTTGCATAGCCTCGTCTTAAACCTCTTGATCGGCTTCGCGCGCAGAAGTGGCGGCGTGCTGGAGTCACGCCTTCGCTCTCGGAAACGTCTCGATGCGCGCCACACACAGCGCCCGCGCGAGCGGCGCTCGCCGCGCCTTCGAGACTCCTCCGTCGCTTCAAGGAACCGCGCTGTCAACCGGGAGAATGTAAAGGGGACTGTCAGCTTCCGTCTCGTCGGGCCGACGTCGCTCGGCTGACCCCGCGGTGAGCATGAAGTATAGCACAGCCCGCGGAGTTGCCGGTCAACTCTTATTTTCCGCCGCGAGCATCACGCGCGGCCGGAGCTGCCCGCGTTCGGCCGCGTACACAGCGACGCCCAGCAAGCCCCCCCGCTCGTCGAAGAGCAGGACGGGCGCGCCGTCGTCCCACGGCGGGGCGGGGGGCGGGGCCGCGACGGCCGCCCCGTGCGCGGCGCGGCGAGCCTCCGCGGCCGTTAGATGCGCGCGCGGCAGCTCCGGGAGCGCCGTTTCCAAAGGGACGAGAAAGTCGCCCGCGCCCGCCTCGACGCGTGTTTGGAGAGCTTCGGGCGTGAGAGCTTTTTCGAGGCCGAACGTGCCGGCGCGCGTGCGCCTGAGCGCCGCGAGGTGCGCGCCCGTGCCGAGCGAGTCGCCGACCGACTCGGCCAGCGCGCGCACGTAAGTCCCGGCCGAGCAGACGACGCGCGCCCGCACGTCGCAAGTCCCGTCCGTGTTCGGCCGCAGGAACTGGCCGCCCGGCCCTTCGATGACCTCGAACTCTTTCACGCTGACGCGCACGGCCGCGCGCTCGACCTCCTCGCCCCGCCGCGCCAGCTCGTAGAGCTTCCTGCCCTGAACCTTTTTCGCCGAGTACATCGGCGGCACCTGCTCAATCTCGCCGCGCAAGGGCGCGAGCGCCGCCGCGACTTGCTCGCGCGTGAGCGCCGCGCAGTCCGCGGCCCGTAAGCCCTCGCGGCGCGCACCCGTCAGGTCGCCGGTGTCGGTCGCGTAGCCGAGACGGATCGTCGCCTCGTACTCCTTCTCAGCCCCGGCGAGGAACTGCGCGAGCCGCGTCGCGCGCCCGACCAGCAGGACGAGCACGCCCGTCGCGAAAGGGTCGAGCGTCCCCGTGTGCCCGACGCGCTTCTCTTTGAGGACGCGCCGCGCCCGCGCCACCACGTCATGCGAAGTCCACCCCTCAGGCTTATCAATGATGACGACGCCGTCCATACGTCGGATTTTAACAGCCGTAACAGTCAGAAGCCCGCC
>DASZKF010000047.1:0-3475 GCA_035947355.1 Pyrinomonadaceae bacterium | reverse complement strand
GCGCGACGAGGAGCCGGAACAACTCCCGGCCCGCTACGCCGGGCGGGTCGAGGGCGGCGAGATGACGCTGCGCGTCGTGGTCGAAGGTCTCGACGAAACGCTCACCTTCACCCTCCGGCGCGTCGCCCGCGCCCGCGCGCCCTCAGTCTTCCGAGGGGCGCGGCCCCGGGTCAATCCCCCGGACGCTCGCCTGGTTGATGACGCGCACCTTCAGGTCGTCGCCGACGCGCACCTGGCACGAGAGCCGCACGTTCTCGGCCAGGCCGGTCTCGACGGCGAGCCGGTTGCGCTCGGCCTCCCTGATCTCGCCGGGGTCGCCGGCCAGCACCTCGACGCGGCAGGTCGTGCACTTCGCGTTGCCGCCGCAGCGGTGCAGGATGTCTATGCCGGCGTCCTCTATGGCGAGCACCAGCTTGCGCCCGGCGGCCGCCTCGAAGGCCCGCGCCCCCGCCGCCGTCTCAGCCTCAATCCTCGGCATCCGTTTCGCTCCTGTGGTTTGTGGTGAAGAGTTCGTCGGGCGCGGCGGGAGATCATTTCAACACAGAGGACACAGAGCAAGCACAGAGGGCGCAGAGAAAACCAGGTTCTTCTCTGTGATCTCTGTGTTTCCTCTGTGCCCTCCGTGTCGAGCCGGCCGCTCGCCGGGCTCAACGACCGAGACCGGGCTTAGGCCGTGAACGACGAGCCGCAGCCGCAGCCGCCCGTGGCGTTCGGGTTCTTGAAGGTGAAGCCCGAGCCCATGACGCCGGTGACGTAATCTATCTCGACGCCGTTCAGGTACTGCGCGCTGAACATGTCGACGAAGAGGCGGACGCCGTGCGAGTCCAGCACGTGGTCGTTCGGCCGCGAGTCCTCCTCGATGTTGAGGCTGTACTGGAAGCCCGAGCAGCCGCCCGGCACCACCCGCACCCTCAGCCCCGCCGTCCCCGGCAGGCCCTCCTCGCCCGCCATGAACTTCTTGATCTCGCCGGCCGCCGCCTCCGTGACGTTGAGCGTCATGGTCGGAAGTTGTGTCGCTGCCATTCTCTTTCTCCTCTGTGATTAATGTTGCCTGATTATAAAGTTTCGAGTTGCGGGTTGCGGGTTGCGGGTTAAGAAATGGTTTTAACTCGAAACTCGAAACTCGAAACTATTTCGCCTTGCCGAGGACGACCAGCTCCGGCTTCATCGCCTCAATCGAGACCTGCCGCGCGACCTCCTCGGCGACGCGGGCGAAGGCCGCGGCCTGCGGCGAGTCGGGGCGGCTGACGACGACCGGCACGCCCCGGTCGCCGCCCTCGCGCACCTCAAGCCCCAGAGGCACCGCGCCGAGGAACGGCACGCCGTACTCGTCGGCGAGCTTCCGCCCGCCGCCCTCGCCGAAGATGTTATAGCGCGCGCCCGTGTCCGGCGCGACGAAGTAGCTCATGTTCTCGACGACGCCGAGGACAGGGACGTTGACCGCCTCGAACATCCTGAGCGCGCGCCGCACGTCGGCGAGCGCGACCTCCTGCGGCGTCGTCACCATCACCGCGCCCTGCACGGGGACGAGCTGCGCGAGCGAGAGCTGCACGTCGCCCGTGCCCGGCGGCATGTCCACGATCAGGTAATCCAGCTCGCCCCACTCGACGTCCTGCAGGAACTGCCGGACGAGGCCGTGCAGGATCGGCCCGCGCACGATCATCGGCTCGTCGCCGGGCTTCAGGACGGCCATGGACATCAGGCGGATGCCGTGCGCTTCGAGCGGCAGGAGCTTGTTGCCGCGCACCGAAGGGCGCGCGGCGGCGACGCCGAGCATCAGCGGCACGTTCGGCCCGTAGACGTCGGCGTCCATCAGGCCGACCCTCGCGCCGTCGCGCGCGAGGCTGACGGCGAGGTTGACGGCCACCGTTGATTTGCCCACGCCGCCCTTGCCCGAGCTGACCGCGACGATGTTGCGCACGCCGCCCATCGAGAGCTTCTCGCCGATGCCGCGGCCCTTCGGCACCTCCGCGTCCATTGTGACTTTGACCGACGTGACGCCGGGCAGCGCCGCGACGACCGCGCGCGACTGCTCCTGCAACTGCTCGCGGACGGGGCAGGCCGGTGTCGTCAGCACGACGCGGAAGCTCACCGCGCCGCCCTCGATGCGCAAATCCTTGATAAAGCCGAGCCGCACGATGTCCTTGTGCAGGTCGGGGTCTTTCACCTGCGAAAGCGCCCCGTAAACTTCGGCCTCGGTCACTTGTGCCATAAGCTTTCGAGTTTCAAGTTTAAAGTTTCAAGTTCCAAGTCGGAGAAATTGTCTTAACTTGAAACTTGAAACTTGAAACCTGGAACTTATTTCTTTCTCGGTCTCAGAACCCTGTACGCGCAGCGCGTCGCGCCGCCGGCGATGCGCGACTCGCGGAAGACCTCAGCGCCGAGCAGCTCGCGGTAGACGATCAGCTCCTGGTCGCAGAGCTGCCGGTACTCGCGCGCCAGGTCGGCCTGCGGGCAGTTCCACTCGGTGACGACGTAGGAGCCGTCCGGGAGCCGCTCGGCCTCGGCCTCGTAGCCCAGCTCGCCGAGAAGCTCCGTCAGCCTGCGCACGCGCGCGTCGAAGCTGAGGCCCTCGAGCTGCGGCCGCAAGGACGCGACCGTCTCGGAGGCGCAGCCGCAGAAGACCGCGTTCAAGCCCCGCTCGCCCCAGACCTCCCCGACCTGCCTGAGCACGGCGCGCGCGAACAGGTCGTAGCGCTTCGGGAACAGCTCCTCGGCCTTCGGCGTGAGGCGGAAGACGTGTGCCGGCCGCCCGCGGTCGCCGCGCTCCGGCGCGTGCTCGACGTAGCCGCCGCGCTCCAGCACCTCGAGGTGCTTGCGCACGCACTGCTTCGACACGCCGAGAGCCGCCGCCAGCTCGTCGGCGCTCACCCGGCCCCGCGCCCGCAACTGCTGCACGATCTCGCCGCGCGAGGCCCCCAGCCCGTTTTTCACGGCCGCCACCACGATAAATCCATGCTACGGGCGCGCCCGCCTTTTGTCAACCGGGCGGTTGATTTATTAGCCCGGCCGCCGATTTCCCCATCAAAAAGCGCCCGCCTTGCCCGGCCCCGCCCGAATAAAACAACCCGCCCGAAGACTTAAACGGTCGCACGGGAAAACTACTTCGGCTCCTTGATGATGCTCCTCAGCCGCCTCTCCCGCGGCGTCCGCTTACCCAAAAGCCTCTGGTGCCTCGTCTGCAACATCGAAGTGAACGTCTGGTGCTTCAACCCCAGCAGCCTCGCCGCCCTCACCACGCTCCCGCCCGCCTCCTCCAAAGCCTGCTCGATCAGCTTCGCCTCCAACTCGTGCACCGCGCTGTAGAAGCTGAAATTCTTATCGTGCAACTGCATCCCCGTGAGCCGCTTGATGACGACGCGCGCGCCTGCGGGCCTGCGCATCCTGTGTGTCTTTGAGCAGCCTGTCCGCACGCACGTACACCTTAGAGACTTCGTGCGCGGACAGGCGCGTGCCCCCATGCTCCTCAATGAGC
>DASZKF010000046.1:0-5988 GCA_035947355.1 Pyrinomonadaceae bacterium | reverse complement strand
AAGGCAGAAGGCAGAAGGCAGAAGGCGGCAGCCACGACCGGAGGCGGAGGTGGCAACGCCCCTCGCCGCTCGGCGAAGCGCGTCACCTTCGCTTTACTGCTTCTTCTGCCTTCTGCCTTCTGCCTTCTGCCTTCTGCCTTCGCGCAAGCGCCGTACGAAGGCGAGGAAGTTGTTGTCGAGGGCCATCGGGCGGGCGACGTCTTCGGGCTGGGGCGGACGGTGCGGGTGCGCGGCGAGGTGCGCGGCGTCATCGCGTTCGGCGGCGACGTGATCATCGAGGGGCGCGTCGAGGGCGACGCGGCGGCCGTCGGCGGCTCGGTCATCCAGCGGCCCGGCTCCCACGTCGGCGGCGACGTGATGGTCTTCGGCGGCGCGTACCGCGACGAGGCCGGCGCGGCCGGGCGCAGCCCCGCGGGGCGCACCGTGATGTTCGCCGGCTACGAGCAGGAGCTGCGCGAGCTGGCGCGCAACCCGGCCGGGGTGCTGACGCCGCGCCTGACGCCGGCCTTCGTCGGGTGGCGCGTGCTGGCCGTCCTCTTCTGGTTCGTCGTCTCGCTGGCGCTGACGGCGGCCACGCCGGGCGCGGTCAGCCGCGCGGCGGCGCGCCTGCAGATGACCTCGCTGCGGGTGGCGCTGATCGGGCTGGTCGGGGCGCTCGTGGTCGGCCCCGGCGCGACCGCGGCGCTGAGGTTCCTGCCGCCGATGCTCGGCGGGCTGGTCTTCGCGACGGCGATGCTCCTGCTGCTCGTCTCGTACCTCTTCGGGCGCGTCGTCGTCCACGCCGTGACGGGGCGCTGGCTCCAGCGCGTGCTGCTGCCCGAGGGCCGCCGCTCGGAGACGACGGCGCTCCTGCTCGGCGCGGCCTTCTGGGCCGTCGCGCTCGCCCTGCCCTTCGTCTGGCCCGTCATCGTCCTCGGCCTCGTCGTCCTCAGCCTCGGCCTCGCCCTCACGGCCCGCTACCGCCTCGGCCGGAAACGGAACTGAAGTTTCGGGTTACGAGTTTCGAGTCCGCGGGTTCGTAGTTGATCCTTCAATTCGGAAGGTTTTTAACTCGAAACTCGAAACCCGCAACGCGAAACTTTTTCCGCCCCTTGTGCTCCGCGCGGCGGTTGTCGTACATTGAGGCTTCCGCGGCCGGCCCGTCCCCGAACCCTCGTCCGTAACTCCCCAAGCCCCGCGGTCGTCTTCCTCCTACCCGTCATGAAGAAAACATCCGACCTCAGACTCATCGTCTTCTTCACCGCGCTCACCTTCCTGCTGACGGTCGTCGTCGTCCTGTCCTGGGAGAAGTTCCTGCTGCCGCCCTTCTTCTCCTGGGTCGAGTCGCACTACCCCGGCCCGGCCAACGCCGAGATGCGCGTCAAGGTGCAGCAGCGCGTCGAGCACTTCTTCATCTCGATCGCGGTAGACGTGGTCGTCGTCACGCTCCTGCTCCGGGTCGTGCGCCGCCAGCACCGACGGGTCGAGGAGAGCGAGGAGCGCTACCGCGCCCTCTTCGAGCACGCCAAAAACGGCATCGGCGTAGCCCGCGCGTCAGACTTCCGCCTCGTCGAGGTCAACGGCAAGTTCTGCGAAATCCTCGGCTGCCACGCCGAGGCGCTCGCCGGGCGCGACGTGCGCGAGCTTTTGCGCCCCGCGGGCGACGGCCAGGCTCCGCACGAGACCCCGCTGGCGCGGCTGCTCGCGTCGGCCGAGTCGGGCGAGGGCGAGTTCGTCGTCGCGTCCGTCTCGGGCGCGCCCGCCTACGTCTCGGTCTCCTTCAGCACGCTCACCACGGCCGCCGAGAAGCTGATCATGCTCATCGTCCGCGACCTCACCGGGCAGCGGCGGCTCGAGGCCGAGAAGGAGGAGATGCAGCGCCAGCTCTACCAGTCGTCGAAGCTCGCCTCCATCGGCGAGCTCTCGGCCGGCGTCGCCCACGAGATCAACAACCCCTTGAACGGCATCATCAACTTCGCGCAGCTCCTCAAGGACGAACCCGCCGAGCGCACCGAGTTCGAGCGGCAGATGATTGACGGCATCATTGACGAGGGCGGCCGCATCGCGCAGATCGTCCGGGGCCTTCTGACCTTCGCCCGCCCCGACAGCCACGAGCCGCGCCGCGCGCACGTCCACGAGACGATCCAGACCTCGGTGGCGCTCTTCGGCCGCCAGCTGGAGAAGGACGGCGTCCGCGTCGAGATCGACGTCGAGGCAGACCTTCCGCCCGTGCGCGCCGACGGGTCGCGGCTCCGGCAGGTCGTCGTCAACATGATCAGCAACGCGCACCTCGCGCTCAAGGCGGCGCCCGGCGGCCGCGAGAAGGTCTTCCGCATCACGGCCCGCCGGTTCGTGCGCGACGGCGCGGCGTGCGTCCGCCTGGAGTTCTACGACAACGGCGTCGGCATCCCCGGCGATGTCATAGACCGCGTCTTCGACCCGTTCTTCACGACGCGCCGCGACGCGGGCGGCACCGGCCTCGGCCTCTCGATCAGCTTCGGCATCGTCCGCGACTACGGCGGCACGATACGCGTCGAGAGCCGCGAGGGCGAGTTCACGCGCTTCTCCATCGAGCTGCCCGCGGCCGACTCCTGGGAGGCCGAGTATGCTTAGAGTCCTGGTCGTTGACGACGAGCCGAGCATCCGCATGACGGTCGCCGAGTTCCTGCGGCGCGCCGGCTTCGAGACGGCCACGGCCGCCGACTTCGAGTCGGCGGCCGGGCAGACCGACGGCGTGGACGTGGCCGTCGTGGACGTGAACCTCCCCGACGGCAGCGGCATCGAGCTGCTGCGCCGCCTGAACGAGCGCGAGCCTTACGTCCCCGTCATCATGATCACCGGCGACCCGCAGCTGCCGCGCATCTCCGAGATCATCCGCGCCGGGGCCTACGACTTCATCGTCAAGCCGATCTACAAGGACGTGTTGGTCAAGGCCGTCTCGCGCGCGGCCGAGAAGAAGCGGCTCGAGGACGAGAAGCGGCGGCTGGAGGAGGAAGTCCACCGCCACAACGAGGAGCTCGAGCGCCGCGTCGAGGAGCGGACGGCCGAGTTGGTCGAGGTCTACCGCGTGCTCGCGCAGCAGGAGAAGATCGCGGCGCTGGGCCGCGTCGCCGCGCAGGTCGCGCACGAGGTCAAGAACCCCCTGGCCGGCCTCCTCCTCTACGCGCTGCACCTCAGGGGCAAGGTCGAGGGGAAGTTGTCGGAGGCCGAGATGTCTCTGCTCGACAAGATCGTCTCGACGATCAACCACCTGACGAGCACCTGCGAGCAGGTCCTGAATTTCGCGCGCCCCGTCCAGCTCGCCCCGCGGCGCACGGACCTCAACCGCGTCTTGACCGACGTGCTCCAGCTCTTAGAGCCGCAGCTCTCGGCCGCGGGCGTCAGCGTCGCCGCCGACCTCGACGCCGCGGGCGCCGTCGGAATCCTCGACGAGTCATCGCTGCGGGCCGCGCTGATGAACCTCGCGCTCAACGCCGTGCAGTCCATGCCGGGGGGCGGGGAGCTGCGCGTGCGGACGCGCGCCGGGGGCGGGGCGCTCGTCGCCGAGATCGGCGACACGGGCACGGGGATGACCGAGGAGCAGGTGAAGAACGTCTTCGAGCCCTTCTACACGACGAAGGCGGCGGGCCTCGGCCTCGGCCTGCCCTACGCGAAGAAGGTGATCGAGGAGCACCGCGGGCAGATCGCGGTCGAGAGCCGGGCCGGCGAGGGGACGACGATCCGCATCACCCTGCCGGCGGAGGCGGGAGGGTAAATGGCCGTGTCCCACCAACGCCGGAGCCGCGTCCTCGTCGTGGACGACGAGGCGAGCGTCGCGGGCGCGCTCGAGCTGATCCTCTCGGAGCGGGGCCACGAGGTCTCGGCCGCGGCGAGCGTCGGCCAGGCGCTCGCGCTCGTCCGCGCGCGCCCCTTCGACCTCGTCTTCACGGACCTGCGCCTGCCGGACGCGACCGGCATCGAGCTGCTCGAACAGCTCAAGGGCGAGACGCCCGAGACCGAGGTCGTGCTGATGACGGCGCACGGCTCGCTCGACGTGGCGATCGAGGCCATCAAGCGCGGGGCGTTCTACTACCTGGAGAAGCCGTTCACGCCCGACCAGGTCTCGATGCTCGCCGAGCGCGCGCTCCAGTTCGAGGCCGTCAAGCGCGAGAACCGGGTGCTGCGGAGCACGCTCGCGGCCGACGGCGAGGACTTCGGCATCGTCGGCAACCACCCGAAGATGCGGCAGATTCACGCCGTCATCCGCACGGCCGCGCCCTCGGACGCCTCCGTCCTCATCGAGGGCGAGTCGGGCACGGGCAAGGAGCTGATCGCCACGGCCCTCCACCTCCAAAGCCCGCGCGCCCAGCGCCCCTTCATCCGCATCAACTGCGCGGCCATCCCGTCGGAGTTGATCGAGTCGGAGCTGTTCGGCTACAAGAAGGGCGCGTTCACGGGCGCCGACCGCGACAAGCGCGGCCTCATCGAGGCGGCCGGGGGCGGCACGCTGCTTTTAGACGAGATCGGCGAGATGCCCTTGCACCTCCAGACGAAGCTCCTGCGCGTGCTCCAGGAGCGGCGCGTCCGCCGCGTCGGCGACGAGCAGGAGACGGCCGTGGACTTCCGCCTGGTCTCCTCGACCAACCGCGACACGGCGCAGATGATTAAGGACGGGGCGCTCCGGAAAGACCTCTACTTCCGCATCAGCACCGTCAAGGTCAGGGTGCCGCCGCTGCGCGAGCGCGCCGACGACGTGGTCGTCCTCGCCGAGCGGTTCCTCGCGCGCTACGCGGAGAAGTACGGGAAGCGCCTGCGCGGCATCTCGCCGGCGGCCTTCGCCCTGCTGGCGCGCTACGACTGGCCCGGCAACGTCCGCGAGCTGGAGTCGGTCGTCGAGCACGCCGTCCTCTTCGCGCAGGGCGAACAGCTCCAGCCCGAGGACTTGCCCGAACAGCTCCACGCCGCGCAGTCCTCGTCGTTCCGCTGCGTCATCCCTCCCTACATGACGATGGAGGAGGTCGAGCGCGAGGCCATCCTCCAGACGCTCGAACGCACCGGCGGCAACGTCAAGAAGACGGCCCAGATTCTCAACTTCCACCGCCCCACCCTCTACCGCCGCCTCCGCAAGTACGGCCTCAAAAGCGCCCCGGAGGAGGACACTTAAGAATTAAGAATTAAGAATTAAAAATTGGTGCGGCCGGGAATCTTGAAGGCCGCTTCGTCATCACGACATTTTTAATTCTTAATTCTTAATTCTTAATTGAACTTGACTGTTCCTTCCTGGTTCACCGTCGCGTCGGGCGTGGCTCGCGTTGGAACACCGGCGACGGGCGGGGGACCTCTGGTAAAACCGAAATGCCGGACTTTTGTCCACGCCGGGGGCGGGCACGGGGATTGCTGACTCGCCCGGCGCAAAGGCCGCGTCCGGCCGAGAGGCCCGTGTGGGCTTTCCGTCGGCGCGCCCCCGCACGAAACCCGACCGCCCGACGAACACCTGACCACCGAGGTTCAGACTCCGCGTGCTCGCGCCACACAGCAGTGACAGCTCATCCCCCGCGGGCGGCGACGCCGGGCCGGGCTACTCGCCCGCGGCGGGCCACGCCGCGTCGGGGCGCTCGGCCGTCCTCGTCATAGACGACGAGCCGACCGTGGCCGACGCGCTGCGGCTGATCCTCTGCGACGAGGGGCACCGCGTGCTCGTCGCCGCCACGGGGCGCGACGGCCTCGCGGTGGCGCGCCGCGAGCGCGTGCGCGTCGTCATCACCGACCTGCGCCTGCCCGACATCTCCGGCCTCGAAGTGGTCGTCACGCTCCGCCGCGAGCGGCCGCACCTGAACGCCATCCTCATCACCTCGCACGCCGCCCCCGAACTCTCCGCCGAGGCCCGCCGCGTCGGGGCCGCCCTCCTCCTCAAACCCTTCGCCCCCGCCGAGATCATACGGCTCGTCGAACGGTTCAAGTAAGTTCAAGTAGACAGTAGTCAGTAGCGCCCCGCGCCGCGGCCGCTGACGCCGACGCCCGGATTAGCGT
>DASZKF010000045.1:0-4331 GCA_035947355.1 Pyrinomonadaceae bacterium | reverse complement strand
GCGGCCGCGGGACGCGCGGCCGGCGCCCGCGGGGCTGTGCGGCCCTGCGGCGCTTCGGAAGCCTGCGCGGGCTGAGCAAGGACGGGCGCGGCCCCGGCAGCCGGCGCGGCTTGCTGCGCCGCGAGCGGCGTCGCGCACAGGAGCAGGAAGAGCGCGAGCGGCGCTGAGGCTCCGAGCCTCGCGCGCGCCTTCGCCCCTTCCCTTCGATGGCCTTCGAGCGGCGACATGAGAACTACCAGACGCCTCCCTTTTCCTTGTACGAGGCGCGCGTCGTGCGGACGGCGCCGCCGACCGGGGCCTGCGCGCCGAAGCTGAACGAGCGCATCGGCAGCACGTAAGCGCCGCCGCGCTCGTCGCGGAGCACGACCCGCAGCGTCTCGGGCGAAGTCCGCAGCGGGACGGCCGTCTGCTCCGTACGCGTCGCGCCCTGCTGACTGACGTAACCGACGCCGCCCTCTATGACCGACGCGCCTCTGACGCCGAAGCTGTCCTCGCGCACCTCGCGCCGGGCCTTGTCTGCGCTCCTCTTCGCCGCGGCCCCTAAAGACGCCACGACGGCGCGGCCGCGCGGCGCGTCTTGATTACGACGGCGCGCGGCGGCGGGCGGCTCGTGCGCGTCGGCGATCTGAATCGGAGGCTTCGCCCCCTCGGGGATGTTTACGGCCGGTGCAGGCGGGGCCGCCGCGGGCGGCGCATCCTGAACGGCGACGGCCTGCCCCGCCGGCCGCGGAGTTCTAAAGTAAAGCGAGGCCCCGACCAACAGGCACGCGGCGACGGCCGCCCACGCCAGGCCGGGCGCGAGGCGGGGTGGCCAGAGCGGTGCGCGTTCGTTAACCTTCCGCGCGCCCAAGCGCGCGCGCAGGCGGAACTCGAAATCGTCCGGCGCGGAGACCCGCTCCAGCCCGCCGACGAGGCCGACCAGAGCCTCGCGTTCGCGCCGGAACTCTCGGCACGGGCCGCAGCCCCCGAGGTGCGCGCGCAGCTCGGCGCCGGCGGCGGCGCCTCCCGCGGCCTCCTCGATCAACTCCCTGTAGGCTTCACATTTCTCCGCCATGACTCCCAACTTCCTCACAGGTATGCCTGCAACTTGTCGCGCAGGAACGAGCGCGCGCGGTTGATGCGCGACTTGACCGTCCCCTCGCTCATCCGGAGGATGGAGGCGATCTCCTCGTAGCTCCGCCCCTCCACGTCGCGCAGCACGAGCGGCGCGCGGTACTTCTCCGGGAGCGTCGCGATGGCCCGCGAGACGGCCCCGCGCCGCTCGTCCTCGACCAGCGCCGCGTCCTGGAGCGGCCCCGCGTCCTCGACCTCCAGCTCGCAGGACTCTTCGGCCGACTCGCGCGGCTGGAAGAAGGTCGAGAGCGAGACGAGACGCCGGCGCTTGCGGCGGCGCAGCTCCGAGATGGCGAGGTTCGTGGCGATCCGGTAGATGTAGGTCGAGAAGGCGAACGTCGTCTGGTAGCGGTCGGCCGCCGCGTAGACCCGCAGGAAGGTCTCCTGGGCGAGGTCGACGGCGAGGTCGTAGTCGTTCGTCATCCGGTAGACGTAGTTCGTGATCTGGTTGCGGTAGCGCCTGACCAGCTCGGCGAACGCCGCCTCGTCGCCGTCGCGCGTCGCCTCCAGGAGGCGGTGGTCGGACATCGCCTCTCCCACCTCCGCGGCGGTGACGCAGACGCCCCCGGCCGCGGCCGCGGAGAACAGGAGCTCGTTCGTGGAGGAGATCGCGCTCATCGAAGGCGGGCTTCGGCGTCTACATCCCGGTGCTGTAAGAACCTTTCCGCAACGGTCGGGCCTCTCGGAGGCCCGCGGGCCGGGCGACGGCGTGACCCCAATTATACACGCTTCCCCCCTCGGCCCGGCCCGCACCCGCGTACACGCCCGGCGCCGGGGGCGAGTTCCGAAAGTTCCGTCGCCGCCCCTCCCCGGCCCCCGCCGGAGGGGCGATTGACAGTCAGAAGGCGCGGTCGTATAACTCGCCTGCGGCGGACGCCGGACACGTAGTGAGCCGCTACCCTTCGTCACAGACATATTTCGGGCCCGGCTTCGTCACCCTCACCCACCTCCGGGGGTGGCCGAGGCGGCCTGACCGATCTTCAACTCACTTTGGGAGACAACACATGCGAAGACTTAGCCTGACCCTCTGTCTCGTCGCTGTGCTCGCCTGGAGCGGGAGTCACTCGCCTGCGGGCCGCCGCGCGGCCGCGCAACAGTCGCCGCAGGAAACGGACGAGCCCGGCCCGGACGAGCGCGAGCGCCGGCGTAAGGAGTTCAAGCCCGCGAAAGACTTGCTCGAAAAGAAGGGCGTGCCGTTCGAGGCCGAAACCCTGCTCGACCCCGACTGGCGCGCCAGGCTGGCCCCGGCTTTCGCCGGGATGGCCGAGATGCGGGCCGAACGGCGCGCGGGGCGCAGACTGAAGGGCGTCCAGCTCGCCGACACGCTGTACCTGCCCGAGAAGGTCGAGCTGACGGAAGACACCGTCATCATCGCCCGGAACGTCCTCCACGAGGGCCGCGACGCGGTCATCAAGGGCAATCACAACATCTATATCTACCCGATAGAGGCGTGGGGGCTACTGGGTACGACGGCGGAGGCCGCCCGGAAGGAAGCCGGGCGCTCCGCTCGGGTGGTGCGCGCGGGCCTGCGCGGGTCGCCGCCGAAGAGGTTCGTGCCCCGCCTGATCGCCGACGGGACGCTCACCATCGATACGAGCAGCACACGCTACGACGATTGGTACAGAAGGGAGCTACGCCGGGTAGAACCCTCTCGGGTCGGTTTCAGGAAAGCGTCATTCGGCGGGCAGTCGCAAGACCAGAGCGGCCAGGACATGTCGGGATTCGTGGGGCCGGAAGGTGCGGTGGGCGAGCTGGGCCCGAAGGGAGACCCGGACCCCTCGTTGAAAGGCGATGACGGAAACTGCCTCGGTGACGGTGTCAACGGGAAGCCAGGGTTTTCCGGCCCGGGCGGCGGGGCGGGGGGCGTCGGGTTCGAGGGGGGCAAAGGCCCGAGAGGCGGCGACGTGGGAACTATCGTCGCAGAGATTAAAACCATCAGCGGCACCTACGTCTTCAAAGCCGCGGGCGGCCAGGGCGGCAAGGGGGGCACGGGAGGCCGGGGAGGCACCGGAGGCACCGGCGCTCAGGGGGGGCAGGGTGGCACCGGGGCGAGTTGCTCCTGCCCGCCGGGTAACGGCGGCATGGGCGGCCTCGGCGGTAAGGCCGGCAAGGGCGGCAAAGGCGGCACCGGCGGGCCGGGGGGCGACGGCGGTGACGGCGGCCCCATCACCGTTAGAATCCCGCGAAACTTCTATGGAACATACGTCTATTACATTAACGCAGGGCCGGCGGGCTATGGGGGTGCTCAAGGCCCCGGCGGCTTTCCGGGAGTGCCGGGGGCCGGTGGCCTGCCAGGTAAAGAAGGTACGAACCTTAACTGTTCCACGAAGAGCGGGTCGCCTGGCACGACGGGCCTCACGCAAGGCACCTTCGGATACGGCGACCCCGGCGAAGTCGGCCAGGCAGGCTCACCGGGCAAACCCGGCTCGTTCACGCGTCTCGACGGCCCGTGCGTACCTGACGCCTGCGACCCCGACCAGTTCTGGAGTCAGTCCCTTTGCGAATGCCGGACGAAAAGCAGCTCGCCGGTGCTCATAGACGTGAACGGCGACGGCTTCGACTTGACCGACACGGCCGGCGGCGTCTACTTCGACCTCTCGGCCGCCGGCTCTTTGCGGCGGTGGTCGTGGACGGCCGCCGGCTCTGACGACGCGTGGCTCGCCTTGGACCGGAACGGCAACGGCACGGTGGACGACGGGCGGGAGCTGTTCGGCGACTCCACGCCGCAGACGCCCTCGGACGAGCCGAACGGCTTCCTCGCGCTCGCCGTGTATGACGAGGCGTGGCAGGGCGGCGACGGCGACGGCGCCATCGCCGTGGGCGACGCCGTCTTCGACAGCCTGCGACTGTGGCGGGACGCCAACCACAACGGCGTCTCGGAGGCGGACGAGCTACACACGCTCGCGTCGCTGAACGTCGCGCGCCTGCACCTCGATTACAAGGTGTCGAAACGCGTCGACGGGCACGGCAACCAGTTCAGGTTCCGGGCGAAGGTTGACGAGGCCAGGGGGGCGAAGGCCGGCCGCTGGGCTTGGGACGTGTTCCTCGTGTCCACCCCTTAGCCCGTAGCATGCGCCTGAGTCGCCCGTATCGGACAATAAAGTTTCGGGTTGCGGGTTTCGAGTTTCGAGTTTGTTCAGGGCAGGCTGAGAGGCCCAACGAAGCCGACCAATAAAGTTTCGGGTTGCGGGTTTCGAGTTTCGAGTTCGCTCGGCTTC
>DASZKF010000044.1:0-8970 GCA_035947355.1 Pyrinomonadaceae bacterium | reverse complement strand
AATCACGGCGTCGAAGGCCCGACGGACGACCCCGAAATCCTACACTTCCGCGCGCGCCAGATGCGCAACTTCCTCGCCACGCTCTTGCTCTCGCAGGGCGTCCCGATGATCGTCGCCGGCGACGAGTTCGCGCGCACGCAGGGCGGCAACAACAACGCCTGGTGCCAGGACAACGAGACTTCGTGGGTGGACTGGAACCTCGCCGAGGAGAACCGCGAGCTTCTGGAGTTCACGCGCGAGCTGATCCGCATCTTCCGCCGCCACCCCGTCCTGCGCCGCCGCAAGTTCTTTCAGGGCCGGCCCGTCCGCGGGGCCGAGATCAAAGACATCTCCTGGTTCCGCCCCGACGGCGAGGAGATGACCGAAGGCGACTGGCGCGACCCGCACGCGCGCAGCCTCGCCGTCCGCCTCGCCGGCGACGCCATGGACGAGGTGGACGAGCGCGGCCGCCGGATCACCGACGACACGCTGCTCATCCTCCTCAACGCCCACCACCGCGGCGTCACCTTCCAGATGCCGGAGCGGCCCGGCGGCAACTGGGAGCAGGTCATAGACACGCGCGAGGGGCACGGCCGCCGCCGCACGCGCCGCCTCATCAAGGGCGGCACGGCCTACCGCATGGAGGCCCGCTCGCTCGCCCTCTTCCGCCTCCGGCCGGCGGCGGAGGCCGCGCGCGAACAGGAGCGCCCCGGCGAGGAGGAGACGAGCGCCGCAGCGCCGCCCGAAGCCGAGACTCTTGAACAGCCCGCGACCGCGGAAGTCGTCGCCGACTCGACCGCCGAGGCCGCGCCGCCGGGGCCGGGCGAGCCGCCGACGCAGTCCGTCTTCTGCCAGCGTTCCGACGCCATCGTCGCGCTAGACGGCGACTTCTGCCGCGGTTGCAGCCAGCGCGTCTTCGCGGGCGACGGCGTCCACCGAGAGCTGACGCCCGAGATGCTCGAACGCCTCGGCTACGCCACGACCCCCGTGCCCGAGACCGAGGCGCAGGGCGAACCAACAGACGAGCCGGACGAAGCGGACGAGCCAACCGAATAATGAAGCCGCCGGAGGCGGCGGCAGAATATAGCCCAGGGCGTGAGCCCTGGGTTAGCACGGCATAAAACAGATGGAGCCCCGGAGGGGCGAAAGATTTCAGGCGTGTGAACAATGCGCCGGAACCTCTGTCGCCCCTCCGGGGCTTTCTCGTTTTTCTTGTGTATGTACCCAGGGCTTGCGCCCTGGGCTATATTCTGCCGCCGCTCCGCGGCTCCCATCACCGTCCGCGGCGGCCGTCATTTGTAAAAAAATTTCCGAATGTGATTCACTCCGCGCGCGGTTTCCGCTTTACGGGTTAGCCACAAAGCCTGCCGGGCCGACGTGCGGCCACCACCGGCCGCGAGAGACGCGTCAATCAAAACCGACGGCGGGCCGGGAACGAACATGGGAAAAGTTAAGACCACGCGCAGGGAACGTCGCCTTCAGATCAACAGGTTCGAGCTCTACAAGCCTTTCGTCTTCTACGCCGTCCTGCTCGCCGCGCTCAACGCCGCGGCCCTGCCGGGCGCGGGGCCTTCGGCCGCGGGGGCCGTCGCGCTCGTCTGCGGCGGCCTCCTCTCCTGGGGCCTCATCGAGTATTCGATTCACCGCTGGGTCCTGCACCGCGACTCGCGCATGGACGACGCGCGCCTGCCCGGCAACCGCGTCCACCTCGCGCACCACGCCGACCCCGCAGCCCTCGACCGCCTCAACGTCCGGCTCGCCGAGAGCATCCCCGTCTGCGCCGCCTACTGCCTGCTCGCCTGGGCGGCGACCGGCAGTTGGCGCTCGACGACCTTCCTCTACGACGGCCTGATGCTCGGCTACTTCTTCTACGAGTACCTCGACTACCAGGCCCACCACGGCGCGGCCCGCGGCCCCGCCGTCCGCTACCTCCGCCGTAACCACCTGCTGCACCACCACTGCGACGCGGAGGCCCGCTTCGGCGTCACCTCGCCGCTCTTCGACCTCGTCTTCGGCACCTACCGGGTCGCCAAAACCAGTAGCCAGTAGACAGTAGTCAGTAGCCAGTAGGCTCCGCATAGGGTCTGCTGACGCTGACACGCTGACCGTTCGCTACCGAAGGTCTTCCTACTGACTACTGGCTACTGGCTACTGGCTACTTTTTTTCGAGGACTTGCCCCATGCGCATCGCCATCATCTCGACGTACACGCACCCGACGCGCCAGCCGCGCAAGGAGCGCGGCATCATGCAGTCGGCGGTGCCGGAACTGATCGCCTCGCTCTGCCCCGACCACGCCGAGGTCGAGGTCTACAACGAGAAGGAGGCGGACGTCCCGCTCGAACGCGACTGGGATTTGGTCTTCTTCTCCTACCTCCACTCCTACTACGAGCACACCAAGGTGCTCTCGACCATCCTGCGCCGCCGCGGCGTCAAGACGGTCGCCGGCGGCCGCCACGCCTCGCACTTCGCCGACGACTGCGAGAAATATTTCGACGCCGTCGTCACCGGCGAGCCGGAGTCGAACGTGCCCGCCGTCATCGCCGACTTCGAGCGCGGCCGCCTGCGCAGGCGCTACGGCCTGCCCGCGCGCGGCCCCGAGGAGATCAGGCCGTACCGCTACGACCTGATTGATTTCCGCACCAACAGAATCCGCCTGCCCGGCGTCGAGGCGTCGCGCGGCTGCCCCTTCACCTGCAACTTCTGCGTGCTCACGGGGCACGAGAAGTACCGCTACCGACCCGTCCGGCACGTCGTGGACGAGATCAAATTCAAGATGAGCTGGAACCGGAACTACTTCGGCCTGCTCGCCGACGGCTTCCAGTTCCTCGACAACAACCTCGGCGGCAGCCCCCGCTACCTGCGCGAGTTGTGCGAGGCGCTCGTCCCCTTGAAGAAGACCTGGGGCTGCGCGCTGACCTTCAACGTGCTGAAGGACGAGGAGACCGTGCGGCTGATGGCGCGGGCCGGCTGCCGCTACGTCTACACGGGGCTGGAGTCTCTGAACCCCGAGTCAATCCAGGCGATGAACAAGGGGCAGAACAAAATCGGCGAGGTTGATAAAGTCATCAGGAACTGCTTCCGGAGCGGCATCATGCTCTCGTTCGGCCTGCTCGTCGGCTCCGACGGCGACACCCACGAGTACCTCGAACGCCTCCCCGAGTACCTCGCAGACCTCCGGTACTTCAACGTCACCTTCGTCGGAATCGTCTGCCCCTACCCCGAGACGCCCTTCTACCGGCAGCTCGCGCGCGAGGGGCGGATACTGCCCGGCACCGTCAGCCGCGACTACGACGGCTACACGCTCTGCCACCGCCCCTCGCGCATGGGGCCGGACGAGGTGGTCGAGCACTTCAAGCGGCTCTGCCGGCAGTTGGGGAGCCTTCCGAACGTGGCGCGCCACTACGGCTCGAAGCTGTGGGCGAGCGACCTGCCCAACTACAAGAAAGTGATCCTCGCCTCGGGGCCGGAAATCCTGAGCGTGCGCAACCCCGTCCGCAACCCCGCGCGCACGTACATCGCCGGCCGAGACCCCATCGAAGCCTGGGACGCGAGGATGATGGAAGAGTTAGGGCTGCCGCTTCAAAATCTCAGCCCGACGAGCGTCGAACGCAAGGTGGCGTAACAGTCAGAAGCCCGACCGTACAGCGCCGTCATCTCCTTCAATCTCTCCGCGAGTTCTTCCGTGAGCGCGCCCTCCTGGAAGCGCCAGGCCCAGTTGCCTTCGGCGCTGGCGGGGACGTTCATGCGGGCCTCGGTGCCGAGGCCGAGCACGTCCTGGAGCTGGGCGACGGCGACGACGGCGACCGACATTTGCACGGCGCGGACGAAGTCCCAGTTGATCTCCGCACCGTCCGTGCCGAGGTACTTGAGGCAGCGCTCGCGCTCGGCGCGCTCGGCCTCGGTCGCGTCCTCGCGGGCGCGGGCCTCGAACCAGCCGACGACCGTGTCGTTGTCGTGCGTCCCCGTGTAGGCGACGGAGGCCCGCGTGTACTCGTGCGGCAGGTGCGTGTCGTGCGGGTCGCCGCCGAAGGCGAACTGGAGGACGCGCATGCCGGGGAAGCCGAACTCGTCGCGCAGGGCGTGCACGTCCGGCGTGATGGTGCCGAGGTCTTCGGCGATGATCGGAAGCTCGTCGCCCACGGCCTCGCGCATCGCGCGGAAGATGTCGCGGCCCGGCACCTCCACCCAGCGCCCGCGCTCGGCCGTCTCCTCGCCGGCCGGCACCTCCCACGCGGCGGCGAACCCTCGGAAGTGGTCGAGCCGCACCACGTCCACGAGCTTCAGAGTCTCGCGCACGCGGTCAACCCACCAGCCGAAAGCCTCGGCGCGCATCAGCTCCCAGTCGTAGATGGGGTTGCCCCAGAGCTGCCCCGTCTCGCTGAAGGCGTCGGGCGGGACGCCGGCCACGACCGAGGGCCGCCCGTCGTCTTCGAGCTTGAAGAGGCGGGGCCGCGCCCAGACGTCGGCCGAGTTGTGCGCGAGGAAGATGGGCATGTCGCCGACGACGCCGACGCCCTTCTCGTAACAGTACTTCTTCAGCTTCAGCCACTGGCGGAAGAAGAGGTACTGGAAAAACTTGTGCGCGGCGACCGGCCCGGCGAAGTCGCGCCGCGCCTCGGCGAGCGCGCCCGGCTCGCGCCGCGCCAGCCCCGGAACCCAGAGGTGCCAGGGCTCGCCTTTGTACTCGTCCTTGAGCGCGGCGAAGAGCGCGTAGTCTTCGAGCCAGAGCGCGGCGAAGCCGAGGAAGCCCTCGTAGTCTTTCTTCAGCCCCGAGTCTCCGCCCTCCTTGAAATTCTCGAAAGCCTTCTCCAGCAGCCCGCGCTTGTACCCGATGACCTTGCCGTAATCCACGCGCCCGGCGGCGAACTCCCCCGCGCCGCCGAGGTCTTCGCCGGCGAGCAGGCCGTCTCTGACCAGCTCGTCGGGGCTGACGAGGTTCGTGTTGCCGGCGAAGGCGGAGAACGAAGAGTAAGGCGAGTCGCCGTAGCCGGTCGGCCCGAGCGGCATGATCTGCCAGTAGCGCTGCCCGGCCGAGGCCAGCCAGTCCACGAACCTGTAAGCCTCCGGGCCGAGGTCGCCGATGCCGTAACGGCCGGGCAGCGAGGTCGGGTGGAGCAGGATGCCGCTTGATCTTTTGAAATTCATTAACAGCCCTCGTTCGTCGAAGCAGTCAGTCATAACGCGCCGGCCCAGGGGTGGCGCGGCGAAAGTTTTTCGAGCGCGTCGCGCAGCCACGCGCGGCTCTCTTCGGGGAGCGACCCGGCCGCGTTTCGGAAGTCGGCCGCGTACTCCTCGGGCCGGCTCGACTGGTAGAGCAGAACGATCTCGGGGGCGAGGACGCGCAGGCCCGACGCGGTCTCGAATGACATGCGCTCGCGCGGCAGCGTGACGGACTGGTCGCGCCTGAACCTGAACCGGCGCTCGTCAATCTCGTTGAGCAGAAGCTCGATGAAGCCGGGGTCGTGTTCGTCGTTCCGGCACCAGACGGCGTGAACCGGCAGCCCCAGCCGCTCGCCTTCGGCCCAGGGAATCAACTCGCCCTCGAAGGCTTTTTCGAGTTTCCAGCTGCGCCTCAGAAGGTAGTCGCGGGCCTCGAACTGATCGCGGCGCGCGACGGCGATGTCCACGTCCTTGTGGGCGCGGGTGGCGCGCCCGAGGAAGAGGTCAATCGCCCAGCCGCCGCAGACGTACCAGGGGCAGCGCAGGTCGCCGAGCAGCGCGGCGACTTTGTGGACTTCGTCGAAGGTCTTCACTCGTCGGGCCGCTCCGAGGTCAGAACCCAGCAGCGCAAAACCTCGGCGACGCTCCAGGCTTGGGCGACGCAGCCGCGCGCCGCGAAGGGCTCCTCGGCGTCGAAGATTTCGCTGATCGAGCCGACGCACGCCTCGTCTAAGTGCGGCACGAAGCCTTCGAGCAGCCGGCGCGCGCCGGCCCGGTCGTGCGGGTAAGTCTTGAGCCACGCGTCTATGAACGGGCCGATGAGCCAGGCCCAGACCGTGCCCTGGTGGTAGGCGGCGTCGCGCGCCCGCAGGTCGCCGTGGTAGGTCGGCTTGTAGTCCGGGTGGCCGGGCGCGAGCGAGCGCAGGCCGACCGGCGTCAGAAGCTCGCGCCGCGCGACGCTGACGACCGACTCCCAGCGCGCCGGGTCGAGCGCCGGGTGGCGGAGCGAGACGGCGAGCAGTTGGTTCGGGCGGCAGGCCGGGTCGTCGCGGCCGTCGTCGCCGTCAACCACGTCGAAGAGGTGCCCGCCCGCCTCGTACCAGAAGCGCCGGTTGAAGGAGTCGTAGGCGCGCGCGGCGTGGCGCGCGAGCGCGTCGGCGCGCGCGGCCTCGCCCGCCTCGCGCTCCCAGCCTTCGAGCAGGCGGAGCGCGTTGTACCAGAGCGCGTTGATCTCGACGGCCTTGCCGCGCCGCGGCGTCACCACCCAGCCGTCGCACTTCGCGTCCATCCACGTCAGTTGGAAACCTTCCGCGCCCTGCCGCAGCAGCCCGTCCCTCTCGTCCACCTTGATGCCGAACCGCGTGCCGCGCAGGTGGTGCTCGACGATCTCGCGCAACCGGGGCAGGAGCACTTCGAGCGTCACGCGGTCGCCGCTCGCTCGCAGGTAGCGGTCGGCGGCGTGGAAGAACCAGAGCGTCGCGTCGGCCGTGTGGTAGAGGCCCTCGTTCGAGCCGTCGGGGAACATGTTCGGGATGAGGCCGTCGCGGACGTAGTGGCCGAAGGTGCGCAGAATCCAGCCGGCCTCCTGCTGCCGGCCCGTGGTGAGCGTCAAGCCTTCGAGGCTGATCATCGTGTCGCGGCCCCAGTCCGTGAACCAGTGGTAGCCGGCGATGACCGAGCGCAGCTCCTCGCCGGTGGCGTGGGCGCGGGCCGCGTCCTCCTGCCGGCCCGAGGGCGTGATGACGAACTGGTCGGCGGCCAGGACCAGCTCGGCCGCGACGCCCCCGCGCGCCCGCGGGTCGGCGAGGGCGACGAGCCGCCGCCGGCGCTCGCACTCGGCCTCGCGCGCCGCCTCGGGCGAGAGGGCACGCACCGTCTCCCAGTTCTCGGTCGAGGCGACGAGCGTCGCGCTCACCTCCCTCGTCAGGTCGACGCTGAAGTAGCCGGGGCTCCAGAGCTCGCCCGTGTGCTCGTAGCCGCGCCGCTTCTCGACGCGGTAGAGGAGGTGTTCGAGCTTCCGGCCGTCGAGCGCGAAGGTGGCGCGCAGGCCGTAGATTTTAAAACGCAGCGGCGGGTAGGTCTGGCCCGACGAAAGCTCCAGGCGGTCTTCGACGGCCGTGATCGTGTGCGCCTCTTCGATGGGGCGCCCGACCGCCTCTTCGAGCGGGCGGAACTGCACGGCGGGCCGGAGCTTCAGGCGCACCGCGCCCTCGCCTCCGAGGAGCCTGTAGGTGACGTGCACCGTGTTCTGGAGGTGCAACATCAGGACGCGCTTCTCGACGACGGCCCCGCCCAACTCGTAGCGCCACACGGGCAAGCCGTCTTCGAGGCGGAACTCGCGCAGGTGGCGCGCGCCGGGCATCTCCAACCCGCCGCCCGCCCGCTCCTGCCCGCCGATCTGGAGCCGCCGGCCGTCCGCCGTCCGCACCCACTCGGAGAGGTAGTTGAGCATCACGGTGCGCCCGAGCGGCGTCGGGAGGGCCGAGATGAGCAGCCCGTGATAGCGGCGCGTCGGCACGCCCGCGACCGACCCCGAAGCGAAGCCCCCGAGCCCGTTCGTCACCAGCCACTCCCGCCGCAGCAGCGACTCGCCGCCGCGCGCGCCCCCGTCAGTGAAAGACAGTTTGCGAATCAGTTCAGCCATAACTCATAAAACAAGTTTCGGGTTACGAGTTTCGAGTTTCGAGTTTGTTCTGCGTAGGTTGGAAGATTCAACGCGCGCCGCCCGAACTCGAAACCCGAAACTCGTAACCCGAAACTGCCGTGGGGCGCAGCGCCACGGCCGCGTGGCCGGGGATGCGCCAGTTATCTTCGGTGTCGAGCGGGGCCGTGCCGCAGCCGCCGTAGGCGACCGACTCGCTCGACCAGAGCACGTCCCAGCGCGCGCCCTCGGGCGGGGCGAGCAGCGGCTCGGGCGCGGGGTCGAGGCGGAGGTCGCGGCCGAAGTTGACGACGAGCAGGCGGTCGCCTGAGCCGCCGTCCTCGCCGAAGAAGCGCACGACGAAAGCCTCCGGGCCGACGACGGCCCCGTCGAGGCCGCGCCGCCGCTGCCGGCCGAATACCGGGTCTTCGCGGCGCAGCCGCAGGAGGTCTCTGTGCAGCGCGTAAACCTCCGCGTGCTTCTCCCTCTCCGAGAGGTCGAGCTTGCAGCGCCCGAACGACGAAGGGTCGCGCGGGTCGGGCAGGCAGGCGCGCACCTCTTCGGTCGCGAGGCTCGGGAACTGCGCCAGGAACTCGGTGCGGCCCCCGCGCACGCGCGCGGCCAGCCCCTCCTCGTGGTCGGCGAAGTAGAGGAACGGGCTCGAGGCGGCGAACTCCTGCCCCTGAAAGAGCATGGGCGTCGAGGGCGCGAGGAGCATGAGCGCCGTCATCGCGCGCAGCCGGCCGGGGCTCGTCAGCCGGTCGGCGCGCTCGCCGCGGCCGGAGTTGGCGACCTGGTCGTGGTTCTGTATGAAGTTGATGAAGGCGGCCGGGTCGAGGTCGAGCGCGGGGCTGCCGCGCCGCTGCCGCTGCCACTTGTAGCGCTGGCCCTGGAAGAGGAAGCCGTACTTGAGCGCCGAGACGAACTCCTGCGGCGAGCCCTTGTAGTCGGTGTAGTAAGCCTCGCTGCGGCCCGCCAGCGCGACCATCGCGGTGTGATGAAAGTCGTCGTTCCAGAGGGCGTCGAGGCCGTAGCCGCCTTGCTCGACGGGGCGCACGAGCCGCGCGTCCTGCGGCTCGTTCTCGCCGACGACGACCGTCGCGCAAGGCGGCTACGGCCTCGACGCCCTCTGGAACGACGACTTTCATCACACCGCGATGGTCGCGCTGGCGGGCCGCAGCGAGGCTTA
>DASZKF010000043.1:0-25977 GCA_035947355.1 Pyrinomonadaceae bacterium | reverse complement strand
CCCCCCGCGCCTCCGGCGCTCGATAAACGCCGGCGCGAGGCCGCTCTTTTACAAACCCCTAGCCCCCAGCCTCTAGCCTCTAGCCTAGACCCTCTTCCGCAGGTTCTTGATCTTGGGGGCGAGCATGTGGAAGGGGACGTGTTCGGCGTGGCGGCCGGTGCGGCGCATGAGCTCGACCATGCGGAGCGCGCCGTCGGCGTTGCGGGTGTGGACGATGATGATGGAGGTGGACTGGCGGTCGGGGCGCTCGGCGAGGAAGCGGGCGACGGCGTAGCCGGTGCGCTCGTCGTCCGGGCCTTCGGCGTAGTAGTGCTCGGGCAGCAGGTCGTGGTCGAGGAAGACGAGGTCGTAGTTATTCGAAGCGAGCAGCTCGACGGCGCGCCCGGCGTCGGCGGCCACGTCGAGGAGGTCGCCGCGGAAGTTGCGCGCGAACCACTCGTGGCGCAGCGCGTCGTCGTCGAGCAGGAAGACGCGCAAAGGGACGCGCGCCGTCAGGAGGCTTTCGAGCCCCAGCTTGTTGAGCAGTCCTTGCAGCACGCCCATGCCGAACAGCCGCGCGGCCCCCGCCCCCCAGAACCCTTGAGTGCGGGCCGCCGCAATCCCCCCTGAGAAGAAGTTCGCCGGGCTGGAACTATAGCACAGGCCCGGACGCGCGGCGGGCCGGCCCCCGCCCGACACTTGAACAACGGCCCCGGTTCGTGGCATCTTCTTGCCGCGCCCCCACCTCGCGCCTTTTCCGCATGCCGAAATGTCCGTATTGTGCCAGGCCGCTCCGAGCGGGCGGCGTCCGCTGCCGCGCGTGCCGCCGCTGGGTGTTCGGCTGGCAGCACCTCCTTGTACTCGCCCTGCTCGGCGTCGCGGCCGTGTACGGCCTGCTCGAACTCCTCCACCTGCTCAGCGCCAAATGAACCCGGTTTCGAGTTTCGAGTTGCGGGTTTCGAGTTAAAGCACTTTGGTTTTAAACTCGAAACTCGAAACTCTAAACTCGAAACTTATTCCGATGAAGCAGATTCTCCAGAACCGGAAGTCGGGCGAGGTCGAGGTGGCCGACGTGCCGGCCCCGGCGTTGCAGAGCGGGCGCGTGCTGGTGCGCACGGCCGCCTCGCTCATCAGCGCGGGGACGGAGCGCGCCGCCGTCGGGCAGAACCGGCGGGGCCTCCTGGGCCGCGCGCTCGAACAGCCCGAGCTGGTGCGCAAGACGGTCGCGCGGGCGCGCGAGGAGGGGCTGTTGAGCACGGCCCGCGCCGTGCGCTCGAAGATGGAGGAGGCGGTCGCCCTCGGCTACAGCGCGGCCGGCGTGGTCTTAGGCGTGGGCGAAGGCGTGCGCGGCTTCGCGGCGGGCGACCGCGTCGCGTGCGCCGGCGTCGGCTACGCCTCGCACGCCGAGGTGCTCTCCGTGCCGCAGAACCTCTGCGCGCGCGTCCCCGAAGGCGTGAGCTTCGGCGAGGCGGCCTACGCGACGCTCGGGGCCGTCGCCTTGCAGGGCGTGCGGCTCGCGCAGCCGACGCTCGGCGAGAGCGTCGTCGTCATCGGCCTCGGGCTGCTCGGCCAGCTGGCGGCGCAGCTGCTGCGCGCGAACGGCTGCCGCGTCTTCGGGGTTGACCCGGACGAGGGGCGGGTCGAGCTGGCGCGCGCGCTCGGCCTCGCGGGGGGCTGCGCGCCGGGCGAGGGCGCGGCCGAAAGAATCCTCGAATGGACGAGGGGCCGGGGGGCGGACGCCGTCGTCATCACGGCGGCGACCGAGTCGAGCGAGCCCGTCGTGCTCGCGGGCGAGGCGTCGCGCCTCAAGGGGCGCGTGGTCGTCGTCGGGCAGGTCGGCACCGAAGTGCCGCGCGACCTCTACTTCCGGCGCGAGCTGTCCCTGACGGTCTCGATGTCCTACGGGCCGGGCCGCTACGACCCGGAGTACGAGGAGCGCGGCCGGGACTACCCGCTCGCCTACGTGCGCTGGACGGAGGGCCGCAACCTCGAAGCCTTCCTCGACCTCCTGGCCGCGGGCGGCGTCAACGTCGAGCGCCTCACCACGCACCGCCTCCCCGTGGAGGAGGGCGCGCGCGCCTACGACATCATCACGGGCCGCGCGGCCGAGCCGTACCTCGGCGTGCTGCTCGAATACGACACGGCGCGGGAGGTCGAAACCAGCGTCAGGCTCGGCGCGGACGCGAAGGTCGTCGAGGGCCGCGCCGTCAAAGGTCAGTCCGCGGTGCGCGTCGGGCTGATCGGCGCGGGCAGCTACGCGACGAGGATGCTTCTGCCGCACTTCAAGGCGGCGGGCGCGGAGTTCCTTTCAATCGCCACCGCGTCGGGCGTCTCGGCCGTCAACGTCGGCCGGCAGTTCGGCTTCCGCTCGTGCGCGTCGGGCGCGGAGGAGGTCGTCGCCGAAGAGGGCGTGAACCTCGTCGTCATCGCCACGCGCCACGACAGCCACGCGCGCCTCGCGCGGCTCGCGCTCGGGGCCGGCCGCCACGTCTTCGTCGAGAAGCCGCTCGCGCTCTCGGAGGAGGAACTCGAAGGCGTGCTCGACGCCGCGCGCCGCGCGCAGGGCCTCCTCACGGTCGGCTTCAACCGCCGCTTCTCGCCGCTCGCCGTGCGCGCCAAGGAGTTCTTCGCCGCGCACGGCGGGCCGCTCTCCATCGTCTACCGCGTCAACGCCGGGCGCGTGCCGCGCGGCCACTGGACGCAGGACCCGCGCGAGGGCGGCGGCCGCATCGTCGGCGAGGTCTGCCACTTCGTAGACCTCTGCCAGTTCTGGACGGGCGCGCACGTCACGCGCGTCTACGCCGAATCGGTCGCGAGCCGCGACGCGCATGTCACGGAGGAGGACAACGTGGTGATCACGCTGCGGTTCGCCGACGGCTCGAACGCCTCGGTCGCCTACGTCGCCGAGGGCGACCGCTCGCTGCCGAAGGAGCGCGCCGAGCTGTTCGGCGGCGGCCGCGCCTTCGTCCTCGAAGACTTCCGCCGCGCCACGCTCCACCGCGGCGGCGGGGAGGAGACCGTCAGGCTGCGCGCGCAGGACAAGGGCCAGGCCGCGCAGGCGCGCGCCGTCTGCGCGCTCGTCCGGGAGGGCGGCCCGTTGCCGACGCCGCTCGAAGACCTCGCCAACACCTCGCGCGCCACCTTCCGCATCCGCGAGAGCCTGCGCGCCGGCCGCCCGCTGGATGTTTAATGCCGGGTTGCAAAATAGGGTAAGGTTGGAGCTGAAGCCGCGGCGGCGGGGGCAGGCCCGCCTTCCTGACCTGTGAGGCGGCGAGAGTTGAATGACTCAAGTTAGGGCCTCGCAGTCGGGAAGAGCGGCTCGCCCCCGCCGGTTTTCGGTAGAAGAACTACACTTCTATTCAGGAGATTCAATCACCCGATGAGAACCCCGACGACATGCCCCTTAATGCTCGCGCTGGCTGCCCTGTTCGCGCTGTCGCAGTTCTCTCCCGCCGCCGCGCAGAAGCCGCCCGCCCGGCAGCGAGCCGCGGGCGGGACGGTCATCTTCGCCGTCGAGAAGTACGAGGCGAACGTGCAGATCGAGCCGGTCGTCATCCTCCGCGGCGGCCAGTACGTCGCGCCGCCCGTGGACGGGAGCGACGAGACCGGCGGCGAGGCCGCGGCCAAGCGCTTCATCGCCGAGTACTTCAAGGCGGGCCGCCGCTTCCGCCTCCTCTTCGGCGGCGGCGAGGAGGGCAGCGTGAGCGTCGTCAAATACATCGAGCCGGGCTGCGTCGGGATGTGGGCCGAGGTGAAGGCCGAGACGACGGCGCGGCTCGGCGGCGAGGTGCAGGCGCTGGCGACCGACTCCGAGGCCATCGGCGCGGGGGCGGCCTCGCGCCGCGCGCCGACCGAGGCCGAGCGCGCCGCGGCGCTGGAGTTGGCGCGCGCGGCCTTCGCGCGGGGCGGCGCGTCGCAGGCGCTCGTCAGGAAGATGGAGGTCTTCAACCTCACGGCCGCCGACCTCGACCGCGACGGCAAGTTCGAGCTCGTCGGCAGCTTCCGCGCCGAGAACAACACCGGCCAGGCCCTGGACGCGCACACGCTCTTCATGATCTACGAGCCGACGGGCCTCGGCCTCAAGCCGGCGCTCACTTGGCACCACCGCGGCGCGGAGGGCGAGTACGCCGACCGCCGCCTCGTAGACCACGCCGACCTCGACGGCGACGGCGTCTCCGAAGTCATCGCCGAGGGACACTACTACGAGAGCAACGACTACTTCATCTACAAGCGACAGCAGGGCCGCTGGCGCCCCGTCTACCAGGGCGGCGGCGGCGGATGCTGAAAGGAGTAGACAGTAGACAGTAGTCAGTAGCCAGTAGGAAGACGGTCGCTATCGAACCATCAGAGTGTCAGCGTCAGTTGTCATCACGCGGAGCGCTACTGTCTACTGACTACTGACTACTGACTACTATCTTTTTCCACTTGTGGAAAAAGACATGTCATCTCAGGCGGTGCCTGACATGAACAAAGCGCATCGCCGGAGGGCTTCGGATTAAATTTCGGAGAGCGACTTTTTCGCGCGAATTGCGGCGTGTTTTGTCTGCCGGTGCGCGCGGGAACGATTGTCTTGCAATCTCGGGGTCGAGTGCTATAATCCGCCACGCCCGACCGAGGCCGATGTCAGTCGAGGCTTCGCCGGAGCCTCCCGCGCAGATCAGCACCACCCCCCGCGCGGCCAAATGCCGAACAGAAGTTTAGAAGTCCACGCGCAGGATGTCGTCGGATAACGCCAAGAAGATTCCGCCGCTGTTCGCCGTGCCCGACCGGGGCGCGGCCGAAGAGGCCCCGGCGGCGAAGCGGGCCGCGCGCCGCCGGGCGGCCGAGGCCCCGGAAGTCTGCCAGCGCTGCTTCGGGACGGGCCTCGAAGTCGTGCCCGGCAGGGGCGCGCGCCGCTGCGAGTGCCGCACGCAGGACACCCGCGGCAAGCTCCTGGAGCAGGCCCGCATCCCGCGCCGCTACCGCGAGGCCGTCCCCCCGCGCAAGGAAGCCTGCACGCTCCAGAACTACTACCCCGCGCCGAACAACGGCTCGCAGCTCAAAGCCTTCAACTACGCCTTCCGGCTGGTGCGCGAGTACCCGGCCGTCGAGCGCGGCCTGCTCCTCACAGGCCCCGTCGGGGTGGGGAAGACGCACCTGGCGGTCGCCATCCTGCACGGCCTCGTCGAGAAGGGCGTCCCCTGCCTCTTCTACGAGTTCGGCGCGCTCCTCAAGGAGATTCAGGACTCCTACAACCCGGTCTCGAACTCCTCGGAGCTGCGCGTGCTCGCCCCCGTCTACCAGGCCGAGGTCCTGGTCCTGGACGAGCTGGGCGCGTCGAAGCCGACGGACTGGGTGCGCGACACGATGATGCAGATCATCGGCAACCGCTACAACGACAAGAAGCTGACCATCTTCACGACGAACTACCTGGACGCGCGCCGGCACCCGTCGGAAGAGACGCTCGAAGACCGCATCGGGGTGCGGCTGCGGTCGCGCCTCTACGAGATGTGCCGCACCGTCCAGATAGACGGCGAAGACTACCGCAAGCAGCTCGACGCGAAATAACTGTGAGAAGGGAATCCGCGGGAAGGCCGCCGCAATCTACCGACGACGCTGAGGGGCGAAAGGGTTCGCCCCTTTTTCATTGCCGGGGCTTCGCGCCGCGCTTCCTCATCTCGGCGAGGTATTTTTCGAGCGACGCCTTGAGGCTCGGGTCGAGGCGGATGGCCTCGGCGAAGTCCTGCTCGGCCTGCGCGTCCAGGCCCTTCTGGAGCCGGATGATGCCGCGGTTGGCGTAGGCCGGGGCGCTCGCGGGGTCGAGGGCGATGGCCTGCGTGAAGTCCCGGAGCGCCTCGTCGGCGAGGCCGCGCTCCTGCCGGAGCAGGCCGCGGTTGACGTAGGCGAGGGCGTCGCCGGGGTTCAGCTCGACGGCCTTGTCGAAGTCGGCGAGCGCGCCCGCCAGGTCCTTCTTCGCCTGCCGCGCGACGCCGCGCTGCACGTAGTAGCCGTGCGACTGCGGGTCGAGCGCGATGGCGCGGTCGAAGTCGGCGAGCGCGCGGTCGAAGTCCCCGAGCGCCTGGTGTGAGGTGCCGCGGTGGTAGTACGCCTCGGCGTCTTCGGGGGCCAGTTCGACGGCGCGGGTGAGGTCGGCGATCGCGCCCGCGTGGTCGGCCCTGGCGCCGCGCACCACGCCGCGGTTGAGCAGGGCGCGGGCGAAGCCGGGGGCGAGTTCGACGGCGCGGTTGAAGTCGGCGAGCGCGGCGTCGAGCGCGCCGCGCGCCTGGTGGAGCGAGCCGCGGTTGTTGTAGGCCATGCTCAACTGTGGGGCGAGTTCGATGGCCCGGTTGTAGTCGGCCAGCGCCGCCTCGTAGTCGCCCTTCAACTGCCGCGCGAAGCCGCGGTTGACGTAGATCATAGCGGCGCCGGGGTTGAGTCGCTGCGCGGCGTCGAAGTCGGCGGCGGCCGCCTCGTAGTTGCCCGAGTTGATGTGCGCGACGCCGCGGTTGTAGTAGCCCATGAAGTCGCGCGGGTTGAGCTCTATGACCTTCGTGTAATCGGCGAAGGCGCCCTGGGCGTCGCCCTTGGCGAGCCGGACGTTGGCGCGGTTGAGGTACGCCTGGGCGAGCTTGGGGTCGCGCCTGACGGCCTCGTCGTAGTCGGCGAGCGCGCCGTCGAGGTCGCCCGCGGTCTGCCGGTCGAGGCCGCGGTTGTAGAAGTCTTCGGCGTCGCGCGGGGCCTCCTGCGCGAAGGCGGCCTGCGCGCAGACGAGGAGCATGACGAAGGCTATCAGGCGAGGTGTTCTCATCGGTGCGGTCCTTCGTGGGTGGAGCGGCAGGGGGCCGGCCGGGGCGTTCGTGCTTCGCGTCGGGCGTTATGTATAATGCCACGACCGCGAGGCCATTTCAAAACAGGTAAATTAACCACCGCAGACACGCGTGGCGGGGTGAAGACGGGTAGAGAGGGCGACGGGGTGGAGGGGAGAAGGAGACGAGGCGCAGCGCCGTGCTCGGCTGTCGTCCCCCCCTCGCCCCGTCGCCCTCTCCGCGCCTCTTCTTCCCCCCGCCGCTCCCGGACCTCTTTAGACCGCTGATGCCCAGACGCACAGACATCCGCAAAATCCTGCTCATCGGCTCCGGCCCGATCGTCATCGGGCAGGCGGCCGAGTTCGACTACTCGGGCACGCAGGCGTGCAAGGCGCTGCGGGCCGAGGGCTTCGAGGTCGTGCTCGTCAACTCGAACCCGGCGACGATCATGACCGACCCGGAGACGGCCCCGCGCACCTACGTCGAGCCGCTCACGGCCGAGACGGTCGCGGCCATCATCCGCCGGGAGAAGCCGGACGCGCTGCTTCCGACCGTGGGCGGGCAGACGGCGCTCAACCTCGCGATGGCGCTCTCCGACGCCGGCGTGCTCGAGGCCGAGGGCGTCGAGATGATCGGGGCCAAGCGCGAGGCCATCCGCGTCGCCGAAGACCGCGAGCTGTTCAAGCGGGCGATGGAGGAGGAGGGCCTGCCGATGCCGCGCGGCGGCTTCGCGCACACCTGGGCCGAGGCCGAGAGGATCGTCGAGGAGACCGGCTACCCGGCCATCATCCGCCCCTCGTTCACGCTCGGCGGGACGGGCGGCGGCACGGCCTACCACCCCGAGGAGTTCGAGGAGATCGTCCGCGCGGGGCTCGCCGCCTCGCCCGTGGGCCAGGTCTTGATCGAAGAATCCATCCTCGGCTGGAAGGAGTACGAGCTGGAGGTGATGCGCGACCTCGCCGACAACGTCGTCATCATCTGCTCGATAGAGAACTTCGACCCGATGGGCGTCCACACCGGCGACTCGATCACGGTCGCCCCGGCGCAGACCCTGACGGACGTGGAGTACCAAAACTTGCGCGACATGGCGATCCGCGTCATCCGCAAGGTCGGGGTCGAGACGGGCGGGTCGAACATCCAGTTCGCCGTCAACCCCTCGGACGGCGAGGTGCGCGTCATCGAGATGAACCCGCGCGTCTCGCGCTCGTCGGCGTTGGCGTCGAAGGCGACGGGCTTCCCCATCGCCAAGATCGCGGCCAAGCTCGCCGTCGGCTACACGCTCGACGAGATCGCCAACGACATCACGAGGAAGACGCCCGCGAGCTTCGAGCCGACGATTGACTACGTCGTCGCCAAAATCCCGAAGTGGAACTTCGAGAAGTTCCGCGAGGCCGAGGACGTTCTGGGCACGCAGATGAAGTCGGTCGGCGAGGTGATGGCGATCGGGCGCACCTTCAAGGAGGCGCTCTTCAAGGGCTTGCGCTCGCTCGAATCCGTCCGCCCGCTGCGGCTCCACGACGTGCCCGACGACGAGTTGCAGCGCCGGCTCGCGCGCCCGAACTCGCAGCGCTTCTCCTACATCACGCACGCCCTGGAGCGCGGCTGGCCGCTCGGAGAAATCCACCGCCTCTCGCGCATAGACCCCTGGTTCCTCGAACAGCTCCAGCAGGTGATGCTCATCCAGCGCGAGGTCGAGGGGAAGAAGCTGGAAGAAATTCCGGCCGAGACGCTGCGCGAGTTCAAGGAGGCGGCCCTGTCGGACCGAAGGCTCGCGTACCTGACGGGCCGCACCGAGGACGAGGTGCGCGCCTACCGCAAGTCGCTCGGCCTCGCGCCCGTCTACAAGCGCGTGGACACCTGCGGCGCGGAGTTCGAGTCGCACACGCCCTACCTCTACTCGACTTACGAGGAGGAGGACGAGTCCGAGCCGACCGGCCGCCGCAAGATCATGATCCTCGGCTCGGGGCCGAACCGTATCGGGCAGGGCGTCGAGTTTGACTACTGCTGCTGCCACGCCTCTTTCGCGCTGCGCGAGGCCGGGTTCGAGACCATCATGGTCAACTGCAACCCCGAGACGGTCTCGACCGACTACGACACCTCCGACCGCCTCTACTTCGAGCCGCTCACCTTCGAGGACGTGATGAACATCGTGGACGTTGAAAAACCCGAGGGGCTCATCGTCCAGTTCGGCGGGCAGACGCCCTTGAACCTCGCCGCGCGCCTGGCCGCCGCCGGCGCGCCCATCATCGGCACCTCGCCCGACTCGATAGACCTCGCCGAAGACCGCAAGCGGTTCGGCGCGCTCCTCCAGCGCCTCGGCATCCCGCAGCCCGAGAACGGCACGGCCACCTCCTTCGAGGAGGCGCGCGACTGCGCGGCCCGCATCGGCTACCCCGTGATGGTGCGCCCCTCCTTCGTCCTCGGCGGGCGCGCGATGGCGATCGTCTACGACGAGCGGAGCCTCGACGCCTACATGCGGACGGCCGTGGACGCCTCGCCCGAGAAGCCCGTGCTGATCGATAAATTTTTGGAGCGGGCGGCCGAGTTCGACGTGGACGCCCTGGCCGACGAACGGGCCGTCGTCGTCGCCGGCATCCAGGAGCACATCGAGGAGGCGGGGATTCACTCGGGGGATTCGAGCTGCGTGCTCCCGCCGGTGCGCATCGCCGAGGAGCACCTGGAGACGATGCGCCACTACACGCGCGTCCTGGCGCGCGAGCTGCGCGTGCGCGGCCTGCTCAACATCCAGTTCGCCATCAAGGACGACCGCGTCTACGTCCTCGAAGTCAACCCCCGCGCCTCGCGCACGGTGCCGTTCGTCTCGAAGGCGACGGGCGTGCCGCTGGCGCGCGTCGCCGCGCTCGTGATGGCGGGCCGCGAGTTGTCGAGTTTTAATCTGCCGGAGGAGCTTTCGGTCGGGCGCGTCTTCGTCAAGTCGCCGGTCTTCCCGTTCAAGAAGTTCCCCGGCGTGGACCCCATCCTCAGCCCCGAGATGCACTCGACGGGCGAGGTGATGGGCGTCGGAGAGACGTTCGGCGAGGCTTACGCGAAGGCGATGGAGGGGGCCGGGCTGGAGCTGCCCGACGGGGGCGCGGCCTTCATCAGCGTCAACGACTCGGACAAGGGGCAGGCGGTCGTCGTCGCGCGCCGGCTCGCGCGGCTCGGCTTCCGCCTGACGGCGACCCTGGGGACGGCCGAGCGGCTGCGCGAGGTCGGGCTCGAGGCCGAGACCGTCTTCAAGGTCAACGAGGGGCGGCCGAACATCGCCGACAAGATTCGGCAGGGCGAGATCGCGCTCGTCATCAACACGCCGCTGGGGCGCGTCTCGCACTACGACGAGCAGGCCATCCGGCGCGCGGCGCTCCAGTTCAACGTCCCGTGCGTGACGACGATGACCGGCGCGCAGGCCGTCGCCGAGGCCATCGCCGCCCGCCGCTCCTCGTCCGTCTCCGTCGTCACGCTGCAGGAACTGCACAAAGTTTCGAGTTACGAGTTTCGAGTCCCGAGTTAAAAGGCAAGTAGCCGAGAGGGTACCCCGTCTGTTAACTCGAAACCCGAAACTCGAAACTCGAAACTCGAAACTCTGTTCGGAAGAAAAAACTCCCGCCCGGCGGTGACGGCCGGGCGGGAGTGTACGTATGGCGGTGAGGGAGATGTTCGCCCCGCGGTTAGATGGGCTGGACGACGGCCTGGTTCGGCGCGCCGTCGGTGCCGTTGCCCATGACGCGGTTGTTGCCGGACGAGAAGACCTGGCCGGCGATGATCTGGATGCCGACCGCGTTGCCGGCGATGAAGTTGTCCGAGAGTCGCACCTCGACGGCTCCCGCCCCGGACTCGATGCCGTTGCCGTTGAACGAGATGTTGTTGCCGTTAATGTGCGCGATGCTGCTGCCGCCGGCGATCTCCTCGATGTCAATGCCGGCCGTCGCGTTGCGGCTGATCTCGCTGCCGGAGACCATGACGCGCCCGCCGTTGAGGACCTTGATGCCGGTGCCGCTGTTGCTGATCTTCGAGTTAGTGACGATCAGGGTGATCAAGTTGGCGCCGGTGGTGTTGGCGCGGATGCCGTTGCTGAGGCAGCCGCGGATGGTGGTGTTGCGCACGAAGACGCGGGTGGCGGCGGTGGTGGTGTCGATGCTGATGCCGTTACCGTTGCCGGCCGTCGAAGCGCGGAAGGCGTCTATGTGCGTGTTCTCGATGTGGACGAAGTCGGCGGCGAGGATGCGGATGCCGTTGAGGCCGGGCGAGGTCGAGGGCGCGCCGTTGATGTCGAGCCAGTTGAGGCGCACCGTCTTCTGCGTGTCGGCCGCGTCGGTGATGTTGACGATGACGCCGTTCGTCGAGCTGGCGAGAATCGAGCCGTAGCCCTGGCCGGTGCCGCCGCCGTTGATGGTGATGGACTTGGTGATGGTCACGGCCCCGAAGCCGCCGGGGTCGAGCGTGCTAATCTCGCCGTCGCGGGCCGTCTTCGAGATCGCCCCGGCGTAGGTCTTGCAGGGGGCGGTGCGGCTGCACGGGTTGGCGTCATCGCCGACGCCGGAGACCCACGTGCGGGTGGCCTGCGCCTGCGCCACGGCGGAGAGGGCGATTGTAAAGGCGGCGAACGCAAGGACGTTCAGCGAGAAGCGAATCTTGTTCATTTGGCGAGTCTCCCTTTTATTTTTCTGAATTGGGGTTTTGTGTGTCGACGCGAGGTCTTTCACGGTTGGTCAGAGAACTGAAAGTGCAGGCGGGCCTGCTGCGACGCGGAGACGGGATGCGATACCCGTGGCTAGTTAGGCAGCAAGCTTTTACGCCTATTTCCCGAATTAGTCAAGTCCGAATTGAGGGGGCCGGGCCGGGGGCCGGCCCCAGGGGGGTGCCGGGATGGCGGTTCAGATACGGGCGTACGTCCTGACGGTCAGCGACCGGTGTGCAAAAGGCGAACGGAAAGACGAGTCGGGCGAGGTGCTGGCGGGGCTTCTGGCCGCGGCCGGGGCCGAGGTGGTCGGGCGCGGGGTCTTGGCCGACGACGCCGGCCCGATAGCCTCCGCCGTCCGGGGCGCGGCCGACCGCGCGGACGTAAACCTCGTCGTGACGACGGGCGGGACGGGCCTCGGGCCGCGCGACAACACGCCCGAGGCGACGCGCTCGGTCATCGAGCGCGAAGCGCCGGGCCTGGCCGAGGCGATGCGGGCCGAGACCAGGGGCCGGACGCCGGTGGCGATGCTCTCGCGCGGCGTCTGTGGGGTGCGCTCCGGCGCGCTCGTCGTCAACCTCCCCGGCTCGCCCGCGGCCGTCCGCGAGTGCTTCGCCGTCATCCGCCCCGTCCTCCCACACGCCCTCTCCGTCCTCGCCGGCGGGGGGCACGAGGGGAAGTAGACAAAAGCAGTAGACAGTAGACAGTAGACAGTAGTCAGTAGGCGCTCCGCGCCAAGACTGCTGACGCTGACGCCCGGGCGATTCGACACCGAAGGTCTTCCTACTGTCTACTGACTACTGTCTACTGACTACTTGAGTTTGACACGCGGCGACGCTCTGCTAGAATCCGAATCGTTCTCCAGCCCGACGCCCGCGCGAGAGAGGCGACCCCGAAGATGCTGAGCGCGTTTCTGATGCAGGCGACCACGGCGGGCGGGGCCGCGCCGGGCGGCCCCGTCACGGCCTACTGGCCGGTGATGATCTTCCTCGTCTTCGCCGCCGCCTTCCCCGTGCTGCCCATCGTGCTCGGGCGCTTCATCCGCCCCAACCTCTACGGGAAGGAGAAGATGCGCCCGTACGAGTGCGGCATAGACCCCGTGACCGAGGCGCACGACCGCTTCACCGTCCGCTACTACATCGTCGCCATGCTCTTCCTCATCTTCGACGTCGAGACCATCTTCCTGCTGCCCTGGGCGATCATCTTCATGGGCGACGACTTCACCTTCACGAAGTTCGCGCTCCTCGAGATGTTCGTCTTCATCGGAATCCTCGTCGTCGGCTACTACTACGCCTGGCGCAAGGGCGCGCTGGAATGGGCTTGAAGTTCAAAGTTGCAAGTTCAAGGTTCAAAGTTAAGGACCTTGGCTTGGGACTTTGAACTTGTAACTTTGAACTCCTGATTATGGCTGAACATCCCGAAGGCATCGTCCTGACGACCGTTGACTCGCTGTTCAACGCGCTGCGGCGCAACCTGGCCGCGCCGGTGATGAACGTCAAGCCGGTGCGCGACCTGGTCAACTGGGGCCGGAAGTCGGCGCTCTGGCCGATGACGTTCGGGCTGGCCTGCTGCGCCATCGAGATGATCGCGGCCGGCTCGTCGCGCTTCGACATAGACCGCTTCGGCGCCGGCGTCTTCCGCCCCAGCCCTCGCCAGAGCGACCTCATCATCATCGCCGGCACGGTGACTCTGAAGATGGGGCCGGTGGTGCGCCGCGTCTACGACCAGATGCCGGAGCCGAAGTGGGCCATCGCGATGGGGGCTTGCGCCTCAACGGGCGGCCCCTTCGACTCCTACTCGACGATGCAGGGCGTCGACCGCGTCATCCCCGTGGACGTGTACATACCGGGCTGCCCGCCGCGCCCCGAGGCGCTGCTCTACGGCCTGATGTGCCTCCAGGAGGTCATCTCGCGCGAGGCCCCCTCGGCCTACATCTTCGAGTCCGACGGCTCTGTCCACCGCCGCCGCTACCTCGAAGGCGACGAGGACGTGGCCGAGGTCGCCCCCCTCGACGCCGAGGCGGCCGAGGCGCTGAGCGCGATTAAGAATTAAGAATTAAAAATTAAGAACGGCGTGCTTCGAGGCTTGACGCTTCCGAAGCACGCCGTTCTTAATTTTTAATTCTTAATTCTTAATTGTTTTTCTTCGTCATCGCCCAGGTGAACTTCTCGCCCGCGGCGTTCGACCCCTCCCCCTTCATCTCGCCGCCCGTGATCTTGCCGTTCCAGTTGGCGTAGCCGCCGACGGAGAGTTGCACGTGCGCGCCGACCTGCTTCCACGTCCCGCCGGTGGCCTGCTCGATGAAGGCGTTCTTGTAGCGGAGCCGGCCGCCGGCGAGGAACTCGACCGTGTACGGGCCGTTCGGGCCTTCGCCCTCCCAGGTCGTCCCTTCGAGGCTGACGGGCGGCGCGGGCGCGGGGCGGCCGCGCCCCTTCACGGCGCTCACCTCGGAAGGGTCTACGGCGCTCACCTCCGAGGGGTCTACGGCTTTCGCCTCCGAAGGGTCTACGGCCGGCGTGTCGAGGTCTTCCGTCACCTTCCCGGCCGCCGCGAGGCCGCGCCCCTCCTTGGTGGGGGCGGCGACGCTGAGCACTAACTCGTCGGCCTTGTAGCCCTCGACGACGGCGAAGGGGCGCTGCAGCTTGCCCGCGCCGAGGTCGAGCTTGACCTGCTTGGGGACGCGCTCCTGCAAGTAATCAACGAGGCCGTCCAAGGTCACCTCGCCGCGCTCGTTGGCGGCCGCGCCCTTCAGCCCCTCGACCAGAGCCCACGTGAAATAGCCCTGCCGCTTCTCCTTGAACTCGTAGGCGCGGTGGCCGATGGCCGTCGCGTAGAGCGTGACGAAGGCCTCGACCTCGCGGTTGCGCAAATCGAAGTTGAAGCCGCGCGTGTAGGTCTCGGTCAGGGGGTTATCGGCGTTGGCGCGGCCCGCCGGGTCGTTGCGGCAGGCGTCGAGGATCATCAGGACCTGCCTGACGCCGGTGCGCTTCACCCAGTCGCGGATTTGCAGGACGTTGACGGCGGTCTGCTCCAGGAGCGTCACGTCGTCGGAGACCTGCGCGTCCGAAGGCAGGAGGAACGCCTGCCCGCCGCGCTCCATGCCGTGGCCGGCGAAGGCGAACAGCAGCAGCCCGTCTTTGGGGACGACGGTGGCGAGGTTCGACAGGCGGCGCAGGATGTTGCCGCGCGTCGGGTGTCGCTCCTCGGGCTGATCCGAAGAGAGCAGCACGACCTGGTCGGCCGGGAACCCCGCGTACTGGACGAGCGCCGTCGCCAGCGCCCGCGCGTCGTTCGAAGCCCCGCCCAGCGTCGAAATCTGCGTGTCCGCGTACCTGTCCACGCCCACGACGAGCGCGTACCGCTTCACCTTCGCCGGCAGGCTCTTGAGCGCCCCGGCCCGGCCCTGCGGCGTCTGAGCGCTCCGCGCGCCCGCGAAGTAAACAGGAGGCGATGGTAAAAAGGCGACCGCGAGCTGACACAGAATCAGTAGGAATCTCGGCATGAATCTCACCTTCGGGAGAGCTACAAAGAACGGGCGAGGGGAGCGAGAGGACATTAAAGGCGGCGCGCACGGATGTCAACGGGGCAAACGATTGCGGATTGGGGATTGCGGATTAGAAGAAGGTGAATGCCTGAATCAACCACTAGACTGCTTTTCAATCCGCAATCCGCAATCCGCAATCTAAAGTCCTGAGAGGTGGCGCGTGTCGTTGACGGCGAGGACGCGGAGGAGGCCGCCGTGCTGGATGTCTATGCGGGTGACGCCGCAGTTGGAGGTGCTGATCCAGACGGGGCGGAGGGCGGGGGCGTCGAGGGCGCCCATGAGGTGGAGGATGAGGATGCAGATGGTGCCGGTGTGGGAGAAGACGGCGAGGGTCGAGCCGCGGTGGCGCGCGGCGGCCTCGTCGAGCCGGCGCGCGGCGCGGTCGAGCAGCTGGCGGTAGCTCTCGCCGCCGGTGAGGACGTGCTCGAAGTCGCGGCGGAGCAGGGCGGCGTACTCTTCGGGGTACCGGCGCGCGGCCTCCTCGAAGGTCAGGCCCTCCATCCGCCCGACCGAGCGCTCGCGGAAGGCTTCGGTGCGGACGACCTCAAGCCCGGTCTCGCGCGCCAGAGGCTCGGCCGTCTGCACGGCGCGCAAAAGGTCGCTCGAATAGATAGCCGACACGCCCTCGCCCCGCAGCGCCCGCGCCGTCGCCTCGGCCTGCGCGAAGCCGCGCTCGCTCAGAGGCGTCGGCGAGTGGCCGCCGAAGCGCTTCTCGGCGTTGCCGAGAGACTGCCCGTGGCGGACGAGGAGGATGCGGGTCGTCGTCATTTCCGGGGGCGGGTCAGCGCGGGACGCCCTCGGCGACGACGGGCACCTTGTACATCTCTCCGAGTCCCTTGACGTACTCGGCCATCGGCATCAGCCCGACCTTCCTGCGCCGCGCCGCGAGCCCCTTCAAGTCTCTGGTCGGCGCGAGGACGAGCTTGCCGCCGACGGACTCGAACCTCGTGCCGTAGACCTGCGGCTGGCCCTCGTTGCGCAGCACGGTGTCGAGCAGGCCGGCGTACGCCGACATCGGAACCTCGCCGCGGCGGGCTGCCTCCAGGAGCGGCGCGAGCGCCTGCTTCTTGAGTTCGAGCGAGGGGCCGTGGACGACCATCGTGACGACGGCCTGCGCCGCCTCCTTGCCGACGAGCGGGACGCCGGGGAAGCCGTGGGCCTCGAAGATTTCGCGCAGCCGTTTCGTGTGCGCCGCGTCGAGCGCAATCATCTCGCGCCCCAGAGCCTCGTCCCGCATGGCCTCGCCGAAGAACCGCTGACGCACGGCCTGGTCGGCCTCGTACATGCGGAGCAGTTCCTGGCGCAGCGCCTCGTTCCGCGGCGGCGCGGCGGGCGCGGTCTGCGCGGCGGCCGGCAGCGCCGTGCAGGCGAGCGCGGCCGCGAGCAGGAGCGTGCGGAGGGCGATGCGGGTCACGTCTGCAACCTCCTAGACGGCGACGGCCTCGGCCTTGAGTTTCTCGGCCTGGTAGTGCGTGACGAGGGCGTTGACGATCTCGTCGAGCTGGCCCTCCATGACGAGGTCGAGCTGGTGGATGGTGAGGCCGATGCGGTGGTCGGAGACGCGGTTCTCCTTGAAGTTGTAGGTGCGTATCTTCTCGGAGCGGTCGCCCGAGCCGACCATCGAGCGGCGCTCGGAAGCCTGCGCCTCGTGCTGCTTCCGCTCTTCCAGCTCCTGCAAGCGCGCCCGCAGGACGCGCATCGCCTTCTCGCGGTTCTTGATCTGCGACTTCTCGTCCTGCATCGAGACGACGAGGCCCGTCGGAAGGTGCGTGATGCGCACGGCCGAGTAGGTGGTGTTGACCGACTGGCCGCCCGGCCCCGACGAGCAGAAGGTGTCTATGCGGAGGTCGTTCGGGTTGATCTTCACGTCAACCTCCTCGGCCTCGGGGAGCACGGCGACGGTGACGGCCGAGGTGTGGATGCGCCCGCTGGCCTCGGTCTGCGGGACGCGCTGGACGCGGTGGACGCCCGACTCGTGCTTGAGGCGCGAGTAGACCTTGTCGCCCTCGATGACGGCGACCGCCTCCTTGAGGCCGCCGATGCCGGACTCGGAGGCTTCGAGGACTTCCATCTTCCAGCCCTGCCGCTCGGCGAAGCGGCCGTACATCCTGAGCATCTCGGCGGCGAACAGCGTCGCCTCGTCGCCGCCCGTGCCGGCGCGGATTTCGAGGATGACGTTCTTCTCGTCGTTCGGGTCGCGCGGCAGGAGGAGGATGCGCAGCTCCTCCTCGTTCTTCTCCAGCCGCGCCTCCAGCTCGGCCAGCTCGGCGCGGGCCAGCTCGCGCATCTCCTCGTCGTCCGAAGACTCCAGGAGCTCCTTCGCGCCGGCCAGCTCCGACTTGACCTGCCGCCACTCGCGGTACTTCGAGACGATCTCGCCCAAGCTCCGGTGCTGCTTGCTCAGCTTCGCGTAGTTCGCCGGGTCGGAGTAGACCTCCGGCGACGAAAGCTCCTCGGTCAGGGCCTCGTAGCGCGCTTCGATCTGTTCGAGTTTTTCTAACATAACTTTTAAAAGTTTCGAGTTTCGGGTTTCGAGTTTCGAGTTCGCGTCTCAACCTTTCGAGTTTCGATTAGGAGTTCTTAAACTCGAAACCCGAAACTCGTAACTCGAAACTGTCACGCCAAAGGCGTGACCGCCGCCTCCTGCGGCCGCGGTTCGAGCTTCAGGGACTCTTTGAGTGCGACGAGGGCGACTTCGAGCTGGCGGTCGTCGGGCTCCTTGGTCGTGATGTTTTGCAGCCAGACGCCGGGCCGCGTGATGAGCTTGAAGACTACCCCGCCCTCCTTCCTGGCCGAGAGCCGGATGATCTCGTAGGAGAGGCCGGCGATGACCGGGATGAGGGCGACGCGCGTGAGCATGTTGTAGAGGAGCGAGTCGAACTTCACCACCGAGAAGAGGACGATGGAGACGAGCATCACGACCATCAGGAAGCTCGTCCCGCAGCGCGGGTGCTGGCGCGGCTGCACGCGCGCGTTCTCGACCGTCAGGGGCAGCCCCGCCTCCCAGGTGAAGACCGTCTTGTGCTCGGCCCCGTGGTACTCGAAGACGCGCCGGATGTCCTTCATCAGCGAGAAGCTGAAGATCATGATGAGGAAGAACGCCATCCGGATGAGGCCGTCAACGAGGTTGAAGGAGACGGTCGGCCGGACGGGGCGCAGGTAGCCGCGCGCGGAGTCGTAGGCGCGCGCGTACCAGGCTTTGTCGGCCGCGGCCTCTGTCGCCGGGCCGGCCGCCTCGGTCGTGGCCGCCGCCGCCGCTCGGGTCTGGGCACTCGCCGCCTCGCTCCCGGCGGGCGCGGCCCAGCCGGCGGCGATGAAGAGCGCGTTGGTCAGCACCAGCGGCGCGACGACGAAGAGCAGGACGTTGAAGACGAGGGCGAAGGCGATGGAGCCGACCGCGGCGGCCGTGCCCTTCTTCAGCTCGTCCTCGGGGCGCGGCTGCGTCGGGACGGGGATGAGGCCGGGCGTCGCGCCGGTGATGCCGGCGAAGTCGCCCTCGCCGGCGACGACGGCCGGCGTCAGTGCCACCCCGACCTCCTCGGCCTTCTCCTCCTCGGCGAACGCCTCGGCCGCCGAGTAGTTGAGCGCCTTGATGCCGAGCGCCATGGACTGCACGAGCACGGCCGCGCCGCGCAGCACCGGCAGACGCAGCAGCGGCAGGCGGTCGCTCCACTTCGGCAGCCGCGCCCCCGTGTGCGTGATCGTCCCGTCGGCCCTCCGGACGGCGATGGCGTACGCGTTCGGCGTGCGCATCATCACGCCCTCGATGACGGCCTGGCCGCCGACAATCAAATCCTTCTCGCTGGCGCTCAAGGGAAACCTCCCGAGTGACAAACAAGTTATCAGTTATCAGTCGTCAGTCATCAGTTGTCAGTGAAAGACAGAAAGCTGATAACTGATAACTGATGACTTAAAATCAAAACGCCGCCGTTCGGTGCGGCCGTCTCCCCTCGGGGAAGACGGGGGCCGGGACGCGAACGGGCGGCGTCGGGTTCTGGGTTGCTAGTAACGGCTGAACCGGATCGGCGTCATCTTCGACGGCGTCAGTCTCTTCAGGCGTTGGTGGTTTCGGCCTCGGGCGCGGGGGCCGCGGCCTTGCGGCCGTAGCGCTTGTTGAAGCGGTCGACGCGGCCGGCCGTGTCCACCAGCTTCTGCTTGCCCGTGAAGAAGGGGTGGCAGTCCGAGCAGATTTCGACGTGCAGGTCGCCCTTGCGCGTCGAGCGCGTCTGGAACTGGTTGCCGCAGGCGCAGTGGACGGTGATCTCGTGATAGTCGGGATGAATTCCTTGCTTCATTTCTGCTTCCTCTCCTATAGATGAGCGACGGGCGCCCTAAACCAAAGCTAAATCATACTTTTCGGGCCACGCACCGTCAAGCTGTGGGAATTTAGATGCGCGGGAGGCGCGGCGAATTGCTCGGCGGGTAGCAACCCGAAGCGGCCTTCGGCGGGAGATAGTTTCACACAGAGTTCACGGAGGACACAGAGGGCACAGAGAAGAAGATGTTTTCTCTGTGCCCTCCGTGAACCCTGTGTGAAAACGGCCTTCCGCTAAGCTCGATCAACAATCAACGCTTACGTTTCGCCCGCTGCAAAGGCCCGCGGGCGGCGGCCTCGGCCTTCGCCGCCTTCGTCAGCCACGCGGGCAAGTCCTGCTTGTCGTCTATGAGGATGTCCGTCGAGACGTTCACGCATTGCGCGTATTTCAAGAGGACGAGCAGGGAAGGCTCCCGTTTACCCAGCTCGTAAGCGGAGATTCTGCTGCGGTTGAATTCTTCTGCGAGGCCAAGCCGCTGCAACATTCCATCCTGAGAAAGGCCAAGAGCTAAACGAATATGAAGCAACTTTTCACCGAGGCGCGCAGGCTTTTGATTAAAGAATCCCATCAGGAACAACCTCCCGATGGGAAAATTAAAGCTGCTCCGGTCTTGCTTTCCGGAACATATGTTCCTATAATGTAACTGCTGACATAACCTGCCGAGAGTTCCCACCTACCCGACTCGACGGCGGCTCCCATCATTCGCAATGTGGGACTGTGCCGGGCATGAGTCTAAAAGCTCACAACGCGAGGGCATAAAAATAGCAAAGGCGGCGCTTGCTGTCACCAAGCGGCTCTCTGTAGCTCGGAGTGTGTCGGGAAGAGGGATGAAAACCACAAAGGCACGTAGGAAAAAACCGGCCCCCAAGCACCGCTACGCCGTCAAGCCCCTTTTCCCTTTCAACCCGCGGCACACGGCGCTCCCGGACGAGGAGGTGCAGTGGCTCGTCGCGCGCATCGTGGCGCGCGGCGGCGTCGAGCCGTTCGTGCGCCGGATGGTGGCCCTGATTGACGATTTGAGGGCGGGTCGTGGCGGGAGTCTGACGCGCGTCGCCGCGCACCGCAGGAGCCCGGAGTTGAAGAAGCTGCTGGCGGCGATGTCCGTGGCGGTCAGGGAAGGGCGCGTCATGGCCGCTTATCACACCGCGTTCTATTCCGCCCATTGCGCCTACCAGAGCAGCCTCGACTACCTGTGCGAGCTGCTGAGTTATCTCGACCGGTTCAGGAAGAAAACTGCGCGCCTCGAATGACTTACGGCCGTCTTCCAGGCCACCCTCTGCGAGTCTGAAACTCTCTCCCTGAGCCTGATTGACAGGCGCGCAAACCGCGTGTTACAAACGCGCTGTCACGCCTTGCAAAGCACTCTGGCTGAGCACCTTGATAAGCGCCCAAGTCATTCTTCGACAGTGAGCCGGGACGCTTCGACACCCCGACCGCGTCAAGGCCAGCAACCGAGCCGGATCGTTAACAACGATGACGGACGAACCCAACAACCGCCCGCCCGACGAGGCCCCCTCGGAAGAGGGCGCGGCCGAGAAGCGCCCGCGCGACGAGAAGGCCCCCAGCCCCGGACACGCCAGCGCCGACGCCGGCGCACCGCCGCCGCCGCCCGACGCCGACCGGCCGCGGCCGACTCCGGAAAGCCAGGCCGCCCTGACGGGCAAGGCGCCCTCGGGCAGCTCGACCTCGGGCACGACCGTCCCCGCCTCGTCCGGCGAAGGGGAAGGGAAGACGGCCGCGCCGGCACGGCCGAAGCCCGCGAGCGCCGCGCCCCCGAACGAGACGCCGGAAGAGAAGAAGGCCCGCCTCGAACGCATCATCGCCGAGGCGAAGGCGAAGAAGGAGGCCGCCGCGGCCGCCGCGCAGGCCGAAGGCGCTGCGCCGCCGCCGGCTTTCGAAAGAGACCCGCGCCCGGAGCCGCCCGGCGGGGAGTCGCCCGAAGTCGGCGACCCACTGAAGAGTCCTTCGCAGGCCGACCTGGAGAAGGCCGCGAAGATCGCCGAGGCGAAGGCGCGCGCCGCCGCACTCAAAGAGGCCGCCGGCGCGAAGCCCCCGGCCGTCGCTGCAAAGCCGCCGGCCGCGCCCGGAGCCGCCGCGGCCGGCGCGCCGAAAGCGCCCGTCAAGAAGAAGGACGAGGGGCCGAAGCCCGAAGACGCCTCCGAGCACCCGCTCGTCAAGCGCCTGCGCGCGAAGTTCCCGGACGCCCTCACCGGCGCTTTCAGGTTCCTCAACCAGCTCTCGATTCACGTCAAGGCGGAGTCAATCGTCGAGGTCTGCCGCGCGCTGCGTGACGACGCCGAGACGCCCTTCGACTACCTCTCCGACCTGACCTGTGTCCACTGGCCCGAGCGCGAGGACGCCCCCTTCGAGGTCGTCTACAACCTCTACTCGACCTCGAAGAACGAACGCGTCCGTCTGAAGGTGCCGGGCGGCGAAGAGGAGGGCGTCGAGAGCGTGACCGGCGTGTGGCCCGCGGCCAACTGGATGGAGCGCGAAGTCTTCGACCTCTTCGGCGTCCGCTTCCGTAATCATCCGGACCTCCGCCGGCTGCTGCTCCCGCCCGACTGGGACGGGCACCCTCTGCGCAAGGACTACCCGCTCGAATTCATGGAGAACGAGTGGACGGCGCGACACCTGCCGGAGTTCACCGCCGTGCAGCAGGAGCAGCTCGCGCAGCGGCGCGCCTACGGCCTCGAAATCTTGCAGACGCCCGACGAGCGGCGCGTGCGCGAAATCTTCCGCGCCGGCCGCGAGGTCCTGCCGAAGGAGCACAAGTAGAGGGGATGCACCCGAAAGACCTCGCCGCCAGGTACGACGTGAAGGTCTTCGACGCGCCCGCCGCGGCCGAGTCGGCCGGCTTCACGCTCGGCCAGCGGATGGCCCCGCGCAACGTCTGGAACCGCGACAGCGCCGCGGCCGCCGTCCTCTACGACCTGATCGGCAAGCGCAAGCGCGGCGAAGTCTCCGACATCGCCCTCGTCCTCGACGTGAACGGCGTGACGGGAGCGTATAAGAAGGAAATGATGAATGCGGAATGATGAATGATGAATATAGTTCACGTCGGATTTCATCATTCAAGCCGCCGGACATTCATCATTCATCATTCCGCATTCATCATTTAGCTTTATGCATCAGATCGAAGTCGCCACCACGCAGGAGACGCTGCTCGACAGCCCCGAGATGGTCTTGAACATGGGGCCGCAGCACCCCTCGACGCACGGCGTCCTGCGCGTCATCCTGCGGCTCGACGGCGAGACCGTCATAGACCTCGACTGCGACATCGGCTTCCTCCACCGCGGGATGGAGAAGATCGCCGAGAACCGCCTCTACCCGATGATCGCGCCGTACTGGGACAGGCTCGACTACATCGCGGCCGTCTCGAACGGGCTGGTCTGGGTCGAGACGGTCGAGCAGATGATGGGCCTCGAAGTCCCGCCCCGCGCCCACTACATCCGCGTCATCCTGACGGAGCTGAACCGCATCTCCTCCCACCTCCTCTGGCTCGCCACGCACGGCCTCGACCTCGGCGCGTTCACAGTCCTCCTGTGGGCCTTGCGCGAGCGCGAGGAGATTCTGAAGATTTTCGAGCAGCAGTTCGGCGCGCGCCTCACCTGCCACGCCTGGCGCATCGGCGGGATGCCGAACGACGCCTACGAGGGCTTCACCGAGGACGTGCGCCGCTTCATAGACAACTTCCCGAAGCGGATTGACGAGTACGAGACGCTGCTCTCGGAGAACCGCATCTGGCTCGGCCGCACGGTCGGCATCGGCGTCATCTCGGCCGCGGACGCGATTGCGATCGGGCTTTCGGGGCCGGCCCTGCGCGGCTCCGGCGTCGCCTGGGACGTACGCAAGAGCCGCCCTTACGCGGCCTACGCCGACTTCGACTTCGACATCCCGGTCGGCGAGAACGGCGACACCTACGACCGCTACCTCGTCCGCCTCGAAGAGATGCGACAGTCGCGCCGCATCATCCAGCAGGCGGTCGACCGCCTGCCGGACGGCCCCGTCAACGCCAAGATTCCGAAGGTCATCAAGCCGCCCGCCGGCGACTATTATCATTCGATCGAAGGCCCGAAGGGCGAGATCGGCTGTTACTTAGTTTCCGACGGCACGAGCCGCCCGCACCGCGTCCGCGTGCGGCCCCCGTGCCTCATCAACTTGCAGGCGCTCCGGCAGATGTGCGTCGGCCACCTCGTCGCCGACGTCGTCGCCATCATCGGCACGCTCGACATCGTGCTCGGGGAAATAGATCGGTGAAGTAGACAGTAGTCAGCAGCCAGTAGGCCCCGCACTACGAATGCTGACGCTGACACCCGAACGTTTAGATGGCGAAAGTTCTTCTACTGACTACTGACTACTGTCTACTTGAGTGTTATGAACGTCATCCGCCTTCCCGTCCTGAAGATGACGCGCGAGGCTTTCGCGCCGTATGGGATTCTGCTCGACAGCCGCGGGTCGGTGGAAGTGGACTTCGGACTCGGCGTCCCGTGCCTGACGGGGGCGACGGCCGAGCCCAGGCCCTTCAGCTTCGAGTTCATGGCGCGCCACCGCCACACGATGCAGGTCTTTTCGCCGCTCGCCTCGTCGCAGGCCGTCATCTGCGTCGCGCCGCCGAACGGGCGCGAGGCCCCGGACGTGGACAAGGTGGTCGCCTTCCGCGTCGAGGGCCGGCTCCCCTACGCCTACTACCGCGGCACCTGGCACACGCCGCCCTTCGCCGTCGGCGACTGGTACTCCTACCTCGTCGTCGACCGCAAGGGCACGCTCGAAGACGACTACGAGCTGGTGGATTTAAAAGCGACGCGCGACTGCGTCTTTGAAATTGACATTTGAAATTTTCGCCGCCCACCTTTCGAGACTGCCTGCCCGCAACCGGCAACTCCGAAGGAGGGAGAGATGACTGAAGACCGCAGCAAGGAAATTCTCAACTACCTGTCCGCCATCGTCCGCGAGGTCGGCGATTTACGTCAGGAGACCAAAACACGACTCGACACACTCGAACTCAGCGTCAAGGTATTGGTATCCGATGTCGGCGACCTGCGGAGGCATTCCGAGGTGCTCGACGCGCGGGTGGAGAGGTTCGACGCCCGGATGGAGAGGTTCGAGGGGGCGCTCGACGACATGCGCAGGAGCGTGCGGCTCCTGAATCATAAGTTCGGGTTCGTTTCGGAAGAGATTGCGGAGTTGAGGGCCGACGACCGCGACCTGCGGAAGCGGATCGAGGCCGTCGAGAAGAAGGTCGGGATGACTGGCGAGGTATGATGAAGCTTGCGCTGCTCGCGCCGCCGAACTTTATTGACGCGCTCCTGCTGAGGTTCTTCAGCGAGGAGACGGTGAACTACGTCGTCTGGCCGTTCATACAGATCGCGCTGGTGGTGTCGCTCGTCGCCTTCTGGGCGCTGTACGCGAGCTACCTGGAGCGGAAGATTTCGGCCTTCATGCAGGCGCGGCTCGGCCCGATGCGGGTCGGGAAGTGGGGGCTTTTGCAGCCGATCGCCGACGCCGTCAAGCTCCTCACCAAGGAAGACCTGATGCCGGAGAAGGCCGACCCTTACATCTTCCGGTTCGCGCCCTACATCGCCGTCGCCGCCGCCTTCCTCACCTTCGCCGTCGTCCCGTTCGCGCCCGACTGGGGCGTCATCACCGACGTCAACATCGGGCTGCTCTTCGTCCTCGCCATCTCCTCGGTCGGCGTGCTCGCGCTGATCCTCGCCGGGTGGTCTTCGAACTCGAAGTACGCGCTCCTGGGCGGCCTGCGCTCCTCGGCGCAGATGGTCTCCTACGAGGTCTCGATGGGGCTGGCGCTCATCGGCGCGCTCATCTTCGCGCGCACCCTCAGCCTGTCCGGCATCGTCGCGGCGCAGGGCAGCGATTCCGTCTGGTTCGTGCTCTACCAGCCGCTCGGCCTCGTCATCTTTTTGATCAGCGGGATCGCGGAGAACAACCGCGCGCCGTTCGATCTGCCCGAAGCCGAGTCGGAGCTGGTCGCCGGTTTTCATACGGAATATTCGGGGATGCGCTGGTCGCTCTTCTTCATGGCCGAGTACGGGGCGATGGTGGTCGTCGCGGCGATTGCGACGGCCGTCTACCTCGGCGGCTGGTACTTTCCGGGCGTCTACGCGCTGACGGAGGCGCGCGGCCACCACGCGCTCTACGTCGTCCTGAGCCTCTTCGTCTTCGTGACGAAGATGGCCGTGCTGCTCTACCTCTACTTCTGGTTCCGCTGGACGTTCCCGCGCTACCGCTACGACCAGTTGATGGACTTGGGCTGGAAGTGGATGATCCCCGCGGCGCTTTTGAACATCGTACTCACGGCCGTCGCGGTCTTCGTCGTGCAGGCGCTCGACGGCTGGCGCGGCCTGAACACGGTCGAGTCAATCGAGGCGGGGCTGAACCTGACCGGGACGGGCAAGGCCGTCATGATCGCCTTCGGGCTGCTCGGCATCGTCGTCGCCCTCGGCGTGCTCTCGGCGATCAACTGGCGCTCGCGCGACTTCAACCTGAAGAAGCAGCGACGCCAGATCAAACTCGTCAGCCCGCCGAAGGGCGCGCCCGCCGTGCGCCCGGCCGCGGAAGTGCCGTAAACCGTAAACCGTGACGGGTGACAGGTAAGAAAACGGATTTGCCTGTCACCTGTCACCCGTCTCCTGTCACGAGGTTTTTGTTATGCCC
>DASZKF010000042.1:0-24381 GCA_035947355.1 Pyrinomonadaceae bacterium | reverse complement strand
GGCGGGGCCGTGCCGCTCACGGTCGGGTAGAGCGTGCCGACCTCGGCGGCGCGCGTCGAGAGCACGGGCGAGCCGGGTTGCTCGGGCGTGGCCGAAGCCTCGGCCGTGACGACGACGCTGTAGCGCTCGAACCCTTGGGGGCGCTCGAAGGCGAGGCCGCCGTTGCCGCGCTCGTCGCGGCGCAGCTCTCCGAGGTTGACGATGCGCCCCTCGCCGACGGCCCAGACGACGTAGGTGCGCGCGCCCGGCCCGACCGTCTGCGGGTCGGGCAGGGAGAGCGCCGTGACTCGGCCCGCGCCGCCCGACTCGCTCGCCTCGACCGTGACGCGCCCGCTCGCCGGCGGCGCGAACGAGCGCATGCGGATGTCGAGCCGCGACTCCTGCCGCCGCGCGGGCCGCGGCCCGCCGGCCGCGCCCGCCGAGAGAACGAAGGCGGCGGCGCAGGACAGGAGCAAGAGGTACAGTGCCGCGCGCGCGCGGCTGTCGGCTTGACCGTTCGTCATAAGGGGAGGCCCGTCCGGACTGGTTCGGATTGCGAAAGCGCGTGCAGATTATCACCGGCGCGGGAGAGGTTCAATTAAGAATTAAGAATAGTTATCACGAGGCGGGGGCGCGCCCGCCTTCCTGACCTGAGAGGCAGCGCCAGCTGAATGATTCAAGTCCGGCCCGCGCAGTCGGGAAGGGCGGCTCGCCCCCGCCGCCTCGTAAGGTTTTTTCTACTGACTACTGTCTACTGTCTACTGTCTACTCCCCCCTCACGTCCTGCCGAAGCGGGCGCGGTACTCGATGGACTCGATGAAGGAGCGAACCATCTCGGCGCTGATGAAGTTGCCGTCGTGCTCGTTGAGCTTGCCGAGCCAGAAGAAGAAGCCGTTGAAGTTGCGGTCGGGCGCGGAGTCGGGGTTGCGGCGGAGGTAGCCGAAGAACTCCATCAGGACGAACGCCTTCCGGAACTCGCGGCGCGTCAACTCGGCGTTCTCGGCCACCTGCCGGACGGCCCGCGCGCGGCCCGCCGCCGTGTTGTCCGCGGAGAGCTGCGCCGTCAGCGCCGCGACCTCCCCGGCCGTCAGCACGCCGCCCGCGTTCGCGTTAAGCCCGCGCACGAAGTCGGCCGCGCCCGTCCCCGCCGGGAAGCGCGCGAGGAACTCGGGCCGCTGCACGAGGCCCGCGAAGAACGCCCGCTTGTTCTCTTCGAGCCGCTGCTGCCAGTCGCCGACGCCGACGACGACGTGCCGGCCGATGCGCTGCGTGTCGGTCATCAGCCGCTCGAAGGTGACGGGCACGGGCTTGCTCGCGAGGTCGCCGAAGGCCGCCTTGTGCGCCCGGTAAACTAAATAACCCGTCTCCTGGAACTCGATCGAAAGATAGAAGGCCGCCGAGACGTTCGTGCGCTTGATGGTGCGGCAGGCGGCGTCGGCGCCGCACGCTTCGATCTCGCGCGACCAGAAGCTGAGGCCGGCGGCGTCCGGCTCGCGGCCGAGGAAGTCGTTGTAGTGCTGGCGGACGAAGAAGCCGGTCGCGGCCGAGGCGTTGGCCGCCGCCGAGGTGACGAAGGTGGCCGACTGGTTCCACGTCGGCGCGGCGAAGGTGCGCGAGGCCGGCGTGAAGCTGAGGCCCGTCCGGGCCGGCGTGACGGTGTGCGTGCCCGCGGTCGAGACGAAGTTGAAGGTGAAGCGGCCGAGCGCGTCGGTCTCGGCCGCGGCGCGCTGCGAGCCCGTGAGCGCGACGCGGACGCCCGCGACGGGGTTGCCGGCGCCGTCCACGACCCGGCCCCTGATGCTGACCGAGCGGCGCGGCTCGTCGTCGTCGAGCGTGTCGTCGCCGTCGCGGTCTATGCCGAAGCGGCGGCCCGCGCCGCGCGGCACGCCCGTGAAGGTCAGCTCCGCGCCGGGGCCGGCGGCGTCCATCAGAGTCTGCAAAGAGACGGGCGCTTCCGAGAGGCTGTCGGGCTGGAAGGTGTGCTGGAGGGGGTCGAGCAGGAAGCCGCGCGGGCTGCCGCCGTAGATGCCCTTGACGACGAGGTCGCAGTTGCGGCCGGCCTCCTCCGAAGCCTGCCGGACGAGCAGGTCGAGTCGCGCGCGCACGGCCGGGTCGCTCTTGTTCGAGGCGTTGACCGTCACCTGCAAGCCGACCGCGGGCGCGAGGCCCGTGTCGAAGGCGAGCAGGAAGGCCTCGACGTCGCGGCGCTCGTCGTCGTCGGCGAAGCCGTGGAAGAAGTTCTGGCGCAGGAAGTCGAACATCGTGTCGAAGGAGCCGTCGTGCATGAAGCCGAAGCCGGTGGGCTGCTCGGCGCGGGGCTGGCCCGGCGCGGGCTTGCGCAGGCCCGTCCGCTGGTAGAGGCCGCGCAGTTGCGGCGTCTTGAAGGTCTGCGGCTCGCCGAGGATGCCGCCGGGGTGGATGCCGCGCTCGCTGCCGATGTCGAAGCCGTCGGCGGCGAAGGAGCGGTGGCAGACGTTGCAACTGAGGCCGGCGAGGGTCGGGCCGCCGAAGTTGAAGGCGCGCGCGCCGTCGGCCGGGCTGGGGCCGGTCGGCGGGTCGGGGAAGGTTCGGTCGAGGCCCTCGCGCGGGTTGGGCGGGTAGGTGAGCGTGCGGACGAATTTTTCGAAGGCGGCCATCTCCTGCGAAGTGAGCGCGCGCGGGCTCCCCAGGAGCCCGGTGAAGGCTTGGTTGAACTCGGAGAGGTTGTTGCGGTCGGCGCGCCAGTGCAGCGGCTCCGCGCCGATGATGCCGCGCAGAGACTGCGTCACCATCGGCCCCTTCATCGGGTGGTGCGGCAGGCCGAAGACGGTGACGAGCGCGCCCGCCGGGTCGCCCAAGTCCCACGCCAAGCCGTCGCGGTGGCCCGAAGGGTGGCAGCTCGCGCACGACACGGTGCCGTGTGCCGAGAGCGCCGCCGCGTCGTAGAGGAAGCGCCGCCCCTGGCGAACGTCCGCCGGCTCGGGGTTGAAGCCGACCGCGACGCGCGCGACCTGCGCCCGCGCCGCGGTGTCAACGACGCTGACGGTCTGCTCGAAGCGGTTGAGGACGTAGAGGCGCGAGCGGGGCTCGTCGAGCGCGAGGCCGGTCGGCCCCTGCCCGACGCCGATGCGGCCGGTGACGACGCCGGTCGCCGCCAGCACGCCGACCTTCGCCGAGCCGGTCGCCGCGACGAAGACCGTCCCGTCCGAGGCGCGCGCCACGTCGGCCGGGAGCGCGAGGCTCTGCGCGCGCTCGGCGTCGGAGCCGGCCGGGTTCGAGAAGTCCACGTGCGGGTTGAGGTCGCGCACGGCCGAGACCGAGGGCGCGGCGGCGGGCGCGACGTCGAGGATCGTCACGCGGTTGTGCTGGAAGCGCCCGCGCAGGTTCGGCTCGAAGCGGCGGACGCTCTCGGATTCGAGGTTGGCGACGAAGAGGCGCGAGGTCGCCGGGTCGAAGGCCATGTTGCCGAGGTGCGTGCCCAAGTTCCGCACCCGCGCCGAGACCGAGGGCGTCTGGCCGGCGGCGTCAATGACGGCGAGGTCAACGTCGGCCAGCGTGTAGTTGACCGACTCGTCCCACTTCGTGTCGCCCGTCTCGTCGGCCCACGCCGAGCCGTTCCACTTGACGATGAGGCCGGTGGTCGGCGCGGGCGGCAGGGCCGGGTCCATCGTCGGCGAGGGCCGCGGCAGACCTCCGCGCGCCTGCACGACCGGCTGCGGGACGAGCGTCGTCTGATTGCCCGACTCGAAGAGCGAGACGAAGACCTGCCCGCCCTGCGCGTCGCGCGCCAGCGCCCGCGGCTGCTTGCCGAAGAGGTCGAGCACGCGGAGCGGCGCGGCCGAAGCGCCCGCCGGGTCGAAGACCTTGACCTGCGCCGGGCCGGAGACGCAGACGAAGGCCAGCTCGCGGTTCGCCCCGGCGAAGAGCACGTCGGTCGGCTCGTCGCCCACGTCGAAGGTGCGGACGACGCTGCCGGCGGTGAGGTCCACGACGCTCACCGAGTCCGAGAGCCAGTTGACGACCCAGGCCTCGCGGTCGTTGCGCGCGGCGACCGAGACCGGCTCGAGCCCGACCGGGATTTCGGCCGTCAGCGCGGGCGTGCCGCCGGAGAGTTGGAAGACGGAGAGCGTCGCGTTCGGCGAGTTGACGGCCAGGAGGCGCGTGCCGTCGGGCGTGACGGCGAGCGGGTGCACCTGCGGGCTCTCGAAGTTCCTGGGCGGCTGGTTCGGCCGCTCGATGCCGGGCGGGACGACGACGGCCTGCGCCGACGCGCGGCGCGCGGCGGGGCCTGCGGCCAGCCACCCCGCGATGAGCGAGACGGCCGTCAGCAGTGCGTAGAAACGCCTGAGAGGGATGGGGCGGAGGGAGGGGAACGTCATGGGGGAACCTTCCAGTCTCGGGAGACGGGGCGGAGGAGAAATGATGAATGCGGAATGATGAATGATGAATTAAAAGCGGCCCGGATGATTTAATTCATCATCCCGCATTCCGCATTCATCATTCCAGTTCAGTCGCTCGCGGCCTGGAGGCGAGCGCGCGCGCCGGCCGTGGGCAGCGCGATGCGGAAGGTGGTGCCGCGGCCGGGCGCGCTCTCGACCGTGATGTGGCCCGAGTGCTCCTGCACGATGCCGTAGGAGACGGCGAGGCCGAGGCCGGTGCCGCGCCCGACGCCTTTGGTGGTGAAGAAGGGGTCGTAGATGCGGGCGACGTTCTCGGCCGTGATGCCGATGCCGTCGTCGGCGACCTCGACGGTCACGGCGTCGCAGTCTTCGCAGGCCGTGCGCAGGCGCACCGTGCCGCCGTCGGGCAGCGCGTCGCGGGCGTTCAGCAGCAGGTTCGTGAAGACCTGCTGGAGCTTGCCGGCGTTGCCGTAGACGGGCGGGAGGTCCGCGCCGTACTCGCGCGCCAGCTCGACCCGGCTGTGGCGCAGCTGGGGCTCGAGCAGTTGCAGCGTGTCTTCGAGGACGCGGTTCAGGTCCACCTCGGCGAACTCGGTGACGCCGCCCGTGCGCGAGAAGTTGAGGAGGTTGCTGACGATGCCGGTGGCGCGGTCGGTCTGGCGGCGAATCTTTTGCAGCAGCGCGTGCTTCGGGTCGGTCTCGGCCAACATCCCCAGAAGCATCTGCGTGTAGGAGGAGACGCCCGTCAGCGGCGTGTTGATCTCGTGCGCGACGCCGGCCGCCAGAAGGCCGATGGAGGAGAGCTTCTCGCGCTGCTGCAACTGCTCCTCGAGGCGGACGCGGCCCGTCACGTCTTCGAGGACGACGAGCGCGCCCGTGTGCTCGCCCGAGTCGGCGCGCTTCAAGGGCGCGAGCGCGACGTTGAGGATGAGCGGGCGGCCCCGCCGGGTCGCCGTGTGCAGCTTGTAGATGTTGCGCAGCTCCGACAACTCCCAACCCGCGCGGCCGAGCGCCTGGCGGAGCGTCTCGGCGAAGTCCTCGGCGAAGAGTTCTTCGACGCGGCGGCCGACGGCCTCGTCGCGGCGGAGCCCGAGCATCGCTTCGAGCGCCGTGTTGCAGGCCGTGACGCGCCCCGTGGCGTCCACGGCCAGCAGGCCGACGTTAATGGATTCGACGATGGACTCGTTGAACTCCTTCAAAAGCTCCAGCTCGGCGGCGCGCTCGCGCTGCTCCTCGTAGAGCAAACTGTTCTCGACGGCGACGGCGACGTAGCCCGAGACGGTGCGCAGGATTTCCAGGTCCTCCGACGAGAGCAGCCCGCCGCCCACGGCGCGCCCCAGGCCGATGACGGCCACCATCCGCCCGCGCACGACGCACGGCACGTAGTAGTGGAGCGTGCGGCGGACGAAGCCGCCCGCGTCGGCCGGGAGGTCGAGGCCGTCGGCCCGCACCACCCCGTCCTCGGCCGAGCGCGCGCGGATCATCTCGCGGAAGTCGGGCGGCACGATGACCTCGGAGAGCCCGGCCGTGCGCGCGACGCGGTAGCCGGCGGGGCTGCGCGCGTCCTCGACGAAGATGGCGATGCGCTCGACGCCCAGGACCTCGTGGAGGCGGCGCACCAGCGCGTCGAGCAGCTGGTCGAGCGAGGTCGTGGCCGAGAGCGTCCGGCCGAAGTCCAGGAGCCCGCGCCGCAGGTCGTAACTCTCGCCGTAGAAGAAGCGGTCAACCCGCTCCTGCAGGAAGTTCTTCAGCGGCGCGGCGATCATCGTGATGACGGCCATCGCCGCGACCATGATGACGCCGGCCGTGGTGCCGACGCCCGGCATCGCGACGGCGTTGCCGAAGGCCGAGAGCACGGTGAGGTAGACGACCGAGCCGATCATCACGGCGATGGTCAGCGTCGTCAGCGCGTAGACGGCCGTGCGGCGCACGACCATGTCCACGTCCATCAGGCGGTAGCGCACCACCGAGTTGCCGAACGTCAGGGGGATGAGGACGAGCGGGAGGACGGCCGCGTCGGAGAGGCGCGCCCGCGCCGTCTCGCTCAGGAAGGCGCTCGCCAACCCGCCGCCGAAGAGGTAGCCGGCCGCGTAGAGCAGCGTGAACGGCGTGATGGCGAGGGCCGAGCCCCACACGACCCACTTCAACTGCTGGCGCACGATGGCCGACTCGCTCTTGACGAAGCGGCGCACGAGCAGGAAGGCCCCGACGGCGAGCGCCAGCGTCAGGCACGCCACCTCGGCCACCCAGAGGCGGGCCGGGAAGTCCGCCGGGAGCAGCGCCGAGAGCGGGGCGAAGCGCGGCGAGACGGCCGGCAGCAGGAAGAGTGCGTCGAGCGCGACGAGCGCGGCGGCCGGCGCGTAGAGCAGGTAGACGAGCCGCGGCTGGCGCTCCGAGAGCCGGTAGCGGACCGGGTAGATGGCGCAGAAGTGGAGGAAGACCGGGGCGAAGAAGGCCATCGCCGCGTTGTCGAGGAAGGCGACGGCGAGGTCTAAGTCTTCGTAAGCGCCGTAGGGCTTGTAGAAGTGGAAGACGAAGGCCACGAGGCAGAGCGCCGCGAAGTGGAGCACGTAGGGGACGCGCCCGCCCTGCTTGAAGAGGACGAAGAGGCCGACGAGCAGGTAGACGACGCCGATCAGGTTGACGTAGAGGTCGCGCGTCTGCCAGGAGCGCGCCGGCATCAGGTCGTCGAGCTCGCACTCGTAGGTGATCGGGCCGCCGGCCGCGTCGGGCCGCTCGATGACGTAGATGAGGCGGCCGCCGACGCCGGCCTCTTCGAGGTAGATTTGCACGTCGGCCGCCGACGTGACCTCGTCGCCCCGCTGCTCGTCGAACTTGATGCCGACGAGCCGGTCGCCCGGCTGGATGCTGAAGACGCCCTTGCGGCCCGAGGTCGAGTCGGGGTCTACGGACTGGGCGACGACGCCGCGCCCGGTCTCGACCCAGGTGACGCCGTCGGTCGGCGGGGCGGTGTGCGTGAGCCGCTGCGCGAAGTTAAGGATTCCGGCCGTGACGAAGAGCGCCGCCAGCACCAGCAGCACCCACGACCTCGTTGTCAGCACGGAACCTTTCATCGCATTGCCAGGCTGTGGCTTACATCCGTGAAGTCGCCCTCTCGTAAGGGCGTGACGGGCCGGCCCCCTCGTTCGTCGCCCAAATCAAAAAATTTCAGGCAAGGAGTATTCCAATTTCGCCGCCCCGGACGCCTCCCGCGCGCCCGGCCGGGTTTAACCGCCGGATTCGGCCCGGATTATCAGGCCAAAAGGGCGCGGCCGCCGCCTATATTCAGTTTTTCGTATTCCCTCCGAAATTTCGGAGAACGGTCTGACGCACAAAAGCCCCGCGCCGAGACCTTTTCGGGCCGGACGCGCGGGACTTTCCGCAGTCGCGCGGGCAGGTCGGGGACTCGCAGGGAGACCCCGGCTCCTTTAGAACCTGACCGAGATGCCGCCGCGCACGGTGCGGCGCAGCGTGCCGAGCGACAACATGTTCTCGCCGTCCTCGACGCCGGTCAGCGTGTCGAGGAGGTTGCGCGCGTCGAAGGTGGCCTGCGCGCGGACGGGCAGCCCGAAGTTCGGCAGCTCGTGCGTGACGAGGATGCTCAAAGACGGGTCGTAGACGGCGAGGCGGCCGGCGAACGGGTCTATGGCGAAGACGGCCGCGCGCGGCGAGAACCGGAGCACCGTCCGCACGGTCGTGCCGTCGCCGACCGAGGCGTCGAGCTGCGCCGCGGCCGTCTGGAAGAAGGCGTCCTGGAAGAGCTGTTCGGGGCTGGCGCCGGCCTCGGGCGAGAGCTGCTGGCCGCGCCCGAAGGCGTAGGCGGCCGAGGCCCGCAGGTGCTGGCTGACGCGGCGCGTGTAGACGACGCGCAGGCCGCGCGCCCCGCCCTGCTGGTTGGCGATGTCTATGAGCGCCGCCCCGCCCTCGGGCGAAAGCCCCGTGAGCGGCGTGCTCAGCAGGCCGACGCCGCGCCCGTCCACGGTGTCGAAGAAGACGGTCGCCTCGACCGAAGAGTTCTCGCCGAGCACGCGCTCGACGCCGAACTCCAGCCGTCGGCTGCGCTCCAGGACGGCCTCGCCGTCAACGAGCGCGACGGCCTGCCCCGGCGCTTCGCGGATGAGGGCCGGGCCGCCCTCGAACATCTCGGCCGTGACCTGCTCGCCGGCGTCCGCGCCGGGCGCGTAGGCCGCGTGCAGGCGCGTGCGCGCGTTGGCTTCGAAGGCGACGCCGAGGCGCGGGCTGAGGCTGTCGGCCCCGCCCGCCCCGAGGAAGCGAGAGTAGTCGAGGCCGACGACGAGCACGACGCCGTCGCGCACGACCCACTCGTCGACGGCGCGCACGGACATCTGGCTCAGCTTGTCGCCGGGCGCGCCGAACTGACCCTCCGCCTCGCCCACCGCCGCGACGGGGAGCCGCGCGCCGCCGAGCGTGGCGCTCACGCGGTGGCGCGCCCCGAGGCGCGCGCGGGCCGTCGCTTCGAGGCGCTCGAACTCGCCCAGCTGCCCGACGAAGGTCACGTCGAACCGCCGGCCCGCGGGCGCGGCGAGCGCGAAGTTGAGTCCGGCGTAGCCGCCCACGCGCGGGTCGGCCGACTGCGCGAAGTAGGTCTCGACGTAGCCGCGCACGGGCTGGCGGCCGTTGCGCACCCCGCCGCCCTCCTCCGCCTCGCCGACCTCGAAGTCGCCCGCGCCGGCCGGCAGGTCGCCCGCGGCCGATTCTTCGGCGCGGACGGCGGTCTCGGCCGCGGAGGCCACGGTTTCACCCTCGGTCTCGCCCGCGTGGAAAATGGAGCGGCGCGACTGCGAGGCGCGGATGCGGAACTTCGGGTCATTGCGGTCGGCGCGGCGCTCGGGCGCCGTGCGACCCTCGCCGGCCGGCTGGAGGTTGAAGCGGTAGACGAGTTCGGTCGCGGGCGCGATCTGGACGGAGGTGAAGGTGGCGGGCGTGAAGCCCTCGGCCAGGGCGCGCACGAGGTAGCGGCCCGGCAGCACGCGGGCCGAGAACTTGCCGTCAGCCGCGCTCTTCGTCTCCTTGACGACCTCGTTGACGCCGTCGCGCAGAATCTTCACGAGCGCGCCCGCGACGGGGTTGCCCTGCGGGTCGAGGACGGTGCCGCTGATCGTGCCGAACGTGCCGCGGCCGGCGGCCGTCGCCGTCGCGGCCGAGGTCGGGGCGGCGGCCGCGCCCGCCTCGCAGAGCACGAGCGCCGCCAAGAGTGCCAGCGACGTACGCCAGTAGATTCTTCTCATCACGGCAAAAACCTCCGGGTGCCCTACCGTCTCCGGTTCGCGCTCGCGGCGCGCGACTCGACTGTGCGCTGTGTCTTGAAGGGCGGCGTCCGGGCGAGGGCCGGGGGGCTTATCTGTTCGGCTCCCCAGGCCCGAGCGTCTCTCTCGGGTTGACACTCCTTCTGGGCGTAACTCTTTGAGTCCGACCCGCTTGAGCGGAGGCTGCCATTTTCCGCCACGGCGCGGGCGCTGTCAAGCAGGCGAACTCCCATCTGCGGGCTAGGATGCGGGCCGCGGGCGGGTTGGTTTGCCCGCCCCCACGGCGCGTGCTACGATGCCCGGTCAGGCGCGCCGGCCTCTCCCGCCGAGAGAGTTTCCTGACGAGTTTTTCCGCGAGTTCCCCGAGGTTGATGACAGAACAGGTTCAGGTCACGAGATTCCCGAGCGGGCTGACGGTCTTGACCGAGCACATGCCCGCCCTGCGCTCCGCGACGGTCGGCGTCTGGGTCAGGCGCGGCTCGCGCCACGAGCCGGCCGAGTGGAACGGCGTCTGCCACTTCATCGAGCACGCCGTCTTCAAAGGCACCGGGCGGCGCACGGCGCTCGACATCGCCGTCGAGAGCGACCGCCTCGGCGGCCACTTCGACGCCTACACGACGCACGAGCTGACCGGCTTCGCCATGAAGGTCGTGGACGCGGCCGTGCCCGCGGCCTTCGACCTCCTGGCCGACATGCTCGCCCGCCCCAAGTTTGATGAAGAAGAGCTGCGGCGCGAGCAGAAGGTCATCATCGAAGAGATGAAGATGGTCGAGGACACGCCCGACGAGTACCTCGGCGAAATCTTCAACGCCGCGTACTTCCCCGACCACCCCCTGGGCCGCCCCATCGAGGGCACGGCCGAGACGGTCTCGACCTTCGGCCGCGAGCGCACGGCCGAGTTCCACGCCTCGGCCTACGCGCCGCGCAACCTCGTCGTCGCCGCCGCCGGAAACGTCAGCCACGAACAACTCGTCGAGCTGGCCGCGCGCTCGCTCGACCGCGACGCGGACGAAGGCGCGGGGCGTTTCGACGCCGCGGAGACCGCGCCCGCGCCGGCCGCGCCCATCCTCATCCAGCGCAAGAAGGAGTTAGAGCAGGCGCATTTAATTTTGGCCGCGCCGTGGCCCTCGGCCCGGAGCGAAGACCGCTACGCGGCGAGCCTCTTGAATTCGATCATCGGCGGCGGCACCTCGTCGCGACTCTGGCAGAGCGTGCGCGAGGAGCGGGGCCTGGCCTACGCGGTCGGGTCGGCCGGCAGCCACTTCACCGACGCGGGCGTCTTCCACATCTACGCCGGCACCTCGCCCGAACAGCTCGACGAGGTCTTAGACCTCTCGCTGGCGGAGCTGCGCCGCTCGGTGCGCGAGCCGGTCGGCCGAGAAGAGCTGCGGCTGGTCAAAGACCAGGCGATAGCCTCGATACTGCTCGGGCTCGAATCCACGAGCGCGCGGGCCGGCACGCTCGCCCGGCAGGAGATCGTCCACGGCCGGCGCATCGCGCCCGACGAGGTCATCGCGCGCATCGAGGCCGTCACGCCCGAAGACCTGCGCCGCCTCGCGCGCGACTTCATCCGCACCGAGGCGCTCGCCCTCGGCGCGCTCGGCGACCTCAACGGCTTCAGGGTCGACCGCGCGCGGCTCGAAGTGTAGTTTCGGGTTTCGAGTTCGTCAGGCGTATGCCGCGCCCTTCAACTCACCCGACATAAACTCGAAACCCGAAACCCGAAACTTATGCGCTTGACCGTCCTCGGCAGCGGCTCGACCGGCAACGCCGTGCTGATTTGCGCGGGGCGGACGCGCGTGCTGGTGGACGCGGGGCTGAGCGCGAAGGAGGTCGTCCGCAGGCTCGCGCTCGTCGGCGAGGACGCCGCGCGCCTCGACGGCGTCGTCATCACGCACGAGCACGGCGACCACGCGGGCGGCCTGCGCGTGCTCCTGAAGGCGCTCTCGTGCCCCGTCTTCATCTCTGCCGCGACGCGCGACGCCTACATCCGCGAGAAGGCGCGCAGCGACGACGAGCCGCGCCGCCGGGCCGAGGCCCTGCGCGACCGCACCGAGGAGATTTCTTCGAGCCAAGACTTCCGCGTCGGCGAGATAGACTTCCGCCCCTTCACCGTCCCGCACGACGCGGCCGACAACTTCGGCTTCGTGGCGACGCACGAGGGCGTCCGCGTCGCCACGCTGATGGACTTCGGCTGCGTCACGACGCTGGTCGCCGAGCGCCTCCGCGGCTGCGCGGCCGTCGTCATCGAGTCGAACCACAGCCGCGACATGCTCAAGGCGTGCGAGGTCTACCCGTGGGAGCTGAAGCAGCGCATCCTTTCGCGCACCGGCCACCTCTCGAACGAGGACGTGGCGGCGTGGCTGCGCGACGGGTTCGACGGCGCGGCCGAGCACGTCGTCCTCGCGCACCTCTCGCAGCGGGCCAACAACCCGCACCTCGCCAAGCTCTCGGCCGAGGTGGCGCTCCAGGAGCGCGGCGGCCTCTTCCGGACCACCACCAAGGTCACGCTCTCGCACCCGAAGGAGCCGACGCCCTGGATAGAACTGTGAAGGCAGAAGGCAGAAGGCGAAAGGCGGAAGGCAGGGGCGGAAGAAGACTCTTCGCGCGGCGCGCGTCCGGCCTGCTGACTGCCTTCTGCCTTCTGCCTTCTGCCTTCTTTTCTCTGGCCTGTGCCGTTGACGAGCGCCACGCGGTGCCGGCCGGCGCGCAGGCGGTCGTGGACGGCGTGACCGAAGACATCGCCGCCGGCCGCGAGGCCAAGGTCTACGCGGAGGCCGCGCCCGAGTGGCGCGCGCAGGTCAGCGCGGAGGAGAGCCTGCGCCGGCTCGCGCGCGTGCGCGAGCGGCTGGGCCGCGTCCGCGGCCGCACGCTCCACACCGGCCGCGAGCAGCAGAGCGCCAGCGCCCCGCTCTCGGGCCACACCCTCGAACTCGTCTACCGCACCGAGTTCGAGCGCGGCACCGCGATGGAGAAGTTCACCCTGCTCGAACGCGGCGGCGGCTGGCTCCTCGCCGGCTACTCGGTCAGCTCCAACGCCCTTAAGTAAGTTTCGGGTTGCGAGTTTCGGGTTTCGAGTTTGTCTTCGGCCCGTTGAGAGTCTTCGCTGAGAGTCGAACTTCAAGGCCCGGCAGAAGAACTCGAAACCCGAAACCCGAAACTCTGAGCAAAGCGAAGATGATCCCACGCTACACGCTGCCCGAGATGGGCGCGCTCTGGTCGGAGCAAAATAAATTTCAGAAGTGGCTCGACGTGGAGCTGGCCGTCTGCGAAGTCCACGCCGAGATGGGGACGATCCCGCGCGAGGCGGTCGAGGAGATAAAGCGCGGGGCGGCCTTCACCGTCGAGCGCATAGGCGAGATCGAGAAGACGACCGACCACGACGTGATCGCGTTCACGACGGCGCTCGCCGAGAACATCGGCGAGGCCGCGCGCTTCGTCCACTACGGGCTGACCTCCTCGGACGTGGTGGATACGGCCAACGCCCTCCTGCTGCGCGACTCCTGCGACCTGCTGCTCGCGAGGACGGACGACCTGCTCGGAGTCCTCCGGCGGCGCGCCTTCGAGTTCCGCCACACGCCGCAGGTCGGGCGCACGCACGGCGTCCACGCCGAGCCGACCTCGTTCGGGCTGACCTTCGCGCTCTGGTACGACGAGACGCGCCGCAACCGCGCGCGGCTCGGGCGCGCGCGCGAGGCCGTCGCGGTCGGCAAGATCAGCGGCGCGGTCGGGGCCTTCGCCCACCTCGACCCGGAGGTCGAAGAGCGCGTCTGCGCGCGGCTAGGGCTGAGGCCCGCGCCCGTCTCGACGCAGATCATCCAGCGCGACGTGTACGCCGAGTACCTCACGACGCTGGCCGTCGTCGGCTCGTCGCTCGACAAGTTCGCCTTGCAGGTGCGCCACTGGCAGCGCACGGAGGTGCGCGAGGCGGAGGAGAGATTTAAGAAGGGGCAGAAGGGCTCCTCGGCGATGCCGCACAAGCGCAACCCGATCCTCTCGGAGCGCATCTGCGGGATGGCCCGGCTGCTGCGCGGCTACGCGGTCGCGGGGCTGGAGTCGGTGGCGCTCTGGCACGAGCGCGACATCTCGCACTCCTCGGCCGAGCGCGTCGTCCTGCCCGACGCCTCCATCGCCCTCGACTACATGCTGGCGAAGACGGCGTCGCTCCTCGACAACCTCGTCGTCTACCCCGAGCGCATGTTGAAGAATCTGGAGGCGACGGGCGGGCTCGTCTTCAGCCAGCAGCTCCTGCTCGCGCTCACGCAGGCCGGCGTCTCGCGCGAGGAGGCTTACCACTGGGTGCAGCGCAACGCCATGCGGGCCTGGGAAGAGGGCACAGACTTCCGCGCCCTCGTCCTCGCCGACCCAGACATCGCGGCGCGGCTCCCCCGCGAGCGCGTCGAGCGCGTCTTCTCGCTCGACACCTATATGCGCAACGTCGAACGCATCTACGAACGCGTCTTCGGTCAACAGTCAGTAGCCCGACCGTGAGGGAGGGCGACTCAATTCAGCCGCGCGCGCCGCTGACGGAACCAGAACGCCCTCCCTGACGGTCGGGCTTCCGCCCGGAACTTATGAAGAGAATCGCCGCCTTAATCTTCTCTCTGCTGCTCGCCGCGCAGTCGGCGTGCGTCGCGCCGGCGCCCGCGGCCGAGTTCGACGTGATCATTCGGGGCGGGACGGTCTACGACGGGACGGGGGCCGAGGGCGTGCGCGCCGACGTCGGCCTCCGGGGTGACCGCGTCGCGGCCGTCGGCGACCTCTCGGCGGCGCGGGCGAAGGCGACCGTCGAGGCGGCGGGCCTCGCCGTCGCGCCCGGCTTCATCAACATGTTGTCGTGGTCTACGGAGTCGCTCCTCGAAGACGGCCGCTCGCAGGGCGAGGTGCGGCAGGGCGTGACGACGCAAATCTTCGGCGAGGGCTGGTCGATGGGGCCGCTCAACGACGCGATGAAGAAGCGGGTCGTCGAGGAGCAGGGCGACATCAAGTTCGCCGTCGAGTGGACGACGCTCGCCGAGTACCTCCAACACCTCGAACGGCGCGGCGTCTCGCAGAACGTCGCCTCGTTCGTCGGCGCGACCACGGTGCGCGAGCACGTCGTCGGCCTCGAAGACAGACAGCCCACGCCGGAGCAGTTGGAGGAGATGCGCGCCCTCGTCCGCCGCGCGATGGAGGAGGGCGCGCTCGGCGTCGGCTCGTCGCTCATCTACGCCCCGGCCTTCTACGCCAAGACCGAGGAGCTGATCGAGCTTTGCAAGGTCGCCGCCCAGTACCAGGGCAAGTACATCTCGCACATGCGGAGCGAGGGCGACAAGCTCGTCGAGGCGGTCGAGGAACTGATCCGCATCAGCCGCGAGGCGAACATCCCGGCGGAGATTTACCACCTCAAGGCTTCGGGCGACCGCAACTGGCCGAAGATGGCGCGCGTCATCGAGATGGTCGAGGCGGCCCGGCGCGAGGGCCTGAAGGTGACGGCCGACATGTACACCTACCCGGCGGGCGCGACGGGGCTCGAAGCCTCGATGCCGCCGTGGGCCTTGAGCGGCGGCTACGAGGAGTTGTTCAAGCGGCTCGCAGACCCCTCGGGGCGCGCCCGCATCGCGGCCGAGATGCGCGCGCCGACGGGCGACTGGGAGAGCCTCTACCACGCCGCCGGCTCGCCCGAAAAAATCCTGCTCGTCGGCTTCAAGTCGGAGCAGCTGAAGCCGCTGACGGGCAAGTCGCTCGCCGAGGTGGCGAGGATGCGCGGCAAAGACCCCATCGAGACCATCCTCGACCTCGTGCTCGAAGACCGCTCGCGCGTCGGCACCGTCTACTTCCTGATGTCGGAGGAGAACATCCGCCGGCAGATCGCGCTGCCGTGGGTCTCTTTCGGCTCGGACGCCGAGTCGCAGGCCCCCGAGGGCGTCTTCCTCAAGTCGAACCCGCACCCGCGCGCCTACGGCAACTTCGCGCGGCTCTTAGGTAAGTACGTCCGCGACGAGAAGATCATCACGCTGGCCGAGGCCGTCCGCCGCCTGTCGGGGCTGCCGGCGGCGAACCTCGGCCTCGAAGGGCGGGGCCTGCTCCGCGCGGGCGCGTTTGCCGACGTGGTCGTCTTCGACCCGCAGACCATCGCCGACCGCGCCACCTTCGAGCGGCCGCACCAGTACGCCGTCGGCGTCCGCCACGTCTTCGTCAACGGCACCCAGGTCTTGCGCGACGGCGAGCACACCAACGCCCGCCCGGGCCGCGCCCTGTGGGGGCCGGGGAGGAAGAAGTAGACAGTAGTCAGTAGTCAGTAGTCAGTAGGAAGACCTTCGGTATCGAGTCGTTAGGGCGTTAGCGTCAGCGGAGTTAATGCGGAGCCTACTGTCTACTGGCTACTGTCTACTGTCTACTTCTTCGGAGCTACCTTGTCCGGTGAACCTTTGAGATTCGTCCCGGCGACGTCGGTGTCGCTCGAAGAGTACGCCGCCGCGTTCACGGCCGCGTTCGAGGGCTATCAGTTCCCGATAGCGTTGGACGGCGCGGCGCTGGCGCGGCGCGTCAGGTTCGAGCAGTACGACCTCGCGAATTCGCTGCTGGCCTACGACGGGGGCGCGCTGGCGGGCGTGGCGGCGCTCGCCGTGCGCGGCGAGGCGGGGTGGGTCGCGGGCTTCGCCGTCGTGCAGGGGCAGAGGGGCCGGGGCCGGGGCCGCGAGCTGATGTCGGCCCTCGTCGGGCGCGCGCGCACGCTCGGGCTTCGCCGCCTGTCGCTCGAAGTGCTGGCGCGCAACACGCCGGCGCGCCGCCTCTACGAGCGGGCGGGGATGCGCGTCGAGCGCGACCTGCTTATTATGGAGCGGGCCGGCGGCGCGCGCGGCGCGGCGGCCGCCCCGGACGAGGCCCCGGCGCGCGAGCTGCTCCGACACTTCGAGAGGCTGCACGCCGTCCGGCCCGCGTGGCAGCGCGACCTGCCGGCCCTGCTCGCCGCGCGCCTGCGCGGCTTCCGCGTCGGCCCGGCCGACGCGCCGCGCGCCTACGCGCTCGTCGGCCGCGCGCTCGACGGCTCGGACTACATCTCCGACCTCGCGGCCGCCGACGCCGGCGCCGCGCGCGAGTTGTGCGGCCGTCTGGGCGCGGCCGCCGGCACGCTGAAAATCGTCAACGAGCCGGAGCATAGTCTGTTCGCGCGGCCGCTCCTGGAGAGCGGGTTCGTCGAGACCGAGCGCCAGCACGAGATGCACATGAGCCTGTAGCCGCGCCCGCGCGCGGCGGTTTGCGAGTTTCGAGTTGCGGGTTTCGAGTTCGCGGCTTCGGGCTTGAGCTTACCAAGAAAGTGGTTGTCTTTAACCCGAAACTCGAAACGTATATTTTTGAGGGAGCATCCAAGAGACGTGAAAGCCAAAGTCTACGTGACGCTGAAACAGGGCGTGCTCGACCCGCAGGGCAAGGCCATCCAGCACTCGGTCGAGCTGCTCGGCTACCGCGGGATCGCCGACGTGCGCCAGGGCAAGTACTTCGAGATCGCCCTCGACCCCGCGCTTGACGAGGCCCGCGCCCGCGAGGAGGCCGAAGCGGTGGCGCGTGACGTGCTCTCGAACCCCGTCATCGAGGACTACCGCGTGGAGATCGAAAGATGAAATTCGGCTGAATTTCCAGGCTTTTGAAGCCATCAAGGTTACGTCTCTGAGGCCAACTTCTCTATGCTTTTTCGATAGGTGACGATGCAGCACACTTCAGGCATACAAGCTGCCGGAGCGTACTTCGACGGATATTACTTACGAGAGGAGGCCGGCCTATTTTAGGCTGGCCTCACTTTTTGCACATCTTCTTTGTCTTCTAGGGCGAATCGTCTAAGATGACCGTCTCCGACCGGATGTCTCCGAGGCCGACAACCCATCTGCGACTCTCATGTACAAAGGGAAAGAAAGCGTTGAATCGAAAACCCCAAGATGGGTAAGAATAATGGCGGGGAAAGTAGAGGCAATAATATGGGTAAAGGGAAGTTAACTACCGAGCGAAATAGTGATGATATGGCTCTATTACCACTCAATATCCTTCCATTAAAAAGGGTAGCGGTTTTACCGAACTGCGTAGTTAGATTTAAAGTGGGGAGGGAAATATCTAAGCTTGCATTACAAAATGCTATTGTATCTCATAAGAAGATTGCCCTTTTCACACAGATAGATGAAGGCGTCGAGGTTCCAGGCGTAGATGATTTACACCCAATAGGTACTCTGTGTGAACTAATCGAACATCCAAAGCTACCTCTTCCTGACGAGCCATCTGTTAAGGTTACTGTTCGCGGTCTAAAAAGGGTTCAAGTTTCTAAGGTAATAAGGTCATCCCCTTTCCTTTTAATAGAACCGATGGATGTAACCGAGACAAACTCGAAAGATGATATAACCCTCCCGCCTAAAAAGGACATTGAGCAGGCTGTATCGGTACTTTCAAGGTATAAACCGGAGTTAAAATTAGACGACCCCATGTTTCCTATCCCTTATGATGCTGCACCGGGAGACCTTGCTGATACATTGGTCTGTCGGTCCGGGGGGAAATACGAGAACCTGCTTCCTTGCTTGTTAGAGTTGAACCCTCGCAGACGGCTGAGGCTTGCGTATGAGGTTCTAATAAAAGGGGGACAACAAGCACAACTTGAGAGTGAAATAAATGAGCGAGCCACGCAGGCTATAAAAGATGAGCACAGGCAGATATTTCTACGGGGACAGTTAAAGGCTATACTTGAAGAGTTGGGAGAAAACGCCCCGTTAGGTTTACATAACCCTATTTTCAGAGGAAAGAGCTTTAAAGTAGACCCTAAATTATCGTTTGTTTTGATGCCATTCGCTGAGGAATTTCGGCCAATTTATGACGAGATAGTTAAGCCCGTTGTTGAACAATTCGGGCTTAACTGTGTTCGTGCTGATGACCTTTATGGCTCGAAAGCTATCATCGAAGATATTTGGAAGTTAATTAATGAGGCTAAAATCATCATAGCTGATGTCACAGGCAAAAACGCGAATGTTTTTTACGAGATAGGGTTAGCCCATGCAGTCGGCAAAGAGGTTATTATTATTTCGCAGGCAATCGAGCACGTCCCCTTTGATTTGCGCCACCTCAGATGCTTCATCTACCGTGATTCAGTAGCCGGTTTCAGGAGGCTTGAGTCTCAATTGCAACAGGCGCTTAGTACCATTGATGGCTTAACAAAGCTTGGGCCTCAAGGCTAAGGATTAGATAACTGTTAGGAATACAAGGCAGCTTAACGGTACGTCTCTCGAACCCGGTCATCGAGGACTACCGCGTGGAGATCGAAAGATGAAATTCGGCGTGATCGTTTTCCCTGGGTCGAACTGCGACCACGACGCCTACCACGTCATCTCGAAGCACGTCGGGCAGCCGGTGGATTTCGTCTGGCACCGCGAGACTGATCTTTCGCCCTACGACGCCGTCATCATCCCGGGCGGCTTCTCTTACGGCGATTACCTCCGGGCCGGCGCGCTCGCCAGCTTCTCGCCCGTGATGGCCTCGGTCAAGGAGTTCGCCGCGCGCGGCGGGCTCGTCTTAGGCATCTGCAACGGCTTCCAGATTCTGTGCGAGGCGGGGCTCCTGCCGGGCGCGCTGATCCGCAACAAGGAGTTGCACTTCATCTGTCAGCACGTCCGCGTCCGCGTCGAGACGACCGAGACGCCTTTCACGCACATGCTGCACGCCGGCCAGGTGCTCAGACTCCCCATCGCGCACGCCGAGGGCAACTACGTCTGCGACGACGAGACCTACGACGAGCTGGTGCGCGAAGACCGCATCGTCTTCCGCTACTCGGACGCGGCGGGCGAACTCACCAAGGAGGCCAACCTGAACGGCTCGCGCGACCACATCGCGGGGATTTGCTCGCGGGAGCGCAACGTGCTCGGCCTGATGCCGCACCCCGAAAGGGCTTGCGAAGACCTGCTCGGCTCGTCGGACGGGCGCGACGTCTTCCGCTCGCTCGCCGCCACCCTGGCCGCGCACGCCTGAAGCCGGGCGCGATGCTCCCCAGTTCGCAAAGTCGGCGCGGGCGTGGAGGCGGACGGGGCGCGGCCGAGACTCCGCCGCCGGTGCGGCCGCCGGGCGACGAAATCCTCACCTGGGCCGAGGTCAGCCGCACGCACCGCGTCCGCCACGGCGTCTATCAAAAGGACGGACGCCTCGTCTCGCTCCTCACAGACTTCGGCCGCCTCAACCCCTGCTACCCGGACGCGGCCGCGGACGAGGACACCATCCTCTACGTCGGCCACGGCCGCCGCGGCGACCAGCAGCTCACCCCGCCCAACCGCGCTCTGCTCGACGCCGCCCGCACCGGCCACGCCGTCCCGCTCTTCAACAAGCTCGGCGTCGGCCGCTGGCAGCACATGGGCTTCTGGCGCGTCACCGGCGGCGAGCAATACTACGACGCGACCGAACAACGCATGCTCTGGCGCTTCACGCTGAAAAGAAGTAGACAGTAGACAGTAGGCTCCGCATCAAGGCTGCTGACGCTGACACCCGAACGATTCGCAAGCGGAGGTTTTTCTACTGGCTACTGACTACTGTCTACTGTCTACTGCTTTTGTAAATCCTCTGTAAAACTTTCGCCCGCGGGCTGCGGACTTCGGACTTTAGACTTTGGACTTCAGACCGCTTTTGTTAAGCTCTCGATTCTTCCCAGTAGAGATTCGCGAAAGGAGTTTTGGTCAGAACCCATGAGAAAACTTTACACCGCCGCGCTGCTGTGCGCGCTCGCCGCCGGCGTCTTAGCGCCGGCCGCCGTCGCCTCGGACGCCTCGGGCGGGGCCATCGGCGCGGTCGTCGCCGACTTCACGCTGCCCGACGCCGACGGGCGCGAGCACTCGCTCTCTTCGCTCAAGGGCAAGCACGGGACGGTGCTCATCTTCATCTCGACCCAGTGCCCGGTCTCGAACGCCTACGACGAGCGGATGGAGAAGCTCGCGCAGGACCTCAGAGCGCGCGGCGTCCACGTCGTCGGCATCAACTCGAACGTGGCGGAGACGCCCGAGGACATCAAGCGGCACGCCGCGGCCAAGAGGCTCACGTTCCCCGTCCTCAAGGACAGGGGCAACGTCATCGCCGACCGCCTCGACGCGCAGGTCACGCCCGAGGCTTACTTCCTCGACGCCTCGAACAAGCTCGTCTACCGCGGGCGCATAGACAACTCGCGCAACGGCGACGCGATCACCTCGCAGGAGCTGCGCGACGCCGTCGAGGCCACGCTCGCCGGCCGCCCCGTCGCCAAGGCCGAGGCCCGCGCCTTCGGCTGCTCGATCAAGCGCGGCTAAGACTGAAGAAGTTTCAGGTTTCGAGTTTCGGGTTTCGAGTTAAAGACAAGGCTTTGTTTTAACTTGAAACCTGAAACTCGAAACCCGAAACTTCTTCAGTGAGTTTCGCCATGAGACTAAACCACTGCCTCCGCCTTTCGCTCTGCGTCGTCGTCGCCTTGGTCGCGTGGGGCGGGCCGCGGGCCGCGGCGCAGGGGGCGGCCGAGCCGCCGGCCGGCTTCAAGGTGAGTGAGATCAAAGAGGCCGCGCTGAAGTCCTTGCTGGAGGCGAGCGCGGGCGGCGGGCGGGCGCTGCTCGTCATCTTCTGGGCGACGTGGTGCGTGCCCTGCCGCGACGAGTTCCCCGACCTCGTCAAGATACGCGGCCGCTACAGCGCCGAGCGCCTCGACTTCGTCACCGTCTCGCTCGACGACGTCTCCGACATCGGCTCGGTCGTCCCACAGTTCCTCCGCGAGATGCGCGCCACGCACATCCCCGCCTACCTCCTCAACGCCGACGACCCCGAGGCCGCCATCTCCTTCTTCGACCCGACGTGGCGCGGCGAGCTGCCCGCCACCTTCCTCTACGACCCGCGCGGCCAGCTCGTCTACAAGCACCGCGGCCGGATCAAGCCGCCCGAGCTGCAGGCCGCCATTGACCGCGCCCTCGCGGGCGGCGCGCAGGCGGCCCCGGCGCAGCAGCCCCGCGCGGCGGAGGCCGCGAAGCCGCCGGCCGGGGGCCTCGCGGAGCTGCTCTCCTACGACGAGCGCGCGCCGCTCGAACTCAAGGCGGTCGGGACGGAGCGGCGCGACGGCGCGGTCGTCGAGGACGTGACGTTCCGCGGCGTGGGCGAGACCGTAGAGGCTTACGTCGTCCGCCCCGAGTCAGGCGCGGGGCCTTTCGCCGGCGTCCTCTTCGTCCACTGGTTCGAGCCCTCCTCTCCGACCTCGAACCGCACGCAGTACCTCGAAGAGGCCCGCGCGCTCGCGCGCCGCGGCACGGTCTCTCTGCTCGTCTCGACCTTCTGGTCAGACCCCGCGCGCTACAAGGCCCGCCGCTGGCAGACCGACTTCGAGAACTCGGTCGCGCAGGCCAAGAACCTCCGGCGCGCGCTCGACGTGCTCGTCTCGCTGCCCGGCGTGGACGCCGGACGGGTCGGCCTCGTCGGCCACGACTACGGCGCGATGTTCGGCGCGCTCGTGGCGGCCGCCGACGCGCGGCCGAAGGCTTACGCGCTCATCGCCGGAACCTCCCGCTTCGCCGACTGGTACCTGTTCGGCTCCTCGACCGGCGTCCCCACGGGCGAAGACCTCGCGCGCTTCCGCGAGCGGCTCTCGCAGATAGACCCCGTGACCGCGCTCGGCCGCGCCAAGGGCTCGTTCTTCCTCCAGTTCGGCGAGCACGACAAGTACACGCCGCGCGACAACTTCCTCGAATTCTACCGGGCCGCCCCCGAGCCGAAGCGCATCGCCACCTACGCCTCCGACCACGACATGGCCGCCGAAATCATCCGCCACGACCGCACCGTCTGGCTCGCCGAACAGTTGGAGATCAAATAAAAATTAGCCACAGAGACACGGAGACACAGAGAACAGACAAACAAAAACCCTTGCCGGAGAGTTGAGATTTAAAATCCGCCGCCCAACTCTCCGGCAAGGGTTTTTTGATTGCTTGTTCTCTGTGTCTCTGTGTCTCTGTGGCTATTCCCTCCTTCCCCCGCGTCCGCGTTTGAAGAAAACGGCGCGAGCCTTTATCCTGTCGGGTCTTCTTATCTCCGTTCTTCTCGGCCCGGAAATGAACGCTGAAGCCATCACGCCCGAAGTGGTCGCCGCACACAACCTGACGCCGGAGGAGTTCGCGCGCATCAAGGAGTTGTTGGGCCGGGAGCCGACCTTCGTCGAGCTCGGCATCTTCTCCGTGATGTGGTCGGAGCACTGCTCCTACAAGTCCTCGCGCGTCCACCTGCGGCGTTTGCCGACGACCGGCGAGCGCGTCATCGTCCCGCCGGGCGAGAACGCGGGCGTGGTGGACGTGGGCGACGGCTGGTGCGCCGCCTTCAAGGTCGAGTCGCACAACCACCCTTCCTTCATCGAGCCGTTCCAGGGCGCGGCCACCGGCGTCGGCGGCATCCTGCGCGACATCTTCACGATGGGCGCGCGCCCCGTCGCCTCGATGAACTCCCTGCGCTTCGGCAGCCTCTCGCACCCGGAGCACGGGCGGCGCAACCGCGCGCTCCTGGCCGGCGTCGTGGCCGGCATCGCGCATTACGGCAACGCCTTCGGCGTCGCCACCGTGGGCGGCGAGGTCGCCTTCGACGACGCGTACTCCTTAAACCCGCTCGTCAACGCCTTCGCCCTCGGCCTCGTCCGCCGCGACCAGATTTTCTTCGGAAAGGCCGAGGGCGTCGGCAACCCGATTCTATACGTCGGCGCGAAGACGGGCCGCGACGGCATCCACGGCGCGACGATGGCCTCGGCCGAGTTCGACGAGGAGGCTCTGGAGAAGCGCCCGACCGTGCAGGTCGGCGACCCCTTCCTCGAAAAGCTCCTGCTCGAAGCCTGCCTCGAAGCGATGCGCGCCGGCGCGGTGGCGGGGATTCAGGACATGGGCGCGGCCGGGCTGACCTCCTCCTCTTGCGAGATGGCGGCGCGCGCGGGCACGGGCGTCGAGCTGGACTTGAGCCTCGTGCCGCAGCGCGAGGAGGGGATGACGGCCTACGAGATCATGCTGTCGGAGTCGCAGGAGCGGATGCTCATCGTCGCCCACGGCGGGCGCGAGCGGCAGGTCATAGACATCTTCCGCAAGTGGGACCTCGACGCCGTCGTCATCGGCCGCGTGACCGACACCGGCTCGGTCGTCGTCAAACACCGGGGCGAGCGCGTCGCCGAAATCCCCTCCCGGTACCTGACCGACGAGGCCCCGCGCTACGAGCGCCCGATGCGCGCGCCCGAGGCCGGGAGCGCGAGCCAGGTGAGGAGCGACGCCGGCGCGGGCGGTCAGGCCGTCAACGCCCCGGTCGTCAACGCCGGCGAGCTGGACGAAGTGCTCGCAGCGCCGAGCGCGCTCACGTCGGACGCGGGCGAAGACCCGAACGAGTCCCTGCGGCTGCTGCTCGCGTCGCCGAACGTGGCGTCGAAGGAGTGGGTCTACCGCCAGTACGACCACATGGTGCGGACGAACACGGCCGTCCTGCCGGGGGCGGACGCGGCCGTGGTGCGCATCAAGGAGACGCGCCGCGCCCTCGCCATGTGCCTCGACGGCAACGGCCGCTACTGCGCGATTGACCCGCGCGCGGGCGCGCGGCTCGCCGTCGCCGAGGCGGCGCGCAACGTCACCTGCGTCGGCGCCCGCCCCGTCGCCATCACCAACTGCCTCAACTTCGCCTCGCCCGAGCGGCCCGAGGTGATGTGGTCGTTCTCCGAGGTCATCGACGGCATGGCCGAGGCGTGCCGCGCGCTCGGCACGCCGGTCGTCTCCGGCAACGTCTCCTTCTACAAC
>DASZKF010000041.1:0-3097 GCA_035947355.1 Pyrinomonadaceae bacterium | reverse complement strand
CCGCCGCCCGCGGTCGCCTTGAGCATCACGGGGTAGCCGAGGCGCGCGGCCACCTCGCGCGCCTCGGCGAGCGAGCGGAGCGGCTCGGTCGTGCCGGGGACGACGGGCGCGCCGGCGGCGATGGCGGCGCGGCGCGCGCCGGTCTTCGACCCCATCAGCTCCATCGCCTCGGGCGTCGGGCCGATGAAGACGAGGCCGGCGTCGTTCACGGCGCGGGCGAAGGCGGCGCTCTCGGCGAGGAAGCCGTAGCCGGGGTGGACGGCCTCGGCCCCGCTGCGGCGCGCCGCCTCGACGATGCGCTCGATGCTCAGGTAGCTCTCGACCGAGGGCGCGGGGCCGAGCAGGTAGGCCTCGTCGGCGAGCCGGACGTGGAACGAGGCGGCGTCGGCCTCGGAGTAGACGGCGACGGGCGAGATGTCCATCTCGCGGCAGGCGCGGATGACGCGCACGGCGATCTCGCCGCGGTTGGCGATCAGAATCTTACGGAACATGTTCGACGCTCGCGGCCCCAGGGGGATTAGAGTTCGATGTCGGCCCAGATGGCGGCGTGATCCGAGGCCGCGTGGACGGGACTCGTCATCTCTTCGTAGTGCGGGAAGAGCGTCCCGTGTTTGCCGCCCCAGACGCCCTTGCGCCAGACGCCGCCGAGCGTGACCCGCTCGAACAGGTGCGGCGAGAGCAGGAGGTAGTCAATCTTGTTCGAGGCCGTGCCGTTGCCGAAGGTGCCGGGCCGGCCGTCGCTCACGAACTTCTCGTGCTCGCTGATGTCGCGCAGGTCGGAGCCTTCGCCGAGGAGCGGCTTCAAGGGGTCGCTGTTCGGCGTGTCGTTGAAGTCGCCGACGATGGCGATGGCCTGCACGCCCTCGGCCTTGCGCCGCTCGTAAATCTCGCGCACGCGCCGGGCCTGCGCCTTGCGGCGGGCGTTCGAGGAGGCCGCCGAGCCGAAGCCCTTGCTCTTGAAGTGATTGACGAGGAGCAGGACGCGCCGCTCGCCGACGCGGACGGTGAACTCCGGGCAGTCGCGGCTGAAGATGCGCTGGCCCCGGACGGAGTCGTCCACGTGGCTGACGATGGTCCCGATGTCAACGCCGGACTTGGTCATCAGCCCGACGTCTATGCCCCGCTCGTCGTTGCCGTCAATCAGCATGATGCAGTCGTAGGCGGCCTCGGCCGCCTTGAGGAGCTGGTCGTTGAAGCGCTTGAGCGCGATGCGGTCCTCGGCCTCGACGACGGCGAGCACGTCGGCGTTCACGTCCTTGATGACCTTGGCGGTCATGCGGGTGGCGACGACGTTGACGGCCTCGGTCTTCAGCTCGACCCAGCCGACCCAGTCCTCGCGGCCGTTGGCGACGATCTGCGTCGAGTTCGACGCGCGCTTGACGAGCCCGCCGCGGTTCTGCCGGAGGATGGCGAACGACGACTCGTCGCTGCGCTTGAGGCCGAGCAGGTCGAGGTCGGCGAGGATCGCCTCCTTGTCCGAGTCGCTGTAGACGGTCTGCTGCAAGCGCGCGCCCAGGCGGCCGTAGGCCCCCAGCACGTCCTTGCCCTCGGCCCACGTCTCCTGGTTGAGCGCGCGGGCGCGCGAGAACAGGTTCTCCACGTTGAATGAGGCGATGCGCATGACGTGAGTTCCTTTCTTAAAGGCCGCGAGTCGTGGAAGACAGTCGTCAGTTATCAGTCGTCAGTCGTCAGTTTTTGCCTTTTACTGATAACTGATGACTACCTCACACCACGACCGAGTTGCCGGGGTGGCGCGGGTTGAAGCGGACGGTGACGCGCGCGCCGGGGAAGTAGTCGGCCGAGCGCGCGCGCTGCTGAGGGTCGAGTGACTGCGACGACTCGTACTCGACGCCGTTGATCTCGTAGTTGTAGAAGACCTGCGTGATCGCCCCCGCCTCGTCCGTGATGACGTCGAAAATCGAGCCCTCCGTGATGCGGCCCGCCCGCAGCAGCGCGGCGCGGCGGGCCGACTCGGGGTCGCCCTTCGGCTTGCGCCGGAAGATGTCGAGGATGCCCATCGTCAGCCGTCGGTAAAGTCACTGTGGCGAGGGCCGGGCGTCGTTGACGGGCTGGCGCGGGCCTGCGAGGATGCGGCCGTCGCGGATGCGCAGGTCGTCGGCCGTGCCCGGAAGCCCGTCGCGGCCGGGCAGCGTCAGCTCGTAGTTGGTGAGCGCGAGGCCGGCTTCCGCGAGGTCGTCGGTGGTGCGCGCCGAGGCCGCGCGCGTCCGCGCCGCCCGGCGACGGCCGCGCCCCTTCCCGCGCCCGGCCGCGAGCGAGGCGAGGTCGGTCTCGGGCTTGTACTCGCCGGCCCCGAGCGCGACCAAAAGGTTCGCGATCTCGCAGTCGGGGTCGTCGAGCCGGCGCAGGTCTTCGAGCGAGGCCGGGTAGGTGCCGAAGCGCGCGCGGTAGCGCGACAGCGCCTGCTCGCCCGCGTAAAGTAGCGCCCGGCCCGCCGCCTCGCGCGCCAGCTCGCGCCGCCTCAGCCGCTCAGGGATCGTCACGGCGACGAGCGCCGCGAGCGCGACCGCCACCGCGCAGGTGAGCGCGAGGCCGGCGCGCGCGGCCCCGCGGCCGGCGAAGCGCGAGGGCTCGCGGCGCATCCCCGCGTAGGCGCGCGCGCCGAGCAGCGCGGCCAGGGTCGAGAGCGGGAGCACCGTCGCCTTCAGGCGCCACGCCGCCGCCTCCGCGGCGCGCAGCAGCGAGTCGAGACTGAGGACGAGGCTCTCGCGGCGCAGGAGCGCGGCCGCGAAGGCGGCGGCGAACACGAGCGCGGCGAGCGCGCCGGCCGAGGCCAGAAGGAGCGCGCGGCCGTAGCCGGGCAGGAGGCGCTCGGGGCGCGCGAGCGGGGGGCCGACGGCGCGCGCGCCGCACGCCGCGCAGCCGCCGCGCAGGTCGCCTTCGGACTTCGAGCCGCAGCAGGGGCAGACCGTCAACTTCGTCGCACCTCACTTCGCGCGAGGAGGGTTAGAGCCTTCAGGCGCGCGCCACGCCCGCGGGGTTGCGGCGCTCCGCGCCCGCTTGAGACGCTTCGCCGGCGGCCGGGGATGCTTCGGCCGGCCCGGCGGCGCGGGGGGGGGGGGGGGGGGGGGGGGGGGGG
>DASZKF010000040.1:0-17446 GCA_035947355.1 Pyrinomonadaceae bacterium | reverse complement strand
GTTCAGTGTGAGTCGAATGGTACGACGTGGGCTGAACGAACTCGATACTCGAAACTCGAAACTCGAAACTTTTTTATTTCCGAGCGGCGGGCGTGATCTTGAGCGAGAGGCGCTGGCCGTCGCGCAGCGCCTCGACCTCGTACTCCTGCCCGGCCTTCATCTCGGAGAGCGCCTGCGTGTAGTCGTAGACGTTGCGCACTTCGCGGCCCGCTAGGCGGACGATCACGTCCCCGGCCCTGAGGCCCGCGGCCGCGGCGGGCGAGCCCTCGCGCACGCCGTCGAGCTTCATCCCGTCGGAAGAGTCGCCGTAAGAGGGGACGGTGCCGAGGTAGACGCGGAAGCCGGTCGCGCGCCCCGAGGATTCGGCCCGCGCCTGCGTGAAGGTCGGGCGCGCGTCCGCCGACTGGATTTCGCGGACGAGGTCGCGGACGAGTTCCGCGACGCGCGCCAGCCCGTCGTAGTTGATCCGCTCGGCCGTGTCCGAAGGCTTGTGGTAGTCCTCGTGCGTGCCGGTGAAGAAGAAGAGCACGGGCACGCGCCGGGCGTAGAAGGAGGAGTGGTCGCTCGGCCCGAAGCCGTCCTCGTTGAGGCGTAGACGGAAGGGGCGGCGCGGCGTGGCCTCGACGGCGGCGCGGCCGTCGGTGCCCGTCACGATGATTGGCACGTCGGCCCTCTCGCCGGGGCGCGGCGCGCGGCCGCCGCCGGGGAAGACCGCCACGTCGAAGGCCCTGCCGTTGGCCCGCTCGAGCAGCGCGCGCCACTCGGCCGCGCTGCCGACGCCGCCCACGGTCAGCGCGTCGTCCCTGAGGCGGCCGACCATGTCCATGTTGAGCATCGCCACGGTCTGCGCGAGCGGGCGCGCGGGGTGCTCGGCGTAGAACTTCGAGCCGAGCAGGCCCTCCTCCTCGCCTCCGAAGGCGACAAAGACCAGCGTCCTCCTCATCCTCTTTTTCTCGCGCGAGAGCAGCCGCGCCAGTTCGACGAGGGCCGCCGTGCCCGAGGCGTTGTCATCCGCGCCGTGGTGCACCTCGCCCTCCCGCGTCGCGAGGCTCCCGCGGCCGCCGCGCCCGAGGTGGTCGTAGTGCGCGCCGAGGACGATCACTTCGTCTCTCAGCTTCGGGTCAGAGCCTTCGAGGAGGCCGACGACGTTCGCGGCCGGCGCTTTCCTGCGCGCCACGTCAGTCGAGAGTCTGAGGGCGACGCCGCGCGTCCCCTCGTACTCCTTCCAGGTGTGAAACAGGCCGTTGTCCGCCAGCGGCCCGCCCGCGTGCCCGGACGCGCCGGGGGACGGGGGCAGCCCGACCGGCTGAGACTTCTCGACCTCGGCGAGTTGCGCGGGGCCTGACAGCCCGAGCAACCCGGCCGCCGCCCGGCGCGAGACGGCGACGACGGGCAGGCCCGCGTCGCCGGCGTTGTCATAGGCGAGGCGGGCGAGGCCGTCGTCTTTGAAGTTCTCCTCGCGCGCGACGATAGCGAGGGCGGCCGCGCCGGCGGCGCGCGCGGCCGCCGCCTTGAAGCGCGAATCCCCGGCGCGCGCGAAACTGCCGTGCGGGTTGTCGCCGTCCGGCGTGCCGGAGAGCGCGACGGCGACTTTGCCTCTCACGTCCGCGCCCTTGTAATCGTCGTACCGCAACTCCGACGCGGTGATGCCGTAGCCGACGAAGACGACCGGCGCGCCTTCGACCTTCCCGTTCGCGCTGAAGCCGAGCGGCACCCAGTCGTCGCCGACTCTGAGGTCTTGCTCCGAGCCGCGGGCGGAGAGCACAAATGAGTTGCCGGGGCCGAGTTCGACGGCGGCGACGTACGGGAAGGACTGGAGGAAGGTGCGCCGGGAAGAGCCGGCGCCCTTCGCGTCGCCGGCGGGTGCGAGGCCGAGCCGCTCGAACGCGGCGGCGACGTAACGGGCGGCCTCCTCCGCGCCGCGCGTCCCCGTCCTGCGCCCTTCGAGCTTCTCGGAGGCGAGGTGCGCGACGTGCGCGCGCAAACGCTCAACGTCTGCGCCCGCCCTCTCCGACGCCGCCTGCCGCGCGACCGCCGGCGGCGCGACCAGCAGCGCGGCGAGCAGCAGGCGGGGGAAAAGTTTTCTGTACAGCATGGCTTTCAAACTCAAGTAGACAGTAGTCAGTAGCCAGTAGCCAGTAGAAAGACAGTAGCTATCGAGTCGTTCGTCGTTCAGCGTTAGCGGTCGTAATGCGGAGCCTACTGACTACTGTCTACTCTCTTCCTCCACCCAGTCGGCGATGAAGACGTTCGTGTCGCCGGGGCTGGCGGCGTTGCGGTTCGAGGCGAAGACGAGCTTGCGGCCGTCGGGCGAGAACATCGGGAACCCGTCGAAGGTCTCATTGAAGGTGACGCGCTCCAGGTTCCGGCCGTCCACGTCAATTAAGTAAAGGTCGAAGTTGCGGCCGCGCGGGTTCGGGTAGTTCGAGGCGAAGATGACGCGGCGGCCGTCGGGCAGGAAGAAGGGCGCGAAGCTGGCGACGCCGAGGTCAGTCACCTGCCGCTTGTTGCGGCCGTCGGCGTCCATCACCCAGATTTCGAAGCGGCCCGGCTCGATGACGTTCTCCGAGAGGAGTTGCTTGTAGCGCGCGACCTGCTCGGGCGTCTGCGGGTGGTGCGCGCGGTAGACGATTCGCCGGCCGTCGCGCGAGAAGAAGGGGCCGCCGTCGTAGCCGAGTTCCGTCGTCAACCTTTTCACGTTCCGCCCGTCGGCGTCCATCGTGTAGATGTCCAGGTCGCCGTCGCGCACGGAGGTGAAGACGATCTTACGGCCGTCCGTCGAGACCGTCGCCTCGGCGTCGTAGCCGGGCGTGGAGGTCAGCCGCTTGAGATTCTTCCCGTCCGCGTCGGCCGTGAAGATGTCGAAGCCGGGGTGGATGGCCCAGACGTAGCCGCGCGAGCGGTCGGGCGCGGGCGGGCACTCCGCGGAGGCGAGGTGCGTCGAGGCGTAAAGTATCCGCCGGCCCGAAGGGAAGAGGTACGAGCAGGTGGTCGCGCCCGCGCCGGTCGAGACCATCCGGAGGTCTGAGCCGTCCGCGCGCATCGTGTAAATCTGGTCGCACCGGCGGCCGTCGCGCTTCGACTGGAAGATGAGCCGCCGCCCGTCGCCCGAAAAATAAGCCTCCGCGTTCTCCCCCCCGAAGGTCAACTGCCGCACGTTCCGCAGCCGCTTCTCGACCGTCATCTCGACGGTCGGCGGTTTATTCGAGGGGTTCTGCGCGGCCGGCAGCGCGGCGGCCGAGAGTGCGACGAAGAGGGCGAGGGGGAACAGGATTTTCGTTCTCATCAATCTTAAAAGGGAAAGATTCCGCGGCGCTCAAGCGGGAGACTTCCGGCGGCGCGACCTTACTTTAAACCGCCCCCGCCGTGGATAATCAGAACCGGCCGCCACGTCCGCAACCCTTACGCGCGCTCACAGGGTCGAACTATGGACTCCAAACGCTTCCGCATCGCCTTCTCCTTCGCGGGTGAAAAGCGCGACTTCGTCGAAAAAGTCGCCGCCATCCTCGCGCGGCGGTTTGGCAAGGAGCGCATCCTTTACGACAAATTCCATCAAGGCGAGTTCTCGCGCAGTAACCTCGCCTTCTACCTGCCAGACCTCTACGAAAAAGAGTCTGATCTATTGGTCGCGGTTATCTGCCCCGACTATGAGAACAAGGAGTGGTGCGGCCTGGAGTGGGACGCCATCTATGGTCTGCTCAAGAAGGGCAATACGCGCGAGGTGATGCTGACCCGGTTCGACCGTGTAGAAGGTAAGGGACTCCGCGGCCTAGCCGGGTATACCGACCTCGACGAGTTGACGCCGGAGCAAGCCGCATCCGTCATCCTCGAACGGCTTGCGCTCAACGAAGGCAGGCCCAAAGACTATTACACCAATCCCTCTTCAGGCGACGGGACGGCCCGACACACCTCCATTCCCAACAACCTCCCGCGCCTCCAACCCTTCTTCGGCCGCGAGGCGGAACTCGCGCAAATCCGCGAAGCCCTCGACCCCGAAAACCGTACCTGGGGCGCGCTCATTGACGGGCCGGGCGGCATGGGCAAGACCTCGCTCGCCGTCCGCGCTGCCTACGACTGCCCGCCCGAACAGTTCAAGCGCATCGTCTTCGTCTCCGTGAAGAACCGTGAGCTGGACGACGACGGCGTGCGCGAGCTGGGCGTTTTCGTCCTGCCCGGCTTCCTCGAAATGCTCAACGAACTCGCCCGCGAGCTAGACCGGTCGGACATCTTGAAGGCCCCGGAGGAAGAGCGCATCCGGCTTCTGCTCGACGCGCTCCGAGACGAGCAGGCACTTCTCATCCTCGACAATCTCGAATCGCTGCCGAAGTCAGACCGAGACAAACTCTTCACCTTCGTCAAGCGCCTCCCTTTGGGCTGCAAGGCCATCCTCACCAGCCGCCGCCGCATCGGCTCCGGCTCGGAGGAACTCATCCTCGAAAAACTTAGTCGGGAGGCCGCGCTCGAAACCCTCGCCGACTTAGCACGGCGCAACCCGCTGCTCGCGAAGACCGGCGAGGCCGAGCGCATCGCCCTTTATGAGCAGACCGCCGGCAACCCGCTGCTCCTGCGCTGGGTGGCCGGGCAACTCGGCCGCGGGAGCTGCCGCACCATCACCGATGCGCTTAACTTCCTCCGCTCCTGCCCGGAGGACAACGACCCGCTAGAGTTCGTCTTCGGCGATTTGGCGAACGAGTTCGCCGAGGCCGAGACCAAAGTCCTCTGCGCGCTCACCTACTTCAGCCTGCCGGCGAAAGTGGAACACATCGCCGCGGTCGCGGACTGCGATGAGGAACCAACCGAGACCGCCCTGAGCAGCCTCGCCAACCGCTCCCTGGTCGTCCCGGATATTGAGGAAACGGCGTTCGCCCTCGTGCCGATGGTCGCCGACTTCCTGCGGCGGCAGAAGCCCGAGGTCATTGCTGAGACCGGCGACCGGCTCGAAAAGCGTGCCTACGCGCTGGTAGTAGAGAACGGCTTCAAGAATTTCGACAACTTCCCCGTGCTCGACGCTGCGTGGCCCACGGTCGCTGCTGCCCTCCCGCGTTTCCTCGCAGGGCCAAATGACCGGCTCCAGATCGTGTGCGAGGCGTTACGCAATTTTCTCGACTTCACCGGCCGCTGGGATGAGTTGCTCGTCCTCTCGCGGGACGCTGAAGCCGAAGCTGTGGCGGCCAAAGATTTCCGGAATGCTGGCTGGCGGGCTCACAGTGCCGGCTGGGTCTATCGCCTACGCGGACAGTCGGCAGAAGTGCTCGCCTACAGCGACCGCGCCGAGGCTCACTGGCGCGAGGCCCAAGCTGGCGTCCATGAACTGGCCACGGCGCTTCACTTGCGCGGAATTGGGCACCGATTAGCTAAAGATTACCCCGCCGCTATTGCAGCCTCCCGCCAAGCAGTTGAGCTTTGGCGCACCTTGAGCCCTGAGAGCGAGGAAGTCGTTCATGGGTTGAACTCTCTCGCCGTAGCCGAACGACTTTTCGGCGACCTAGAGGCCGCTGAGCGCGATTACCGAGAGGCCCTGCGGATTGCTCGGGTCATCAACTATAGCGAAGGCATCGCCGCCTACACCGTCAATCTGGCCCTACTGGCGCTAGTCCGCGAGGACTGGCCCGGCGCGGAAGCCTTGGCCCACGAGGCTCTACCCTTGACCGAAAAAGTTGGCCGAAAGGAATTGATCGCCGGCAACTGCCTATGCCTCGCTAGGGCCCTTGTCCAGCAAGATCAGAAGAAGGAAGCCCTCCCACACGTCCAGCGCGCCGTCGAGATCTTCACCACCCTGCGTCACCCGAATCTCGAAGCGGCTCGCAAAGCACTCGCGGAATGCGAAAGCTGACTTCGTTGGTATGAAAGGCTTGTGACGGAAATCAACCGAGCTTCGGCGGGCACGTTGTTGCCGCGGCCGCGGCAGAACGTGACGCCGGGGCTTAGGCGCTAGCCGTTGGTGCGTTCGAAGTCGCGCATGAATTGGACGAGCGCGTCGACGCCGGCGGGCGGGAAGGCGTTGTAGATGGAGGCGCGGATGCCGCCGACGGAGCGGTGGCCCTTGAGGCCGTCGAGGCCCTGAGCGGTCGCCTCGGCGGTGAACTTCTTTTCGAGTTCTTCCGAGGGCAGGCGGAAGGTGACGTTCATCAGAGAGCGGGCCTCGCGGGCGGCGTGGCCGCGGTAGAAGTCGGTCGAGTCAATGGCGTCGTAAATCTTCCGCGCCTTCTCCTCGTTGAGGCGGTGCATGCCTTCGAGGCCGCCCTGCGCCTTCACCCACTTGCAGACCAAATCCAGAATGTAAATGCCCCAGGTGTTCGGCGTGTTGTAGAGCGACTTGTTCTGGACGTGCGTGCGGTAGTCGAGCATCGTGTGCAGGCCGTCGGGGATTTTCGCCAGCATGTCTTCGCGCAGGATGACGACCGTCACGCCCGAGGGGCCGAGGTTCTTCTGCGCGCCGGCGTAGATGAGCGCGTACTTCGAAACGTCTACGGGGCGCGAGCAGATGTTGGAGGAGGCGTCGCAGACGAGCGGCACGCCGCCCACTTCGGGGTCGCGCTTCCACTCGACGCCCTCGATGGTCTCGTTCGAGGTGATGTGGACGTAGGCCGCGCCGGGGTCGAGCCGCAGCTCATCGTCTCCGGGGACGCGGTTGTAGTGGCTGTCGGCCATGTCGGCGGCCACGTTCGCCGCGCCCTGCTTCTTCGCCTCCTTCAGGGCCTTCTTGCCCCAGCTCCCGGTCAGGACGTAGTCGGCGCTCGCGCCCGCCGGCAGGAAGTTGACGGGGATCATGGAGAATTGCAAACTCGCGCCGCCTTGCAGGAAGAGCACGTGGTAGCCTTCGGGGACGGCGAGCAGCTCGCGCAGGCCCGCCTCGGCGCTGTCAATGATGGCCTGGAAGGTCTTCGAGCGGTGGCTGATCTCCATCACGGACATGCCGACGCCGGGTAGAGAAAGCATCTCCTCGCGCGCCTGCTCGAGCACGGGCACGGGCAGGACGGCCGGGCCGGCGCTGAAGTTATAGATTCTCTCGGTCATAAGTCCTCAGTCCTTCCTTTCGTCAGACGCAAAACCCCGAACCGGGGTGCCAATAATCTCTCTCCGTAAGAAGCCTTGTTGACGCGCTAGCGGGGCGGCGCGGGCTCGGCGAGTAGCGACTCGACGTACCGCTCGGTGTGCTCGTCTATGCCGTAGCCGCTCTTGATGCTGCGCACCTTGCCCGCGCGGTCAATGAAGACGGTGACGGGCAGGCCCCTCACGCCGTAGGCTTTGAAGTTCTCGTCCGGCCCGACGAGCAGGCCGAAGCGCGCCTCGCGCTGCCGCCACAAATCCTCCAGCGCCGCCCGCTCCTCCGCGGGGCCGAGCTTCTCCCGCTCGCCGAAGTAGCCGTAATAGCTCGTGACGGTGATGAGCGCGAGCCCCCGCGGCTCGTACTTCTCTTTCAGGCGGTTGAGGGCCGGGATGCTCGCGACGCAGGGCGGGCACCAGTGCGCGAAGAATTCGAGCACGACGACCTTGCCCTTCAGAGAGTCGAGGCGCGGCAGCTCGCCGATGGTCTCGCCGCCCGCGAGGCGCGGCGCCTCCTCCGCGATGAGGTTGATGCGCAGGACGGCGGCCTCTACTCTGCCCCGCAGCTCTTGCTTCGCCCCCAGCGGACTCCGTTCGAACTCTTCGCGGAAAGAGCGGACGAAGGCTTCCGCCCGCGCGGCGTCTCCGGCCGCTTTGTACAACTCGCCCAGTCCGAGCGCGAAATCCAGGAGCGAGCCCACGGCCGGGTTGTTCGTCTGCCCGAGCGCGTAGCGCATCAGCTTCGGTTGCCTCTTCGCCGCGAAGGCGACGGCGCGTTTGGCGTCGGCCTCGCGCAGACTGTTGATGAGGTTTTGGGTGTTGTAGAGCACGTCGTAGCTCATGGGCGATTTATTCAGTAAGACCTCGGCGACGGCGACCGCGTCGTCCCACTTCTTCTGCGCCGCGAGGGCGTAGAGCAGGGCCGTGCGCGCGTCGGCGGCGCGGGCGGCGGACGGACGGCGCAGGTACGTCTTGAGCGCGCGCTCGGTCAGCGCGTGCTGGCCGGCCGCCGCGTACAGCTTCCCGAGATGGTAAAGCTCCTCGCCGCGCCAGTCCTCCGCCCGGAAGAGGGCCGCGAACTCTCTCGCGCGCCGCCCCTGCTCCTCCCAGGCGGCGACGTTCTCCTCTAAGCTCGGGTGCTGCTTCCGCGTCGGCTCCGACGCGCGCCGGTACGCCTCGGCCGGGGTGCGGGGCGCAGGCGGCTCCCTCGGCGCGGGGGTCTGCGCGCTCGCGGCGAGGGCCGGCAGCAGGAGAAGCGTTGCGGAAAGTTTGAGAAGCATTTCAAGAACCCGTGCCGGTCACTCGCGGATTTCCAGCAGACTCAGCTCGATGATGTCTTCGTTCTCGTCCTTCAACTGTGCGAGCGTGTCCGGGGGCGGGGCGGCGTCGAGGTTGATGCGGGCGACGGCCGCCTCCGCGCCCTCGAAGACGATGTTCTCCATCTCCTGCACGTTGATGTCGGCCGCGCGCAGCGGGCCGAGGACGGAGGCGAGGACGCCGGGGCGGTCGCGGTGGCGCACGACGAGCGTGTGCGTGGCCGGGCTGCGCCGGGCGAGGTTGACGACGTTCGGGACGCGGCCCGTCTCCTTGAAGGTCGTGATGATGCGGACGGTCTCGGCGGCGATGGCCTCCTGCGCCTGCTCGGTCGAGGCCCCGATGTGGTGCGTGCCGTAGAGGTTCGGCTCGCGCGCGATGTCGTCGGCGAACTCGCCCGCCGCGGCCGCGGGCTCCGCGGCGAACACGTCGAGGCCCGCGCGGATGTCCTTCTCGCGCATCGCGCGCCGCAGCGCCTCCTGATCCACGACCTCGCCGCGCGAGGTGTTGACGAAGTAGGCGCCGTCGCGCATCGCGCCGAAGAAGTCGTCGCCGATCAGGCCGCGCGTCTCGGGCTGGAGGGCGACGTGGACGCTGACGATGTCCGCCTCGCGCGCCACCTCCTTCGGGCTCGCGCGCCGCCCGACGCCGAGCGCGGCCGCCGCCTCTTCCGTCAGGCTCCGGCTCCAGGCGATGACGTTCATGCCGAAGGCGCGCGCGCGCGCGACCATCTCGCGGCCGATCTGGCCCGTCCCGACCAGCCCGAGCGTGCGGCCGTAGAGCCCCCGCGCCTTCGAGAACTCCTTCTTGTTCCAGCGCCCCTCGCGGAGCTGGATGACGTTGTCGGCCACGCGGCGGTCGAGCGCGAGGATGAGCGCGAAGGCCAGCTCGGCCACCGCCACCGAGTTCTTGCCGGGGCAGTTCGAGACGTAGACGCCGCGGCGCGAGGCGGCCGCCACGTCTATCGTGTTGTAGCCGGCCCCGGCCCGCACGATGAGCTTCAAAGAGCCCGCGTCCATCATCGCCTCCGTGACCCTGGTCGAGCGGACGACGAGCGCGTCGGGCTGGTAGTGGGCGATGGCCTCGACGAGCGACTCGTCTTTGGCGTCGGGCTGGTAGGAGTAGTCGCAGCCGGCGGCCTCCAGGCCGTCGCGGCCCGACTGTTCGAACTTGTCGGCGATCAGCACACGCATGGTTCAAAGCCTCTCCGGGGGAAAATTTTCAGGGCCGCGGCGCGTAGGGCGCGTCGTCGGCGCGGAAGTCGGCGCGCTCGATGGCGTAGTAGGCGCAGTTCATGTCGAAGTAGACGGCGTCGCGTTCGTAGCGCAGCCCGCACTTCTCGAGGACGCGGCGCGAGCCGGCGTTCTGCGGGTGCGCGACGGCCATGACGCGCGCGAACCGCATCTGCTCGAAGCCGTAGCGCAGCGACGCCCGCGCCGCCTCGGTCGCGAGCCCCCGGCCCCAGAGGGCGCGGTCGAGGCCGTAGAGCAGCTCGATCTCGTCGGTCGGGACGAGGTGGCGCAGCCCGCAGTAGCCGGCCAGGCGCCCTTCCCCCCTCAGCTCCAGCGCCCAGACGCCGAAGCCGAACTGGTGCCAGTGCTCGACGAAGCGGCCGATGCCGACGAGCACGCTGTCGCGCGTCGGCTGGAAGACGGGCGGGGGCGGGAAGTACCGCCTGAACTCCTCGTCCGAGACGACGCGCAAATGTTCGTCCGCGTCCTCCTTCCTGAACGCGCGCATCAGCAGCCGGCTGGTCTCGATCTCGGGCATACTCAAGTTTCGAGTTCCGAGTTTCGAGTTTCGAGTTTGTTCTGTGTGAGTCGGAGGCTTTCGACGTGGCCTGCCCGAACTCGAAACTCGGAACTCGGAACTCGAAACTAAATCGTGTGAATCAGCACGCCGTCGCGCAGCTTGGGCTCGAACCAGGTGGACTTGGGCGGCATGATGCCGCCGGCGTCCGAGACGCGCAGGAGGTCTTCGATGGACGTGCGGTAGAGCGCGAAGGCGACCGCCGCGCGGCCCGAGTCGGCGAGGCGGACGAGCTCTTCCGTGCCGCGGATGCCGCCGACGAAGTTTATCCGCTTGTCGGTCCGCACGTCCTTGATGCCTAAGACGGGGTCGAGCAGGTTGTCCTGCAAGACGCTCACGTCGAGCGAGGCGACGGGGTCGCCGGGGTTCGCCGCCCCGCCGTCTTTAGGCGTCAGGCCGTACCAGCGCCCGCCGAGGTACATGTGATAGTGCCCGGCCTTGCCGGGGCCGCGCGGGTTCGCGTCCTCGTCTATTCGGAACCGCTCCCCGACGGCCGCGAGGAACCGTTCGGGCGAGAGCCCGTTCAGGTCCTTGACGACGCGGTTGTAGGGGAGGATTTGCATCTGGTCGGCGGGGAAGACGACGGCGAGGAAGCGGTTGTACTCCTCTTCGCCGGTGTGTGCCGGGTTCTTCTCTTTGAGCGCGGCGCGGGCGCGCGAGGCGCTGGCGGCGCGGTGATGGCCGTCGGCGATGTAGAGCAGAGGCACCTCGCCGAAGCAGCGCACGAGCTGCTCGGGGGCGGGCGCGCGCCAGACCGTGTGGCGGACGCCGTCCGGGGCCTCGAAGTCGTAGAGCGGCTCGCCCTTCGTCTCGGCCTCGACGAGCGCGTCAATCCTCCGGTCGGGCCGGTAGGTGAGGAAGACGGGGCCGGTCTGCGCGCGCAAAGCGAGGATGTGGCGCGTGCGGTCGTCCTCCTTGTCGCGGCGCGTGCGCTCGTGCTTGCGGATTAAATCCCGGTCGTACTCGTCCACCGAGACGCAGGCGGCGACGCCCACCTGCGTGTGTTCGCCCATGACGAGGCGGTAGAGGTAGAGGCTCGGCTCCGGCTCCTCTTCGAGCGGGGCCTCGCGGCGCAGGCGCTCGAAGTTCTCGGCGGCCTTCGCGTAGGTCTCTTCGGCGTAGAGGTCTGCGCCCGCGGGCAGGTCTATCTCGGGCCGAGAGACGTGGAGGAAGCTCAGGGGGTTGCCCCCGGCGAGCGCGCGCGCCTCCTCCGTGTTGACCACGTCGTAGGGGACTGCGGCGACCTCTGCGACCCGCCCGCCGGGCGGACGCAGGGCGCGAAAAGGGTAGATGGCAGCCACGGTACGATGCGCCTCCTTGACTTAGTGCAGATTGCGGGTGTGGAGCTTTAGGGCCTAAGCTTACCGGCACGGCGCGCGCCGTGCAAGAGCGCGGCGCGGCGTGTAGAATGCTTGCCCGGCGGCGGCCGCGGGGGCCGCGGCCCCTGCGGATTCTCACCGGGGAGTCGGAAGAAGAGGATGGAGAGCCTGGCCGAGCGCCGCTGCGTCCCCTGCCACGGCGGCGTGCCGCGGCTGACGGGGGCGGAGATCGCGCCGCTCGCCGCGCAGCTGCGCGGCTGGCGGGTCGAGGACGAGCACCACCTGGCGAAGGAATACAAGTTCGCCAACTTCGCCGACGCCCTCGACTTCGTCAACCGCGTCGGCCGCGTCAGCGAGGCCGAAGGCCACCACCCCGACCTCAACTTCGGCTGGGGCTACGCGCGAATCAAAATATACACCCACGCCATAGACGGCCTCAGCGAAAGCGACTTCATCCTGGCGGCGAAGATTGATAAAGCAGTAGACAGTAGACAGTAGTCAGTAGGCGCTCCGCGCCGCGACGGCTGGCGCTGACACCCGAACGGTTCGGTAACGAAAGTATTTCTACTGTCTACTGACTACTGACTACTGTCTACTCCTCTTCGAGGTCTCTCATGGAAGTTGGGAAGAGTTTCATGGCCGGCGAGGTTGAGGCGCGGGGCGCGCTGTGCGTGGAGTGCCTGGGCGCGGTCGGGGCGGGCGAGGCGTTGCTCGACCGGACGGGCGGGGCGCTGTGCCGGGCGTGCGCGGCGGAGTTCTACGAGTCGTGCGCGGGTTGCGGCGGGCTGGTGCCGCGCGACGAGGTGATGGCGCGCGCGGCCGACGGCGCGGCCCTGTGCGCCGAGTGCCACGCCGCGGGCGCGGCGTCGCCGGGCGGCGAGCCGCCGCCGGCCGAGGAGGAGGTCGAGGCGCTGGTGGCCGAGTACGTCGCGCTCCACGAAGAGTCGAAGCGGGTGGGCGCGCGCATGGAGGAGATTAAGGAGCGCCTGAAGCTCGCGGCGCAGGCGCGGCCGCGCGTCTCGAACGCGGTCGTGCTGCGCGCGGGCGACGCCGGCGTGCGCTGCAGCTTCGCGGCGCGGGTCAGTTACGACGCGGCGCGGCTCGCGGCCGCCGAGGAGCTTTTGGGCGAAGAGTTCGGCGCGCTCTTCGAGCGCAAGGTCAGCTTCTCGGCCGTCCGTAGCCGGCTCGAAGAGTTCCTCTCCGCGACCGACGAGGAGCGCGCCGCCGCCCGCGAGGCCGTCCGCGCCGCCGAGCAGCGTTCGGAGACCGTCAGCCTCACCGTCGTCGCGCAGAAGAAGAAGCGCGGTTAAGATTCTTGAAGCTGCGCCCGCGCATTGAGGGTCGGGCGCGGCAGGATTAACACGGAGAACACGGAGGACACAGAGTTCACAGAGGAAGACAACTTCTTCTCTGTGCCCTCCGTGTCTCCTCCGTGCCTCTGTGTTGAAGACCGACGCACCCGGCACTCAATCAACGCTTCAAGCGTCGAACCGCCTTCGACGACGACGCCACCTCGTATGCCTCCGACCACTCCCGAAGTAGATTTCAAAACCGAGCGGCCCCTGACCGCGCAGCGGCTCGCGCAGTACGTCGCGCGCGGCCGTTGCGAGCGGCACCTGCGCTTCGCGCTCTTCCCTTCGGAGGCGCAGGCCCTGCTCACGCGCTACGGGCTGGAGGTCGAGCCGCTGTCGCCGCTGCTCTCGGGCGCGGGGCGCGAGTTCGAGCGCGAGATGGTCGAGGCGCTCGCGGCGCGCGCGCCCGTCCGGGACCTGCGCGGGGCCGCGGCGGAGGATTTCGTCAGGGAACTTCGAGCGCAGGGGCCGGGCCGCGCGCTCTACTACCAGCCTTCCCTGCGCGGCCGGCTCGGCGCCTGGGAGTGCGCGGGGCAGGCCGACCTGGTCGAGGTCGCGCGCGAGGGCGGCGCGGTGCGCGCGACGGTCGTGGACTTCAAGGCGAGCGCGCGCGAGACCGTCTCGTTCCGCCTCCAGGTCGCCTTCTACGCGCGGCTGCTGGAGGCGACCTTGCGCGCGGCCGGCCTCGAACACTTCGAGGTGCGCGGCGCGGTCGCCGCGCGCGACACGCAGTTAACGGACGAGTGGCAGACCTTCGACCTCTCGCTCTACCTCGACGAAATCGAGCGCCTCGTCTCGGCCCCCGACTCCGACGTGGCCCGCGCCGCGCGCGCCGGCCCCGCGGGCGCGCGCTACCACCTGCGCGCCTCCTGCGACGGCTGCCCCTACAACGCGCTCTGCTTCGCCGACACGGCCGAGCGCGGCGACCTCTCGCTCGTCCCGCTGCTCACCTTCTCCGAGAAGCGCGCGCTCGAAGCCGCCGGCGTCCGGAGCGCGCCGCAGCTGGCCGCCCTCATGCGCTACGGCGCGCGGGCGATGGAGGCCGCGCCCGAAAGCGGGGACGCCGTGCGGCGCGCCGCCGCGCGCTGGCCGCTCGCCTCGCGCCTGCCCGTGCTCGCGCAGAGGGCGCGCGCGGCCGTCCGCCGGCTCGACCGGCAGACCGAGGCCCGCCCCTACGTCCTCGGCTCGGACTACGGGTCGCTGCCCGACCCGGCCGAGCACCCCGGCCTCGTCCGCGTCTTCGTGGACGCGCAGCGCGACTACCTCCAGGATAAGCTCTACCTCGTCGCCGCCCGCGTCGTCGGCCCCGCGGCCGCGCGCGAGGTCGTCGAGATGACTGGCGCGCCGCCCGACGCCGACTCCGAGCGCGCGATGCTCGTCGCCTGGATACAGAGGCTGCTGCCGGCCGTCGCCGAGGTGGCGGGTGCCGGCGAGGCCCCGCTGCACGTCTACACCTTCGCGCCGCGCGGCGAGCGCGCCCTGCTCGACGCGCTCGCGCGCCACTTCGACGCGCTCTGCGCCGTCCCGGCCTTCTATGACCTGCTGACCTCGCGCGCGGCCCTCTCGCAGCCGATGGTCTCCCTGCTCGCCGAGGAGGTGCGCGCGCGCCTCAACCTCGCGCCCGTCTGCCACAACCTCTACGAGGTCGCCGCCGCCCTCGGCTTCGAGTGGCGCGACGAAGAGACCGACTTCCGCCGCCGCTTCCGCGCCCGCGCCTTCGACAACCGCCGCACCTTCCGCCGCGACCCCGCGTCGGGACTCTTCGGCAAGCCCGATCTGAAAAAGGCGGACGAGGACGACGAAGCGCCCGCGCCGTTCGTGCGCGTCGAGTCGGCGGCGCGCTTCGGCGCGGAGATACCGCTCGAATACGCCTACGCGGCCTGGGGGCGTTTGCGCGAGACGCCGGGCGCGGGCGCGGGCGAGCGCGCGCAGTTGCGCGGCTTCCTCGGCGTGACGGCCGACGAAATCCGCCGCTTCGCCGCCGCGCGCACGCGCGCCATGCAGCACGTCGAGGAGAGCTTCGTCTACAAGAACCGGCGCGTCGGCAAGGAGCCGCTCGACCTCACGAGGCTCGGCGAGGTCGCGGTCGAGCCGGAGGAGGTGCCGCTCTCGCGCTCGCTCGAAGACTTCCTCCTGCTCGAACACCACGCCGCGCTCCAGGAGAAGCTGCTCCACCTCTCGCTCCCGCCGCGCGAGCGCGCCGAGACGGGCCGCACCTGTCTGCTCCGCTGCGAGAGTTTTGAGCGGGACGACGCGCGCGCCGAGCGGGCGCGCTTCCGCTTCGCCGACGCGGACGGCCGCGGCGTGACGGCCAAAGACCTCGGCCTGCTGCGGCTGCGCGCGGGCGACTGGGTAGTCTTGAACCCGCTCGCCGACGAGGAGGGCCGAGCGCCCTCGGCGTGGCGGCTCGTGCGGGGCCGCCTCGCCACCATCGAAGAGCTGGACGAGGCGGGCGCGACGTTGCGGCTGCTGCCGATGAGCTTCAAGAACTCGCCCTTCCGATACCCGCACCAGATGCTGCGGCCCGAGGCGGGCGCTCTCTACACGGCCGACGAGATGGCCGACGACCTCAACGCCGACAAGTTCCTCGAAGCCTGCCGGCACGCCTCCACAAACCACCTCTACCGCTGGCTGAGCGACCCCGAGGAGGGGAAGCGGCCCCGCGCCGTAAGGCCCAGGCGGCTGCGCGACGCGCGCGAGTTCGCCGAGCTGGCCGCGCGCGCGCAGCGCCCGCACGGCCTGACCCGCGCGCAGGCCGAAGTGATCGGCGAGCACCTGACCGACCGCGTGCTCGTCGTGCAGGGGCCGCCCGGCACCGGCAAGAGCCACACGCTCGGCTTCGCCATCCTCTCGCGCATGCTCGCGCAGGCCACGCCCGCCCGCCCCTTCCGCGTCGCCGTCCTCGCGCGCACGCACGCCGCCGTAGGCGTCGCCCTCGACTCCGTCGTCAAGCGAACGAGGGAGCTGTCAGGCGGAAGCCCGACCGTGAGGGAGGGCGGCGTGCTTACGTCAGAGATGCCTATACCTGAACCGGTCACGCCCTCCCTTACGGTCGGGCTTCCGCAGTTGGCGCGTCTTAAAGTCGTGAAGGTGTGCAACGACGCGGGCGAGGCCGTCCCGGCGGGCGTCGGGCGCGTGCTGCCCGAAGGTGACGAGGAGGTGGGCGCGGCCGAGCAGTGGGAGAGGTTGTTGACCGAGCCGCTGGTCGTGATTGGCGGGACGCCGGGCGGGCTCTACCGGCTGGTCAAGCGGGGCGCATCGAAGGGGCGCGGGGTGGACTGGGCGGGCGAGCACTTCGACCTCGTCGTCGTTGACGAGGCTTCGCAGATGGGCTTGGCCGAGGCGCTGACGGCCGCGGCGTTCCTCCGCGGGGACGGGCAGTTCGTGGCCGTCGGCGACCACCGGCAGATGCCGCCCATCCTCGCGCACGCGTGGGGCGAGGAGGGCCGCCGCGACCTGAAGCGGGCGCGCGTCTTCCTCTCGATCTTCGAGTACCTGCAGGAACTCGGCTTCGCGCGCGTCGCGCTCGACCGCTCGTTCCGCATCCCCGCTGAGGTCGCCGACTTCCTCCGCCGCCACGTCTACGCGACGGACGGGATAGACTTCCGCTCGGAGAACCGCGCGCGGCTGCCGGAGTGCGAAGGCGTTGACGAGGGGTGGCTGCGCGCGGCGCTGGCGCCGGAGCACGCGCTGGTCGTCGTCGAGCACGACGAGGAAGGCTCGCAGCAGTCGAACGAGTTCGAGGCGGCGCTCGTCGAGCGGATAGCGCGGGCCGCGTCGGAGGGTTTGAAGCTCGACGCCGTCGCGGGCCTCGGCATCGTCGTCCCGCACCGCGCGCAGAAGGCGCTGCTCGCGGCGCGCCTGCCGCACCTCGCCCAGTCCATAGACACGGTCGAGCGCTTCCAGGGCGGCGAGCGCGAACTCGTCGTCGTCTCGGCCACGGTCTCCGACCGCGAGTTCGCCGCCTCCGAGAGCGACTTCCTTCTGGAGCCGCGCCGCCTCACGGTCGCCGTCTCCCGCCCCCGCCGCAAGCTCGTCGTCGTCGCCTCGCGCGCCGTCTTCGACCTCATCCCCCCCGACCTCGACGACTACGAGCGCGGCGCCCTCTGGAAACACCTCCGCCACGAGACCCGCACCCTCTGGCGCGGCACAGTCTCGGGCCACCCCGTCACCGTCCGCGCCATTCCAAGCGAGAGACAGGCCGCCCGGCCAACCCCGTAGGCCGCCCGCCTCACCTCGCGCCATTAACCCTCAAAGGGGGCAGGTCTAAGGCGCGCGCGGCCCAGGGCAGCGCCGTCTCCAGTTGCCGCCGCTGAACCGTGCGGACGCGCGGGGCGTCGCTGATCTCAGGCAAGCCGGCGCGGGCGGCGAAATAGCCGGAGACCCACGCCGCGACCTCCGGCGCGTCGGGCAGAATCTTTTCGGGCGCGACCCCGCTCTCGTAGGCGAGGCTGGGCAGCCAGAAGCCGAGGTCGAGTCTGGGGTTGGACAGGCAGGCCGCGCTCCAGTCGACGAACACGGCCCGCCCGGCGCTGATGCAGATGTTGTCGCTGCGCAGGTCCCAGTGCGTCAGGCTGTCGCCCGCGGTGGGGCAGCTCTCCTCAT